>NZ_JBHJYJ010000009.1:0-176772 GCF_042269845.1 Cellulosimicrobium sp. NPDC055967 | reverse complement strand
TGGTGGTGCCGCGTCGTGGTCGGGCCCGGCGGGAGCGACGCGAGGAACGAGCGGCGCGGATGGTAGACGCGGCACCACCACCCACCCCGACCACCCAGGGTGACCACACGCCGTCGGGAAACGCGACCACGCCTCTACCTCGATCGACCACGCCTTACCTCGGCGGACTCCCAGCCGGGACCCAGCGGCGCGCGGTAGGTTGTGCCCGGCGCGCACCGCCGTGCGCCCCGTCACGTCCGGCGCGAGCCGGTGACCCACGAGGAGCGTCCCCGTGAGCAAGAGCGCCACCGCCGGTGCGAGCGTGTCCGCCGACCACGACGACGAGCTGCAGCCGTCGTCCGGTCCCCGTCCGATCAGCGTGCGCGCGATGGGCTGGTTGCTCGTCGTGGCCGGCGCGATCGGTCTGGCGGGCTCGGCGGCGCTGGCCGTCGAGAAGTTCCTCAAGCTCGCGGACCCGAACCACGTGCCGTCGTGCAGCCTCAACGCGCTGCTCGACTGCGGCGACGCGATGGACTCGTGGCAGGGCGCGCTCCTCGGGTTCCCGAACCCGCTGCTGGGCATCGCGGCCTTCCCCGTCGTCATCACGACGGGTGTCGTGCTGCTCGCCGGGGCGCGGCTCCCGCGCTGGTACTGGCTGGCCCTCCTCGGCGGCACGACCGTCGGCATGGGCCTGATCGTCTTCCTCGTCTGGACGACGATGTACGCGATCTCGGCGATGTGCCCCTACTGCATGGTCGTGTGGTTCGCCATGCTGCCGCTCTTCTGGTACCAGGTGGTCCACGCCGTCCAGGAGGGGTACCTTCCCGCGGGCGACGGCGTGCGTCGCACGCTCGTGGGCAACCGGCACCTGTTCCTGGCGATCGGCTACGTCGCGCTCGTCGCGTGGATCCTGCTGGTCAAGGGCCCCATCATCATGACGCTGTTCTGACGGACGCCGCCGCCGGGCGAGGGCTCGGCGACGCGCGTCCGTGCGGGCGGCGTCAGCGCCAGGCCGGCTGGTCCGGCGCGGCGTCCTGCGGGTATCCGTGACCGCCCGGCTGCGGGGGAGCAGACGGCGCACCTTGGGCCTGGTGGGCGGACTGCGCCGTCGCGCCGGGCTGGCCCGCCGGGATCGGCGTGACGACGACGGCGGTGCCGTACGCGCACACCTCCGAGAACGACGCCGCGATCTCGCCCGTGTCGAAGCGCATCCCGACGACGGCGTTCCCGCCGCGGCGCTGCGCCTCCTGGACCATGCGGTGCATGACCTCCTGGCGGGACTCGTAGACGAGCTTCGTGTACTCCGTCACCTCGCCGCCGCCGATCGAGCGGAACGACGCGACGAAGTTCGCGCCGATGTTCGCGCTGCGCACGGTCATGCCCATCACCTCGCCGAGCACCGCGTCGATGCGGTAGCCGGGCACCTCGTTGGTCGTCACGATGATCACGGCGCACATCCTCGCACGGGCCGGACGGCCGCCGTCGTGCCTCCCGTCGGCCGGTAAACTCGGCCGGGTGACCACGCCTGACACCGCCTCGATCCCGCACGCCTCGGACGCCCCCGCCGCGGGCGGCCCCGCACACCGCTACACGCCGGCGCTCGCGGAGCAGATCGAGCTCAAGTGGCAGGAGCTCTGGGAGCAGCGCGGCACCTTCTGGGCCGCCAACCCCACGGGCGAGCTCACGGACGGCGACGGCCAGGGCCCCGAGGGCGCGAGCCCGTACTTCATCATGGACATGTTCCCGTACCCGTCGGGCGCGGGCCTGCACGTGGGGCACCCCCTCGGGTACATCGCGACGGACGTCGTCGGGCGCTTCCGGCGCATGCGCGGCGAGAACGTGCTGCACGCGCTCGGCTACGACGCTTTCGGCCTGCCGGCCGAGCAGTACGCCGTGCAGACGGGGCAGCACCCGCGCGTGACGACCGAGGCGAACATCGCGAACATGCGTCGTCAGCTGCGTCGCCTCGGCCTGGCGCACGACTCGCGCCGCACGTTCGCGACGATCGACCCCGACTACGTGCGCTGGACGCAGTGGATCTTCCTGCAGATCTTCGACTCCTGGTACGACGCGGACGCGCTGCGCCCCGACGGCGGCCGTGGCCGTGCCCGACGCATCGCGGAGCTCGAGGCCGAGCTCGCCTCCGGTGCTCGCTCGGTGCCGGGCGGGGTGGACGGTGTCGAGGAGGGCGCGGACTGGGCGACGCTCACGCCGACCCAGCGCCGCGCCGTCGTCGACTCCCAGCGCCTCGCGTACGTGGACGAGTCGCCGGTGAACTGGGCCCCGGGCCTGGGCACCGTCCTCGCGAACGAGGAGGTCACGGCCGACGGCCGCTCCGAGCGCGGCAACTTCCCGGTGTTCCAGCGCAGCCTGCGCCAGTGGAAGATGCGCATCACGGCGTACGCCGACCGCCTCGCCGACGATCTCGACCTCATCGACTGGCCGGAGAAGGTCACGGCGATGCAGCGCAACTGGATCGGGCGCAGCGAGGGCGCGCTGGTGCGGTTCGCCGTGCTCGGCACGCCCGACGGCGCGAACGACGCCGCGGCGGAGTCCGGTGGCGAGATCGAGGTCTTCACGACCCGCCCGGACACGCTGTTCGGCGCCACGTTCATGGTCGTCTCGCCCGAGCACCCGCTGCTCGACGAGGTCCCGGCACACTGGCCCGACGGCACGTCGAGCGCGTGGACCGGCGGGCACCGCTCGCCGGTCGAGGCGGTCGCCGCCTACCGTCGGGAGGCGGCCGCGAAGACGGCGGTCGAGCGCCAGGCCGACGCGGGCAAGAAGACGGGCGTGTTCACCGGGCACCTCGCGGTGAACCCGGTGAACGGGCAGACGATCCCGGTCTTCACCGCCGACTACGTCCTCATGGGCTACGGCACGGGCGCGATCATGGCGGTCCCCGGCGGCGACGAGCGCGACTTCGCGTTCGCCGAGGCGTTCGGGCTGCCGGTCGTGCGCACGGTCGAGCCCGAGGGCGGGCTGCCGGAGGACTTCACCGGCCCGTACACGGGTGACGGCGTCGCCGTCGGGTCGTCGAACGACGAGGTGTCGCTCGACGGGCTCGACGTGGCGGAGGCCAAGCGTCGCATCACCGAGTGGCTGGTCGGCAAGGGCCTCGGCGAGGGGACCACGACGTACCGCCTGCGCGACTGGCTGTTCAGTCGCCAGCGCTACTGGGGCGAGCCGTTCCCGATCGTCTGGGACGAGAACGACCAGCCCGTCGCGATCCCCGACGCGCTGCTGCCCGTCGACCTGCCGGACGTCCCGGACTACGCGCCCCGCACCTTCGACGCGGACGACGCCGACTCGTCGCCCGAGGCGCCGCTGGGCCGCAACGACGAGTGGGTCAACGTCACGCTCGACCTCGGCGACGGGCCCAAGCGGTACCGCCGCGACACGAACACCATGCCCAACTGGGCGGGGTCGTGCTGGTACTACCTGCGCTACCTCGACCCGCGGTGGGACGGCGGCGCGGAGGACGTCGTGGTCGACGCGAGCCTCGAGCGGTACTGGATGGGCCCGGAGCACAACCCGAGCGCGGGCCGCGCCGGGGGAGTGGACCTGTACGTCGGCGGCGTCGAGCACGCTGTGCTGCACCTGCTCTACGCGCGCTTCTGGCACAAGGTCCTCTACGACCTGGGCCACGTGACGAGCGTCGAGCCGTTCCACAAGCTCTTCAACCAGGGCTACGTCCAGGCGTACGCGTTCACCGACGCGCGCGGCCAGTACGTGCCGGCCGCCGAGGTCACGGAGGAGCCCGCGTCCGACGGCTCGGGCGAGGTCGTGTACCGCTGGAACGGCGAGGTCGTGCAGCGCGAGTACGGCAAGATGGGCAAGTCCCTCAAGAACGTCGTCACGCCCGACGAGATGTACGCCGAGTACGGCGCCGACACGTTCCGCGTCTACGAGATGTCGATGGGTCCGCTCGACCTGTCGCGCCCGTGGGAGACGCGCGCCGTCGTCGGGTCGCAGCGGTTCCTGCAGCGGCTGTGGCGCAACGTCGTCTCGGAGGAGACCGGCGAGCTGACGGTCGTCGACGAGCCGGCCGACGCCGCGACCCTGCGGGCGGTGCACCGCGCCATCGCCGACGTGCGCGTCGAGATGGAGCACATGCGCCCCAACACGGCGATCGCGAAGCTCATCACGCTCAACAACCACCTCACGTCGCTCGACCGCGTGCCGCGCGAGGCCGTCGAGCCGCTCGTGCTCATGACCGCTCCCGTCGCGCCGCACATCGCCGAGGAGTTGTGGGAGCGCCTGGGCCACGACCGCTCGCTCGCGCACGAACCCTTCCCGACGGCGGACGAGCGCTACCTCGTCGAGGACACCGTGACGTGCGTCGTCCAGGTGAAGGGCAAGGTGCGCGCGCGCCTGGAGGTGCCGCCGTCGATCACGGAGGAGGACCTCACCGCCGCCGCGCTCTCGGAGCCGAACGTCGTGCGAGCGATCGACGGCGCCGAGGTCCGCAAGGTCATCGTCCGCGCCCCGAAGCTGGTCAACATCGTCGTCTGACCCCCAACCCGGTTGTGGGCATGAGATGGGCTCGGTTTCGACTCCGAAACCGGGCCCATTTCATGCCCACAACCGAGGGGTTGTCCACAGATCGTCAGCGAGGGCTGGTGGGGGGTGCACCGGCCCCGCGAGCCTGGCGCACATGACGAACAGATCGCCCGCCGGTGTGCCGTTTCGTGTTCGGGATCGGCAGGAGACGCCGTCGCGCCGACGATTCCGATCAGTGAAGCTGGTCTCGCCTCACCACGGCGTACGGGCCCCGGCCGGTCGGGACGACATCGTCGAGCGGTGCCGTGCCGCAGCGCTGATCCTCGGCCCCGGCGTCGCGTTCGGGCACGTCACCGCGCTCCGTCTGCTCGGCGTGGAGGTTCCGTGGCGGCTCGCGGACGACGACCGCGTGCACGTCGTGTCCCCAGGGCGAGCCGCCCGTCCGCAGCGAGGGGACGTCGTCGCGCACCATGCCACGGGGAACGGTCTGCGCACGACGAACCTCGACGGGCTTCTCACGACGACGGCCCCGCAGACCTGGGTCCACCTCGCCCGCGTCCTGCGCCGCGACGAGCTCGTGGTCCTCGCTGACGCGATGACGCGGCGCCAGGAGCCCGTGACCGACGTCGGCTCCCTGCGCGAGATCGCCCGGACGACGCGCAAGGCGAAGGGGATCGTCGCGTGCCGGGAGGCGCTCGACTTCGTCAGGCCAGGGACGGACTCCACGATGGAGAGCCGGACCCGGCTCCTCCTGGTCCAGTCGGGGCTTCCGTGCCCGGAGGTGAACCGCCCGGTGCACGACGACGTCGGGCGGTTCGTCGCGCTGCCCGACCTGTCCTATCCACGGCTCCGCATCGCCATCGAGTACGACGGCGACGTCCACCGCACCGACCGGGCCACCTGGCGCCGCGACATCCGACGCAAGCAGGCGTTGGAGGCTCTCGGCTGGCGTGTGCTCGTCGTGACGGCGGACGACGTCCTGCGCTTCCCCGACGACCTCGTCGCCCGGGTGGCGGAGGCCCGCCGCCAGGCCCTGACCGCCGGGAGACGCTTGCGGGCATGAAATGGGCCGGGTTTCGGGGTCGACATCGAGCCCATTTCACGCCCACAACACGTGGGGGTCAGCGGCGGCGGGTGCCGAAGATGGTGCGGGTGAGCTCGCGGCCGAGCTGGGTGCCGGCGGAGCGGAGGAACGAGTCGAGCGGGCTCGACGACCGCGACCGGGACGACCCGCCCGACCCCGAGCGACTCTTCGCCGCGTCGCGCTCGAGCTTCGCGCGCATCTTCTCCAGCTCGGCCTGCTCCTTCTTGGCCGCGCGCTCGGCCTCCTTGGCGGCTTCCTTCGCCGCCTTCTCCTGCGCTGCGGCCTCGACCTCCGCCGCCTCGGCGGCGGCGCGGGCCGCGGCCTGCTCCTGCACCCGGACCTGCAGCAGCTCGAACGCGGACTCGTTGTCGACCGCCGTGCCGTAGCGCGCGAACCCGGGCGACGCGGCCACGACGCCTTCGAGCACGGTGGCGGGTGCCGGCTCCATCGACGACTGCGGCGCCCGCACGCGGGTCCACGCGACGGGGGTCGGCGCGCCCTTCTCCGTGAGCACCGTGACGACGGCCTCGCCCGTGCCGAGCGACTGCAGCAGGCGTTCGAGGTCGTAGGGGGACGTCGGGTAGGTGCGCACGGCCGCGCGGAGGGCCGCGGCGTCGTCGGGCGTGAAGGCGCGCAGCGCGTGCTGGACGCGGTTGCCGAGCTGGGCGAGCACGTCGGCGGGGACGTCCTTGGGGCTCTGCGTCACGAAGAACACGCCGACGCCCTTCGACCGCACGAGCCGGACGGTCTGCACCACTTGCTGGAGGAACTCCTTCGACGCGCCCGTGAACAGCAGGTGCGCCTCGTCGAAGAAGAAGACGAGCTTCGGCTTCTCCGCGTCCCCGACCTCGGGCAGCTCCTGGAACAGGTCGGCCAGCAGCCACATGAGGAACGTCGAGAACAGCGCGGGGCGGTCCTGCACCGCGGGCAGCTCGAGCGCGGAGATGACGCCGCGGCCGTCGGGGGCGGTGCGCAGCAGGTCGGACGTCGCGAACGCGGGCTCGCCGAAGAACACGTCCGCCCCCTGCGCCTGCAGGGCGACGATCTCGCGGAGGATGACGCCCGCCGTCGCGCTCGACACCCCGCCGATGCCCTTGAGCTCCGCCTTGCCCTCGTCCGACGTGAGGTAGGCGATCGTCGACTGCAGGTCCTTGAGGTCGAGCAGCGCGAGCCCCTGGGAGTCGGCCCAGTGGAAGATCAGCCCGAGGCTCGACTCCTGCGTCTCGTTGAGCCCGAGGACCTTGGACAGCAGCAGCGGGCCGAAGTCCGTGACGGTCGTGCGGATCGGTACACCGGTCCCGAGCCCGCCGAGCGAGTAGAACTCGACGGGGAAGGTCGTCGGGTCCCAGTCCTGCCCGATCGACGCGGAGCGCTCCACGATCTTCTCGTTCGACTCGCCGGGCACGGCGAGCCCGGACAGGTCGCCCTTGACGTCCGCGAGGAACACGGGCACGCCCGCGGCGGACAGCCCCTCGGCCATGCCTTGCAGCGTCTTCGTCTTGCCGGTCCCGGTCGCGCCCGCGACGAGCCCGTGCCGGTTGAGCATGCTGAGCGCGAACCCCACCTGCACGTCGGCGCGCGGCGTCGGCTCGGTGCCCGGCTCGCCCTCGAGGAGCGCGCCGAGCGCGAGCGTGCCGCCCCGGTACGCGTAGCCGGCCGCCACCTCGGCCGCGTAGCCCTCGAGCGGTCCGGTGCCCGACGGCGCAGCCTCCTCGGCAGGCGCGTCCGCCCCCGCGCTCGGTCCGGTGCCCGACGACGCGGCCCCCTCGCGGGGGCCGCTCGCCTCGGGGCTGTCGGCAGGGTCCGTGGCGTCGGCGGAAGCGCCGGTCGCCGGCGCGCCGGAGCTCTCGGGAGCCGCGGCCTCGGGAGCCGTGCCTGCCTGCGCGGCCGCCTCCGCGGCCTCGAGGGCCGCCTGCGCGGCGGCGGCCCTGGCCTCGGCGGCCTCGGCGGCGGCCTGCGCGGCGGCCGCGCGCAGGGCGGCGAGCTCGGTCGGGGACTGTGCGGCGTCGTCGGCCATGCTCGGATCGTAGGGGCGGCACCGCGGGGGCGCAGCCGGGCCGGGATGCGCGACGGCCCGCGCGCGCCGTAAGGTGGCGCGGCCATGACCGACCACCGCGTGCACGTCGTCACCGACTCGACGGCGTCCCTCCCGCCCGTCCCCGACGAGCGGCTCCGCTCAGTCCCGCTGCACGTGATCGTCGACGACGAGTCCTCGCTCGAGGGGGTGGGCCTCACCGCCGAGGACGTGGCGGCGCACCTCCAGGCCGGTCGCCGGGTCACGACCTCGCAGCCGACGCCGCGCGCCTTCGCCGAGGCGTACGCCGCGGCCGCCGCCGCGGGGGCGCGCGAGATCGTCTCCGTCCACCTCTCGGGCGAGCTCTCGGGCACGGTGCACGCGGCCGCGCTCGCCGCGGCGGACGCGCCGGTCCCGGTGCGGGTCGTGGACTCCCGGACCGTCGCGATGGGGCTGGGCTTCGCGGCGCAGGCCGCCGCCCGGGCCGCGGCGGCAGGGGAGAGCACGGACGTCGTCGCGCGGCGCGCCATCGAGGTCGCCGACGCGAGCCGCGCCGTGTTCCTCGTCGACTCCCTCGACCACCTCCGCCGCGGCGGCCGCCTCAGCGCGGCGTCCGCGGCGCTGGGGACGGTGCTCGGCGTACGGCCGCTGCTGGCCGTGCGGGACGGGAAGATCGAGGTGGTGCAGAAGGTCCGGACCAAGGCCGCGGCGGTCGAGCGGCTGACGACGGTCGCCGTGGAGTCCGCGGCGCGTCGGACACGGCCCGCGCTCGCGGTCCACCACGTCGGGGACGAGCCCGGCGCCCACCGGCTCGCGTCCGAGCTGACCTCCCGCACGGGCCTGGACGTCGTGGTGACCCCGGTGAGCGCGGTGCTGGGCGCTCACGTCGGACCGGGCGTGCTGGCGGTCGTCGTCGCGGAGCTCGCGGACCGCGGCTCGGGCGTCGAGGGCCGCTCGACCGCGCGCTGAGACCCGGGCGTCGCGGACGGCTCGACACGCGCCGAGAATCGTCGGTCCTCCGTACGCGGCGAGGTCGTGCCCGTCGTGGCCGTGCACAGGGCCGTCGACGGAGCGTCCCGTCCCCAGGAGCCTTCGACGAGCGGGATCCTCCCGACCGACGCTCCGTACGGTCGCGGCGTGAGCACCCCACGACCCGAGCCGCGTCAGCACGCCCGTCCCGGTCGCGACCCCGCCCGAGAGGGTGCGGTCGTCCGACAGCGCCTGCGCGCGGTGACCGGGACCGCGCGACCCGCGCTCGCCTGGCACCCGGCGACCGCGACGCTCCCGCAGGTCGGGCCGCCCGACGACCCCGACGTCGGTCCGTGGCCGGGCGGTATCGGGACGCCGGCGCTCGGGCCCGCGGACGACGGCGCGGGACCCGCGCTCGGCGGAGAGGCTCCCGGTCGCCGGGGAATACCGGCCGCGCCAGACGGCGCGGAGCGCCACCGACGCGGTCGGGCGCGGAGTTCGGGCGACCAGGGGGGCGGTTGGCTCCCGCCGCGTCCGGACGTGGACGAGGGCCGGCGTACCGACCTCGCGGGAGAACCCGGGACGGGGGACGGCGAGCCCGCCGCCCTCGGGGGCGCGGACGCCGAGGCGGTCGACCGCCTGCGGTCCAGGGCCGCCCAGACCGCGTCGACGGCGTACACGGCGGCGTACGGGCACCCCACGTCGCACGCGGGGTTCGCCGGGCTCGGCGAGGAGGGGCGCCGCCGGTGGGCGCTGCGGCCCCGGGTGGCGGTCGCGGCGCTCGTCGTCGTGCTCCTCCTCGCGGCCGGGGTCGTGCTGCTCCGGTCCCCGTCCGACGGTGTCACCCCGGTCGCGCCGCTCGACGCGGCGCCCACCGGTGGCGCGGCGACGGGCGCGGACGCCGGACCCGCGACCTCGTCGGACACCGACGAGACGGCCGGCGGTGCGGCCGCGGAGGCAGCCGACGCGGGTGGCGGGGGAGCGGGCACCGGGGCCGAGGGCGCGTCGGGCGGGGTGGTCGTGCACGTCGTGGGCCAGGTCGTCACGCCGGGCCTCGTGACCGTCGCCGCCGACGCACGGGTCGCCGACGCGCTCGACGCGGCGGGCGGGGCGACGGCCGAGGCCGACCTCGCGGCACTGAACCTCGCGCGGACGGTGACCGACGGCGAGCAGATCGTCGTCCCGCGCCCCGGTGAGGCGGTGCCCGAGGCGGCGTCGGCACCACCTGCGGCGGGGACCGCCGCGGACGGCACGGTCGACCTCAACACGGCCGACGCCGCGGCGCTCGACGCGCTGCCCGGGATCGGGCCCGTGCTCGCCGAGCGCATCGTCGCGTGGCGGGAGGAGAACGGTCCGTTCACGACGGTCGACGAGCTCGGCGAGGTGAGCGGGATCGGGCCCGCCGTCCTCGCGGACGTGCGCGACCTCGTCCGGGTGTGACCGACCTGCGGCTCGTCCCGGCGGCGCTCGCGGCCTGGGGGACGGCGTTCCTCGCGGTCGGCACGACGCCGACGGCAGCCCTGCGCGGCGCGTCGCTCGCCGTCGTGCTGCTGGGCGTCGCGCTCGGGGTGCTGCTGCCCGGAGGACGACGTGGCCGCCGCGGGACGCCGACGGCTCCGCGGACCGCCACCTCACCGGGCGTCGCGCGCACGCCGTCGGGGCCGGGAGACCGACGACGTCCGGGGAGCCCCAGGCGGCCCGCCCGGTCGGGTCGGGCCAGGAACGTGCTGGCGCAGGGCGCACTGGTGGTCGCGTGCGTGGCGGCGGTGCTCCTGTCCGCAGGGGCGCAGCTCGCCGATCGGCAGGCGCTCGCCGACCTGGCCGGCCAGGGCGCGACGGCGAGGGTCACCGCGGTCGTGCGCTCCGCCGTCGTGCCGCGGACGAACCCGTGGTCGGGCGCCACCGACCGTCACGAGGTGCGCGTCTCCCTGCGCGAGCTCACCGCGCGCGGCGTGACGACCGCAGCGGCGGGCACCGTCGTCGTGACGGGACCCGGCGACGGCTGGGACGACCTCGCGTACGGGGCGTCCGTCGTGGTGACGGGCCGGCTCGCCGTCCAGGGCGACCGGACGATGCTCCGGACCGAGGGGCCGCCGCGCGTCGTCGAGCCGCCGGGCGCGTTCCTGCGTGGCGTGCACGCCATGCGGCGGGGGCTCCTCGACGCGACGGACGGGCTGAGCCCGCAGGCGCGGGGCCTCGTCCCGGGCGTGGCGGTCGGCGACATCTCGCGGCTCGAACCCGCCCTGGACGAGGCGATGCGCACGACGTCGCTCACGCACGTCACGGCCGTGTCCGGCGGGCACTTCGCGATCGTCGTCGCCTGCGTGGCCGGCCTGTGCGTCCTCGCCCGCGCGCCCCGCGGGGTGCGCGTGGTCGTCACGGGTGCGGCCATGGTCGGCTTCGTCGTGCTCGTCCACCCGGAGCCCAGCGTGCTGCGGGCCGCGGCGATGGGCGCCGTCGGGGTGCTCGGCATCGCGCTCGGCAGGCCGTCGCGCGCCGTCGCCGCGCTCGCGGCGGGCGTCGTCGTGCTGCTCGTCCTCGATCCCGGGCTCGCCCGCTCGTACGGGTTCGTCCTCTCGGTCGCGGCGACGGCCGGGCTCGCGCTCCTCACGACGCCGCTCGCCCGCCGGATGGCGCCGTGGTGCGGGCGGGCCGCCGCGCACGTCGTCGCGGTTCCCGTCGCCGCCCAGGCCGCGTGCGCCCCGGTGCTCGTCCTGCTCGACCCGAGCGTGAGCACGTGGTCCGTCCCCGCCAACCTGCTCGCGGCCCCGGCTCTCGGTCCCGCGACCGTCCTGGGAGTCCTCGCCACCCTCGTCGCGCCGTGGTGGCCGGGCGCGGCGACCGCGCTCGCGTGGGCCGCCGGGCTCTTCACGGGGTGGATCGCGGGCGTCGCCGCGGCGTTCGCAGGCCTGCCCGGCGCGCGGCTGCCGTGGCCCGGAGGCGTCGGCGGGCTGGTCCTGCTCGCGCTCGGGACCGTCGTGCTGCGAGCCGTCGTGCTGCGGTGGCGCGCGCTGCACGAGGCCGGGGAGCGTCGTGCCGTCCGGCGCGCGTCGTCGCCACCCCTGCGCGACCGCGTCGCGCGGGCGGCCCGCGTCGCCCGACGGCGGGTGTCGGCCGAGCGCGGACGTCCGGCGTGGCCGGTCGCGGCGCCGAGACGCCCTCGCCGGAGCCCGGGTCAGGTCCTCGCGGGCGGGGTCGCCGGCGTGGTCCTGGTGGTGCTCGTCGTCGCGCTCGTGCGCCCGCTCGTCGTGACAGCCGGACCGGTGCCGCCGGACTGGGCCGCGGTCGCCTGCGACGTCGGGCAGGGCGACGCCCTCGTGCTGCGATCCGGGCCCCGGTCGGCGGTCGTCGTCGACGTGGGGCCACCGGGGACCGCGGCGGGCGGGTGCCTCGACCGGCTGGGCGTCGACCGGGTCGACCTGCTCGTCCTCAGCCACTTCCACGCCGACCACGTGGGCGGTCTCGACGCCGTCCTCCGCGGCCGGACGGTCGAGCGCGCCCTCGTGACCGCCACGACGGATCCCCCGGAGCAGGCCGAGCGGGCGCTCGCCGCGCTCACGGAGGCGGACGTGCCGGTCCAGGTGGCGACGGCGGGGACCGTCGGCAGCGCGGGTGGTGACGGCACCGCCGCCGGCGTCGGGTGGGAGGTGCTCCAGGCCGGGGTGGGCGGCGGACCGTCGGACGCCGGACCAGGACCGGGCACGTCGTCGGCGGCGTCCCGTGCCCCCTCTCGAGGCGGAGCCGCCACGGAGTCCGACGGCGGCGCGAACGACGCGAGCGTGGCGCTCCTCCTGCACGTGGCGGGGATGGACGTCGTCGCCCTCGGCGACCTGGAGGACGCCGGCCAGGCAGCCCTCGCGCGGACCCTCGCGCAGCGCGGCTCCGGGCCGGTCGACGTCGTCAAGGTCGCGCACCACGGCTCGGCGACGCAGTCCGACCGCCTCGCCGGGCTGCTCTCCCCGACGGTCGCGCTCGTCAGCTCGGGGGAGAACACCTACGGGCACCCGACCGACAGAGCCCTCGACCTCTACCGGGGCGTCGGCGCGACGGTGCTGCGGACCGACACCTGCGGCACGTTCGCACTCGTCGTGCGCGACGGCGTCCTCGCCGCCGCGGGCTGCGGCTGAACGGCGCGGGCTTCCCCGCCCTGGAAGCCTGCGGCCGGGACCGTGGTGGACGGTCCCCGGAGCCCGGAGCCCGGAGCCCGGAGCCCGGAGCCCGGAGCCCACAGCCCACAGCCCGCGAGGCCGGGGACGGCGAGCCCGGGGCGTCCGGACACGCGGCGGCGTTCTCGCGCGGTGGGTGGCTCGTGGGAGGCTGGTGCCATGCCCGCGCCGACCCGCACCGCCCGCCCGTCCGCCGGCCCGTCGCTCGCGTGGGACGACGTCCGGCTCGCGCCGGTCGTGCTGGTGCAGGGCCCCGAGTCCCTCCTCGCCGAGCGGGCCGTGGACGCGATCGTCGGGCTCGCGCGCGAGCGCGACCCCGAGGTCGAGAAGGTCACGATGGAGGGCGCCACGTACCAGGCGGGGATGCTCACCGTCGCGGCGAGCCCGTCGTTGTTCGGCGAGGCGAAGGTCGTCGTGGTCGAGGGCGCGGAGGCGGCGACGGACGCGCTCGTCGCCGACGTCGTGGACTACGTCCCGACCGCCGACCCGGAGACGACCGTCGTCGTCGTGCACGGGGGCGGGGTGCGCGGCAAGCGCATGCTCGACGCGATCAAGGCGAGCGGAGCGCCCGTCGTCGCGGTCGAGGCGATCAAGAAGGACTCCGACAAGACCGCGTTCGTCACCGCCGAGTTCCGCCGCGCCCGCCGACGCATCGACGCGTCGGGGGTGCGCGCCCTCGTCGAGGCGGTCGGCAACGACCTCCGCGAGCTCGCCGCGGCCTGCAGCCAGCTCGTCACGGACACGGACGGCACCGTGAGCGAGGCCGTCGTGGACCGGTACTACGGAGGGCGGGTCGAGGCGACCGGGTTCCGCGTCGCCGACGCCGCCGTCGCCGGGAACGCGGGAGAGGCCGTCGCGCTCCTGCGCCACGCGCTCGCGACCGGCGCCGACCCGGTGCCGCTCGTCGCGGCGCTCGCGATGAAGCTCCGTGCGCTCGCGAAGGTCGGCGCGATGCGCGGCCGCGGGGGGATCACGGCGAAGGACCTCGGTCTCGCCCCCTGGCAGGTCGACCGGGCGCGCCGCGAGCTCGCGGGCTGGACACCGGAGGGGCTCGCCACGGCGATCAGCGCCGTCGCCCAGGCCGACGCGGAGGTCAAGGGCGCCGGGCGTGACCCGGTGTTCGCCGTCGAGCGTGCGGTCCTCACCATCGCCCGCGCCCACGGTCGCTGAGCGCGCCCTCCGTCGAGGTCTTCAGCGGCGGTCCACGGCTCTCTGTCGCCGGTCCACGGCTCTACCGCGCCGGACCACGGCTCTACTTCGTCGGACTCCGGTGTTCTTCCGTTGCACGCACGGAGGGGCGCCGACCCGTGCGGGTCGGCGCCCCTCCGTGGGAAGCCTGTGCGGCCGTCGTGACGTTCAGCGTGTCACGCGGACGCGGGCGAACCGTGCGCTCAGAGAGCGTTGACGGCCTTCGCGATGGCCGACTTGCGGTTCGCGGCCTGGTTCGCGTGGATGACGCCCTTCGAGACCGCCTTGTCGAGCTTGCGCGAAGCAGCCTGGAGCGCGGTGCTCGCCGCGTCCTTGTCGCCCGCGGCGACGGCCTCGCGCACGCGGCGCACGTACGTCTTGAGCTCGGACTTGACCGCCTTGTTGCGCAGGCGAGCCTTCTCGTTCGTACGGATGCGCTTGATCTGGGACTTGATGTTTGCCACGTGTGGACTCTCTGGTTCTGTTCGCCGGAGCGAGCGGATAGGTCGTAGAGGGCGGCTCCAGCTCCGGGACTGGGGTGGGGAACCCGTGGAGAGGTGCTGGGGCTGTGCCCGCCGACCTGGGCGGACACGCGACCAACGAGACTACCAGTGACACTGGTGAGAATACCAATCGCAGTGGACGGATTGCCCACCGGTGCTGGTCGCGCAACGAGGCGCCAAGCTCTCGTGGGCCTCCGGCTCAGCGGTGCTGCGAGATGCCCGCCACCACGCGGTCGAAGACGTCGCGGCCGACGACGGCGCCCTCGCGCCGGACGGCGGCCGGGTCGACGCGGAGCACGCGGTCGAGCCGGACCTCGCTGTCGCGGCCCTTCGCGTCCCACGGGCCGGACCCGATGTCGAGCCAGTAGCGGCCCCAGCGCGCCTCGTCGCCGGCGTCGCGCGAGTGGTCCTTGCTCGTGAGCATGACGCCGAGCAGCCACGCGCCGTCCGACCCGACGAGCAGGACCGGCCGGTCCTTGCCCTGTGTGTGGTCCTCCTCGAAGGGCACCCAGGTCCAGACGATCTCGCCGGGGTCCGGGTCGCCGTCGAGCCGTGGCGCGTACTGCGCGCGCACCCGGCCCTCGTAGTCGCCGGGGTACGTGCTGGCCCGGCTGCCGCTCGCCGCGGGCCGGGCCGGGGCTCCGGTCCGCGCAGGGCCGGGCCGCGCCGGGGGAGCCGGCCGCGGGCCGGGGTGCGGGGAGGGCGTCCGGCTCGCGGGCCTCCGCTCCCTCATGGGCGCGCGCGTCGCCGCGGTGCCCGTGCCCGAGCCGCCCTGCGACGAGCGCGTGAGCCCGGAGACGACGGCGCGTGCCGCGTCGGTGAGTAGTCCCAGCCATCGGTTGCGTGCCACGCGCGCACCCTACCGGCCGGGCGGCGCGCGGCGAGGGTGAACGCCGTCGCGCCCCGGGGGGGCTCAGCCGGCGAGGACGGCGTCCACCTCGCGCAGGAAGGCGTCGAGGTCGCCGGGGTTGCGCGACGTGACGAGCGTGTAGCCCTCGTCGTCCCGCACGACCGACCGGTCGACCCAGGCCCCGCCCGCGTTGAGCACGTCGGTCTCGAGCGAGGGGTAGCTCGTGAGGGTCTTGCCCTCGACCGCCGCGGCCTCGACGAGCGCCCAGGGGCCGTGGCAGATCGCCGCGACGGGCTTGCCCGCGGTCGTGAACGCGCGGACGAGGCTCACGGCGTCGTCCTGCAGGCGCAGCGCGTCCGCGTTGATCGTGCCTCCGGGCACGAGCAGCAGGTCGTACTCGGCAGGGTCGGCGTCGGCGTGCGTGAGCGTCGGCGTGACGGTGCGGCCGGGGTCCTTGTCGTCCACCAGGGTCTGCACGTCGTCCGCGGACACCGCGGCGACGTCGACCTCCACCCCCTCGCCGCGCAGGTGCTCGAGCGGCACGACGAGCTCGTCCTGCTCGACGCCGTAGTTCGTCACGATCGCCAGCACGCGACGGCCGCGGTGACGGCCGGAGGTCCGGTGCGCGGTGTCCTGGGCCATGAGCGCTCCTCTCGTCACCGGTCGGCCCGGTGCGGCCGGCCGGTCCTCCACGCTAGGTCGGCTCGCGCCGCCCCGCAGGGCGGGCGGGTGCCCGACGCCGGACGTGGGACAATGGAGGCTCCCGCCCGCCCGAGAGCGACCGTCGGCGCGCCCGCCCCCGAGCGCGCGGCCCGACCCGCACGCCACTCCCAGGAGCGCACCCGCGTTGTCCCCGATCCCCAGCGCCCAGCTGAGCACCCGCATCCAGCCCGCGGCCACGCCGCCCGAGCTGATCCGGAACTTCTGCATCATCGCGCACATCGACCACGGCAAGTCGACCCTGGCCGACCGCATGCTGCAGCTCACCGGTGTCGTCGAGCCGCGTGCCATGCGCGCCCAGTACCTCGACCGCATGGACATCGAGCGCGAGCGCGGCATCACGATCAAGTCGCAGGCCGTCCGCATGCCGTGGGCGGTCGTCGAGGACGGGGTCGAGACCCCGCACGCGCTGAACATGATCGACACCCCGGGCCACGTCGACTTCACGTACGAGGTCTCGCGGTCGCTCGCCGCGTGCGAGGGCGCGGTGCTGCTCGTCGACGCGGCGCAGGGCATCGAGGCGCAGACCCTCGCGAACCTGTACCTCGCGATGGAGAACGAGCTCGAGATCATCCCGGTGCTCAACAAGATCGACCTGCCGGCGGCGCAGCCCGAGAAGTACGCGGAGGAGCTCGCGAACCTCGTGGGCGGCGACCCGGACGACGTGCTCAAGGTCTCCGGCAAGACGGGCGCGGGCGTCGAGGTGCTGCTCGACCGCATCGTCGAGCGCGTGCCGGCGCCGGTCGGCGACGCCGACGCCCCCGCGCGCGCCATGATCTTCGACTCGGTGTACGACACCTACCGCGGCGTCGTGACGTACGTGCGCGTCGTCGACGGCAACCTCAACCCGCGCGAGCGCATCGTCATGATGTCGACGCGCGCGACGCACGAGCTGCTCGAGATCGGCGTCATCTCGCCCGAGCCGATCGTCACGAAGGGCCTGGGCGTCGGCGAGGTCGGCTACCTCATCACGGGAGTGAAGGACGTGCGCCAGTCCAAGGTCGGCGACACGGTGACGAACGCGGCCAAGCCCGCCGCCGACGCGCTCGGCGGCTACTCGGACCCGAAGCCCATGGTCTTCTCGGGCCTGTACCCGATCGACGGGACCGACTACCCGGTGCTGCGCGACGCGCTCGACAAGCTCAAGCTCAACGACGCCGCGCTCAACTACGAGCCCGAGACGTCGGTCGCGCTCGGCTTCGGCTTCCGCGTCGGGTTCCTCGGCCTGCTGCACCTGGAGATCGTGCGCGAGCGCCTGGAGCGCGAGTTCGACCTCGACCTCATCTCGACCGCGCCGAACGTCGTCTACGACGTGACGCTCGAGGACGGGACGCTCGTCAACGTGACGAACCCGTCGGAGTTCCCGGGCGGCAAGATCAAGCAGGTGAGCGAGCCCGTCGTGCGCGCGACGATCCTCGCGCCGAGCGAGTTCGTCGGCACCGTCATGGGCCTGTGCAACGACCGCCGCGGCCAGATGCTCGGCATGGACTACCTGTCCGAGGACCGCGTGGAGCTGCGCTTCACCCTGCCGCTCGCCGAGATCGTGTTCGACTTCTTCGACCAGCTCAAGTCACGCACGCGCGGCTACGCGTCGCTCGACTACGAGCCCTCGGGCGACCAGGTCGCCGACCTCGTCAAGGTCGACATCCTGCTCCAGGGCGAGCAGGTGGACGCGTTCAGCGCGATCGTGCACAAGGACAAGGCGTACGACTACGGCGTCATGATGACGGCGAAGCTCAAGGAGATCATCCCGCGCCAGCAGTTCGAGGTGCCGATCCAGGCGGCGGTCGGCGCGCGCGTCATCGCGCGCGAGACCGTGCGCGCGATGCGCAAGGACGTCCTCGCCAAGTGCTACGGCGGCGACATCAGCCGCAAGCGCAAGCTGCTCGAGAAGCAGAAGGAGGGCAAGAAGCGCATGAAGAACATCGGGTCCGTCGAGGTCCCGAAGGACGCCTTCATCGCCGCGCTCTCCTCCGACGCCGCGGGCGGCAAGGACGCCAAGGACAAGTCCAAGAAGTGAGCCCGGCCCTGCCCGACGGCGAGCCGGTCCCGCCCGACGGCTCGCTCCCCGCGTGGGTCGCGGCGGGCGGGCCGTCCCCGGAGGGCCGCGACCCGTCGGGCCCGACGGCGCGGCGCGGGTTCGGCGTGTACCTGCACGTCCCGTTCTGCTCGGTGCGGTGCGGGTACTGCGACTTCAACACGTACACGGCGTCCGAGCTCGGCGGGGGCGCGAGCCAGGCGTCGTACGCGAGCACGGCGCTCCTCGAGATCGACCTCGCGGCGCGCGTCCTGCGCGACGCCGGGCTGCCGGAGCGGCCGGTGTCGACCGTCTTCGTCGGCGGCGGCACGCCCACGCTCCTGCCCGCCGGGGACCTCGCACGCCTGCTCCGCGGGGTGCGCGACGCGTGGGGACTGGCACCGGGCGCGGAGGTCACGACCGAGGCCAACCCGGACTCGGTGACGCCGGAGTCGCTCGCGGAGCTCGCGGACGCCGGGTTCACGCGCGTCTCGTTCGGCATGCAGTCGGCGGTCCCGCACGTCCTCGCGACCCTCGAGCGCACGCACGACCCGCGCCGCATCCCCGACGTCGTGCGCTGGACGCGCGACGCGGGCCTGCAGGTCTCGCTCGATCTCATCTACGGCACGCCGGGGGAGAGCCTCGACGACTGGAGGGCGAGCCTCGACGCGGCCCTCGCGACCGGCGTCGACCACGTGTCGGCCTATGCCCTCGTCGTCGAGCAGGGCACCAAGATGGCCGCCCAGGTGCGGCGCGGCGAGGTCGCGCTGCCGAGCGAGGACGACCAGGCGACGAAGTACGAGCTCGCCGACGAGCTCCTCACCGCCGCCGGGCTCACCTGGTACGAGGTGAGCAACTGGGCCCGCACCGACGGCGACCGCTGCCGCCACAACCTCGCGTACTGGCGGGGCGACGACTGGTGGGGGATCGGTCCTGGCGCGCACTCGTACGTCGCGGCGCCGTCGGCCGTCCCCGTGCACGCGACGGCCCAGCCCGCGCCCGTGACCGACGACACGGGCGCGTCGGTCCAGGAGCCGCGGGTCGGCGTGCGATGGTGGAACGTGAAGCACCCGCGCCGGTACGCGGCGCTGCTCGAGGCGGGCACGAGCCCCGCGGCGGGGCGCGAGCTCCTCACGCGGGACGAGGGACGGCTCGAGCAGGCCATGCTCGGCGTGCGGCTGCACGAGGGTCTCGACCTCGCGGTCCTGTCCCCGGCCGGACGGCGCGCCGTCGCCGGGCTCGTCGCGAACGGGCTGCTCGACGGCCGCGCGGCGGTCGCCGGGCGTGCGGTGCTCACCCTGCGGGGGCGGTTGCTGGCGGACACGGTGGTACGGGAGATCACGGACGAGTGACGACGACCTACGAGGCACCTCGACCCGGGACGACCCCTGCGGGGGTCGGTCGCCCGACGCTCGAGGAGCCTCGCGTCGTCGGGCACGTGCGCGCGCCCGGCGCCGGCCGACGGCCGGGCCGGCCGACCGTGCGCTACCGCCGGATGCCCGGACTGGACGGGCTGCGGGCTCTGGCCGTCGTCGTGGTGGTCGCGTTCCACCTCGCCCCGGCGACGTTCCCCGGCGGGTACGTCGGGGTCGACGTCTTCTTCGTGCTCTCGGGCTTCCTCATCACGACCCTCCTCGTGCGCGAGCACCGCGACCGGCACCACGTGGGGCTGCGCTCCTTCTGGGCGCGACGTGCCCGCCGCCTGCT
The DNA here is from genome assembly GCF_042269845.1 of Cellulosimicrobium sp. NPDC055967. Lineage (NCBI taxonomy): Bacteria > Bacillati > Actinomycetota > Actinomycetes > Micrococcales > Promicromonosporaceae > Cellulosimicrobium > Cellulosimicrobium sp. NPDC055967. Next base: position 157,072 of record NZ_JBHJYJ010000009.1, on the reverse strand, counting down.
CCCCGCGCTCGGGCTGGTCGTCGCGGTGTGCACGGCCGCGGCAGCCGTCGTCGGGGGCGACGTCCTCGTCGGCATCGGGCCCCAGCTCCTCGGCGCCGCCACCTTCACGAGCAACTGGGTCGACGTCGCGAGCGGGGCCACCTACTCGGGAGCGCTGCTCCCGCACCTCTTCGGCAACCTGTGGTCGCTCGCGGTCGAGGAGCAGTTCTACCTCCTGTGGCCGCTCGTCGTCGTGCTCCTGTGCGTCGTGCGACCCCTGCACCGCCGGGCGCCGTGGATCGTCGCCGGCCTCGGGCTGGCGTCGGCGGCGCTCATGGCGCTGCTCTACTCGCCCGGCTCCGACCCGACGCGCGTCTACGTCGGCACCGACACCCACCTCTTCGCGCTCATGGCCGGTGCGGCGCTCGCGCTCTGGCACGTGCGCCCGGTCCAGCGGCCCGACGGCGACGCCCGGGCCGGCGCCGACGCGCACGCCCTCCTGCCGGGCGGGCCCCGCGTGCGCACGCCGCGCGGTCGGCTCGCCGTCCTCGTCGCCGGGGCCCTCGGGGCCGCCGTGCTCGTGGTCGCCGTCGTGACGATGCGCTGGGACGGCGCGCTCGCGTACCGCGGCGGCCTGCTCGTGTGCGCGGTCGCCGCGACCGCGGTGCTCAACGCCGTCGTGTGCCTGCCCGGCCTCGGTGCGCAGCTCGACCGCGGCCCGCTCGGCTGGGTCGGACGGCGGTCGTACGGGCTCTACCTGTGGCACTGGCCCGTGCTCGTGCTCGCCGCCGCCGCGCTCGGGACCGTGGTGGGTCCCGTGACCCCGGGCACGGTGCACCCGCTCGTCGTCGTCGTGACGCTCGCCGTGACGGTCGTCGCGGCGGCGCTGTCCTTCCGGTACGTCGAGCGGCCCGTCCTGCGCCGCGGGCTGCGCGGTGCGGCGCGCGACCTCGCTCGTCGCCTCCAGCCCACGCCGGGCGAGGCGGGGCCGCGCGTCCTGACCCGCCGCGGCTGGGCCCTGGCGGCGTCGTGCGCGCTCGTCGTCGGCCTCTCCGCCGCCGGGGTCGTCAACGCACCCGCCACGACGAGCGTCGAGCAGCAGATCGCGGCGGGGGAGCAGGTCGCGCGGGCGACGCAGGCCGCGCCGGGCGCGGCGACGCCCGCGGCCGGCCCCGAGGCGGCGGCTCCGGCCGACGGCGCCGAGCCGGCCCCGCCCACCGCGAGCCCCGAGGCGGCGCCCGCCGAGGCAGCGCCCGACGAGGCGGCGGTACCGGTCGCGGCACCGACGGGCGACCAGGTGACCGTCGTGGGGGACTCCGTGACGCTCGCGAGCGCGCCCGCGCTCACCGGCGCGCTCCCGGGCGCGTACGTCGACGGCGCGGTCTCGCGCCAGGTCAAGGACGGACCGGCGGCGCTCGCCGCCGCGCGCGACGCGGGCGCGCTGCGGCCCTACGTCGTCCTCTCCCTCGGCACCAACAGCACCGCGAGCGCCGCGGCGATGGACGAGCTGCTCGCGGCGGTCGGGCCCGGCCACCGCGTCGTCCTCGTCACCGGGTACGCCGACCGGCCGTGGGTCCCGGGCACGAACGCCGAGATCGTCGCCGCCGCGGGCCGGCACCCCGGCGTGGTCGTCGCGGACTGGTCGGCCGCGGTGGTCGCGGACCCGTCCGTGCTCGGCCCGGACGGCGTGCACCCCACGGACGCGGGAGCGACGACGTACACGACGGTCGTCGTCGACGGCCTGGCCCGTGCGGCGGCGCTGGGCGCCGCGACGAGCTGACCCCTCCACGGCCGCCGTGCCGCGTCCCGCCCGGGACACCGGGTGACTTCTGCCGCGCGGCCGGTCCGCCCGGCGTTTCCTCTCGCGCCGTCGTCGGAATCCCGACAGGCTGTATCACGACCGCGAAATGTGCGATCGACACACGACGTCCACATCCTGTCGCGTGGCGGCAGCACCGTCGCGGCCCGTCGACCGACCGAGGAGACCCATGAGCGAGAGCACCGCCGGCGGCCCGCCGCGCGACGAGAACGAGGCGCAGCTTCCGTCGGACGCCCCGGCGCCCGAGAACCCGTACGCGGCGGCCGAGCCACCGGTCCCGCCCCAGGAGCCCGTCGCGCAGGAGCCGCCCGCCCCGCAGGCGCCCCCCGCACCGGCGCAGCCCGCGTCACCGTCCCCGGCCTCGCCCTCCGGCGCTCCGGCGGCGGGTGCGTACCCGCCCCCGGCGGGACCGCCGCCCGGGCAGCCGTACGGCCAGCAGCAGCCCGGGCAGCCGCCCTACGGCGCGCAGCCCGGCTACCCGCCGTCGGCCGGGCCGTACGGGCAGCCGGGGTACCCGGGTCAGCCGATCCAGGTCCAGGACGCGTTCTCCTACGGCTGGAACAAGTTCACGCAGAACGCCGGGGTCATCCTCGGCGGCGTCCTCACGTACGTCGTGGTGCTCGCCGGTCTGTCGGTCGCGTTCTGGGCGCTCCTCGTCGGGACGGCGACGACGACGATCGACCCGCAGACGGGCGAGATCAGCACGGCGGGCGGGTTCGCGTTCGGGTTCGGGACGTTCCTGTTCGTCGCGGTCCTCGTCGTGCTCGGGTTCCTCGTCCAGGCCGCGGTGGTCAACGTGTCGCTGCTGGTCACCCGAGGGAAGACGCTCGAGTACGCGGACTTCTTCCGGTACCCGAACCTCGGCACCGTGATCCTCGTGGCGCTGCTGATCGGTCTCGCGACGGGCGTGCTCGCGATCACGATCGTGGGACCGATCGTGTTCGTGTTCTTCGCCCAGTTCACGCTGTTCTACGTCATCGACAAGAAGCTCGGCGTCCTCGACGCGTTCAAGGCGAGCTTCACCGTCGTGAGCAGGAACCTCGGCACGGTCGTGCTGCTGTTCCTGGGCGTGTACCTGGCCGAGCTCGTCGGGACGCTCCTGTGCTACGTCGGCCTGCTCGTGGCGCTGCCCGTCGCCCAGATCGCGACGGCGTACGTGTACCGCCGCCTCAACGCCGAGCAGCCCGTCTGAGCCGGAGGGCGGCGCGGCTCCCCGCGCGCCCAGGCCCCTGAGCAGCCAGGATAGGACCGAGCACGTCGAGGACGCGTGCTGCCCGCAGCACGTGACGACGAGGAACGAGGTGCACGATGACGGACCCCACGAACCCGGGCGGTCAGCCGCCCCGCGACGACGAGCCGACGCCGCCGGACGGTTCCGGCACCCCGCAGCAGCCGGCCGAACCGCCGACCGGTCCGGACCCCGACGGGCCCGCCGGCCCGCCGGCCCCGGCCCCTGACGCCGACGTCCCGCCGGCCTCGCCGTACGGCCCGGGCGGGGCGACGCCGCAGGACCCGGCCACCCCGCCGTCGGGCCCGCCCGCGTGGGGCGCGCCGCAGGACCCGGCCTCCTCGCCGTCGGGCCCGCCCGTCTACGGCGCGCCCGGGGCGTACGGCGCTCCCGCGGGCGCACCGGGCGACCCCACGGCCCCGGGGCCGACCGCCCCGCCGCCGGGCGCGTACCCGCCCCCGTCCGGCGCCTACCCGCCGCCGCCGGGGACGTACCCGCCCTCGGCGGGTGGCTACGCCCAGCCCGGGTACACCGGGCCCGCGTTCGCGGTGGGTGAGGCGATCTCCTACGGGTGGCGCAAGGTCACCTCGAACCTCGGGCCGTGGATCCTCGTCGCGCTGATCTTCATCGCGGTGAACGTGGCGTGGAGCTTCATCACCGGCGGGTTCGACCAGTTCCAGGACCAGTTCGACTACACGGACACCAACTTCGCTGCCCTCAGCGGCATCACGTTCACGAGCGTCCTGCTCGGGCTCGTCGGCGCCGTCATCGGCTACCTCATCACCGCGTTCTTCACGCGCGGGGCGCTCGACGAGGTGGACGGGCGGCGCCCGGACGTCGCGGCGTTCTTCCGCATCGGCAACGTCGTCAACGTCCTGCTCGCGGCGCTGATCGTCGGCATCCTGACCTACATCGGGCTCTTCCTGTGCATCCTGCCCGGCCTCGCGGTGCTGCTCTTCTCCGCGTTCGTCTACTACGTCGCGCTCGACCAGCGGGTCGACGCGATCACGGCAGTCCGGACGAGCTTCTCGCTCGTCGCCAAGAACTTCGGTCAGGTGTTCCTGCTCCTGCTCGCGCTGTTCGGCATCAACATCCTCGGCGCGATCCCGTGCGGTCTCGGCCTGTTCGTCACGATCCCGCTGAGCTACGTGGCCGTGGGCTTCGCCTACCGCCGCCTCACCGGGGGCGTGCCGGCCGCCTGACGGCCGGTCGTCGTCCACCACGCCCCGGTGCCGCCCGTCGGTGCCGGGGCGCGGTGCGTCCGGACCCCGAGGGCGGGGTCAGGACGCCGTGACGAAGTCGATGAGCTCCTCGACGCGGCCGAGCAGGGACGGCTCGAGGTCCGCGTACGTGCGGACGGTGCCGAGGATGCGCTGCCACGCGCGACCCACGTCCTCGGCGGTGTCCGCGGGCCAGCCGAGCTCGCGCAGGATGCCGCGCTTCCACTCGGTGCCCCGCTCGATCACCGGCCAGCGGTCCAGGCCGACGCGCGCGGGCTTCACGGCCTGCCACACGTCGACGTACGGGTGCCCGAGCACGAGCACCGTGCCCGCGGGGGAGCGGCGGATCGCGTCGTCGGCGATGCGGCGCTCCTTGCTCCCGGGCACGAGGTGGTCCACGAGCACGCCGACGCGGCGCTGCGGCGTCGGGCCGAAGTCCGCGAGCGCCGCCGCGAGGTCGTCGACGCCGTGCAGGGGCTCGACGACGACGCCCTCGACCCGCAGGTCGTCGCCCCAGACCTTCTCGACGAGCTCGGCGTCGTGCTTGCCCTCGACCCAGATGCGGCTGCCGCGGGCCACGCGCGCCCGCTGCCCGACGACGGCCCGGGACCCGGACGCGGTCCGCGTGGGCGCGGCGGGGGCCCGGGAGGTGACGGGCGCGGTGAGCTCGACCGGCTCGCCGTCGACCCAGAACCCGGGCCCGAGCGGGAACGTGCGCGTCCGGCCGGCGCGGTCCTCGAGCACGACGACGTGCATCCCGCCCGACTTCTCGACTCGGACGACCGCGCCGACCCACCCGGTCTGCACCTCCTCGACCACGAGCCCCCGCTCGGCGGCCTGCGGCCGGGACACCGCCCGCGCACGATGATGGACGGGGGCGGGCGTGCCGCCGCCGAGGACGTCGGACCCATAACGATCGAAAGCCACGCCGGTCACCCTAGGTGAGCGCCGGCCGCACCCCGGCGAGATCGGCCCGTGCGTCGCGAGATCGACCTCCCGAGGGTCGATCTCGGACGCTCGGGCCGATCTCGGTACCGGCGTCCGACGCGCGCGGGACCAGCGGCGGGTGGTACGACGGAGCGGTGAGCCCGCAGCGCGCCGAGCCGGACCCGAACCGCTGGCGCGTGCTGCCCGTCTGCCTCGCGGTCGGCTTCATCACGACGCTCGACGTGTCGATCGTCAACGTCGCCCTCCCGTCGATCGAGTCGTCGCTGGACGCGGGGCCGACGCAGCTCCAGCTCGTCGTCGCGGGCTACACGCTCGCGTTCGGGCTCGCGCTCGTGCCCGCCGGCCGGCTCGGTGACGCCGGCGCCCGACGGTCCCTGTTCATCGCCGGGCTGGTCGGGTTCGCGCTCATGAGCCTCGCGTGCGGGCTCGCGCCGACGGACGGGTGGCTCGCCGTCGCGCGGCTGCTGCAGGGCGTGAGCGCGGGCGTCCTCAACCCGCAGGTCGTCGGGCTCATCCAGCAGCAGTTCTCCGGGTTCGAGCGCGGCCGCGCGTTCGGCATGTTCGGCGCGACGATCGGGGTCTCGACGGCGCTCGGCCCCCTGCTCGGCGGCCTCATCATCGCGGCGGCCGGCTCTGCGTCCGGGTGGCGGTGGGTCTTCCTCGTCAACCTGCCCGTCGTCGCCGTCCTGCTGCCCTTCGCCTGGCGCCTCGTGCCCGCCCCACCGCCCGGCGCCGCACGCACCGCGCGGGGCCCGCGCCGCCTCGACCTCGTCGGGCTGGCGCTGCTCGGCGCGGCGACGCTCGGCGTCATGATGCCGTTCGTCACGACGACCGGCCGCGGCGACGACGCCTCGCGCTGGTGGTGGCTGGTTGTCGCCGCCGCGGCGGGGCTCGCTGCCGTCGTCTGGGAGCGCCGGTACCAGCGGCGCACCGGCGAGGCGGTGCTCGACCCGCAGGTCGTCGGGCTCGGATCGTTCCGCAACGGCGCGCTGCTCGGCCTCGCCTACTTCGCGGGCTTCACGGGCATCTTCCTCGTGGTCACCCTCTACCTGCAGGACGAGCTCGGCTACACGCCGCTGCAGGCGGGGCTCGTCGGGACGCCGTTCGCCGTGGCGTCCGGGGTGTCGGCGTGGTTCTCGGGGCGGTGGGTCGCGCGCTGGGGCCGGCAGCTCGTCGTCGGCGGGCTGGCGCTCGTCCTCGTCGGGGTCGTCGTGGCCGACGCCGTCGTGCGGCTGCTCGGGGACGACCCCGCCGCCGTCGGGCCGGCGCTCGCGGGCGCCCTGCTGGTCGCCGGGGCGGGCAGCGGGACGGTCATCGCCCCGAACCAGACCCTCACGCTGTCCGAGGTGCCCGTGAGCCGCGCGGGCGTCGCGGGGAGCATGCTGCAGCTCGGGCAGCGCATCGGGTCGGCGGTCGGCATCTCGATCGTGCTCTCCGTGTACTACGGGGGCCTCGCGGGCGGCGACACGGCGGCGCACGCGACGGGGAGGGCGCTGCTCGTGACGATCGTGCTCGTCGCGCTCGCGCTCGTCGTCGGGCTCGCCGACCTGCGTTCGCGGCGAGCGGAGGACCGCGGGACGGGCCGCGCGGACGCGTAGGATTGGCACTCGGAGGTCGAGAGTGCCGACGCCCGCGCGCCCGCCCGGGGCGGCGACGGTGCGGCACACGGAGGTGGACGTGAGCGAGGAGCGCCGGCTCGAGGTGCTGCGGGCGATCGTCGAGGACTACGTCCTCACGCGCGAGCCCGTGGGGTCGCGCGTGCTCACCGAGCGGCACGGCCTCGGCGTGTCGCCCGCGACGATCCGCAACGACATGGCGGCTCTCGAGGACGCCGGGTACATCGCGCAGCCGCACACGTCCGCGGGCCGCATCCCCACGGACAAGGGCTACCGCCTCTTCGTCGACCGCCTCTCGGGCGTCAAGCCGCTGTCCGCGCCGGAGAAGCGCGCCATCGAGACGTTCCTGTCCGAGGGCGTGGACCTCGACGACGTCATCGCGCGCGCCGGCCGGCTGCTGGCGCAGCTCACGGGCCAGGTCGCGGTCGTGCAGTACCCGTCGCTGAGCCGGTCCGGGCTGCGTCACCTCGAGCTCGTGCCGGTCGGGGAGTCGCGCCTGCTCGTCGTGATCATCACCGACACCGGGCGCGTCGAGCAGCGCACGCTCGAGGTCGCGAACGTGCCGGACGAGGGCACCCTCGTCGAGGTCCGTGCGCGGCTCAACGCCGCCGCGGCCGGCAAGCGCCTCACGGACCTCGCGACGGGCCTCGCCGCGGTGACGGAGAGCTTCCACCCCGACGACGCCCCGCTCGTGCGCGCGGTGGGCGACCTCGTCGCCCAGACGCTCGCCGAGGAGAGCGAGGAGCGCCTCGTGCTCGCGGGCACGGCGAACCTGGCCCGGGCGGGCATGCGGTTCGAGCACGCGCTGCGCCCGGTCCTCGAGGCGCTCGAGGAGCAGGTCGTCCTCCTGGGCCTGCTCACGGAGATGGCCGCCGAGTCCGGCGTGAGCGTGCGGATCGGGCACGAGACCCAGCTCGAGGGCCTCGTGGAGACCTCCGTCGTGACGACCGGTTACGGTAACGACGGTGACACGGTCGCCCTCGTCGGCTCGATCGGGCCGACCCGCATGGACTACCCCGGGACCATCGCGGCGGTGCGCGCCGTCGCGCGCTACCTGTCTCGGGTGCTCGGCACGTGAGCCCCGCCGCGGCCTCCCCGCACGCGGCAGGCACCCTCGACGACCCGCCCCGTGCCGGCCTCACGACCCGCACCAGACCCTTCACGACCGGCCCCGTGCCGGCCTCACGACCCGCACCAGCAGAGAGTGACGTGTGAGCGACTACTACGAGATCCTGGGCGTGGCGCGCGACGCCAGCCAGGACCAGATCAAGAAGGCGTACCGCAAGCTCGCGCGCGAGCTGCACCCGGACGTCGCGGGCGAGGAGGCGGGCGACCGCTTCAAGGACGTGGCGCGCGCGTACGAGGTGCTCTCCAACCCGGAGAAGCGCCAGCAGTACGACCTCGGCGTCGACCCGAGCGCCCCCGGCGGGGGTGCCGGCCCCATGGGCGGCGGGTTCGGCTTCCAGGACATCTTCGAGACGTTCTTCGGCGGCGGCCAGGCGCAGCAGGGTCCCATCCCGCGCGCCCGGCGCGGCCAGGACGCGCTCGTGCGGCTCGACATCGACCTGTCCGAGGCCACGTTCGGCGCGCAGCGCGAGCTCCAGGTGGACACGGCGGTCGTGTGCGGGACGTGCGGCGGCTCGTGCTGTCGCCCGGGCACCTCGCCGCGCACGTGCGACGTCTGCCACGGCCGCGGCACGGTCCAGCGCGTCGCGCGCTCGTTCCTCGGCCAGGTCATGACGAGCGCCCCGTGCGCCGCGTGCCAGGGCTTCGGCACCGTCATCCCCGAGCCGTGCGCCGAGTGCTCGGGCGAGGGCCGCGTGCGCAGCCGCCGCAGCCTCACGGTCAACGTCCCCGCGGGCGTCGACACCGGCACGCGCATCAAGCTCACCGCGCAGGGCGAGGTCGGCCCGGCCGGCGGCCCGGCGGGCGACCTCTACGTCGAGATCCGCGAGCGCAACCACGACACGTTCGTGCGCCGCGGCGACGACCTGCACTGCACCCTCCAGGTGCCCATGACGGCGGCGGCGCTCGGCACGGTGCTCGAGCTCGAGACGCTCGACGGGGCGCAGGAGATCGACCTGCGCCCGGGCACGCAGCCGGGGCAGATCGTCACGCTGAAGAACCTCGGCGTGGGGCACCTGCACGGCAGCGGCCGCGGGGACCTCAACGTCCACATCGAGGTCCAGGTGCCGCGCGAGCTCAGCGAGGAGCAGGAGCAGCTCCTGCGCTCGCTCGCCGCGATGCGTGGCGAGGAGCGGCCCGAGCCGCGTCTGTCCGCGGCGCACCCCGGCGTGTTCTCGCGCCTGCGCGACAAGCTCTCCGGACGCTGAGGGGAGCGGGCGCGTGAGTGCTCCGGTGTTCCTCGCCGAGACCGGGCTCGATGCCGTCGCGCCCGGCGACCGTTACGTCCTCGACGGGGCGGAGGGCCGCCACGCGGGCGTCGTCCAGCGCCGCGGGGCGGGCGAGCGGGTCGACGTCGTGGACGGGGACGGCCTGCGCCTGCTCTGCGTCGTCGAGCACGCCGACGCGGGCCGCGTGACCCTGCTCGTCCAGGAGGTCGACCGGGAGCCCGCGCCCGCGGTCGTCGTGACGCTCGTGCAGGCCCTGGCCAAGGGCGACCGGGACGAGATGGCGATCGAGGCGGCGACCGAGATCGGGGTCGACGTCGTGGTCCCCTGGCAGGCGGAGCGCTCCGTCGTGGTGTGGCGGGGCGAGCGCGCCGCGAAGTCCCGTGCGCGTTGGCTCGCGACCGTCCGCACGGCGACCAAGCAGGCGCGGCGCGCGCGCCTGCCGCAGGTCGAGGTGGCCGTCGACTCGCGCGGCCTCGCGGCGCGCGTGAGCGACGTCGTCGCGGCCGGCGGGCGGGCGATCGTGCTGCACGAGGAGGCCGTGACGCCGCTCGCGGACGTCGCGCTGCCCGACGGCCCGACCGCCGACGGCGGGGCGGCGCCCGAGGTGCTGGTCGTCGTCGGCCCCGAGGGCGGGATCTCCGACCGCGAGGTCGCCGACCTCACGGCGGCCGGCGCGGTCGCGGCCCGGCTGGGCCCGCACGTGCTGCGCACGTCGACCGCCGGTCCCGTCGCCGTTGCCCTCCTCGCCGAGCGGCTCGGCCGCTGGGGCGTGGCGGCCGCGCCTGGACTAGCCTCGGGGTCATGACGAGCACCGACGCGCGCACGGACCCGGACTGCCTCTTCTGCCGCATCGTCGCGGGCGAGCTGCCCGCCGACGTCGTGGCGACGAGCGAGCGCTCGATCGCCTTCCGGGACATCGACCCCCAGGCACCCGTGCACGTGCTCGTCGTGCCGCGCGACCACCACGGCGACATCGCCCAGCTCGCGGCCGCCGACCCGGAGCTGCTGAGCGACGTCGTCGCGCTCGCCGACGAGGTCGCGGGCGACCAGGCCGACGGCCAGTTCCGCCTCATCTTCAACTCGGGTCCGCGCGCCGGGCAGAGCGTGTTCCACGTGCACGGGCACGTCATCGCCGGCGCGGAGCTCGGCTGGACGCCCGCCTGAGCCCTGCGCGAAAGGACGTGTGACGCCCGGGCGCGCTCGGTACGATGGAGGCGATCTGCGGGGCCGTGGCGGCCCCGGACCCACCGTCCGACCGAAGGAGCGCAGCGGCGCAAGCCGGCTCATGACCTCTCTGTCCCGAGAACCCGACCCTCAGCCGCACCGGGTCGAGCACCGCATCGTCATCCCGAACCACGTGCCGATGGTGGCGCTCCTCGGCAGCCGCGACTCCGTGCTCCGGGCCGTCGAGGAGGGGTTCGGCTCGGTCGACGTGCACGTGCGCGGCAACGAGATCGCGGTCTCCGGTCCTCCGGGGGACGTCGCGCTCGCCTCGCGCCTGCTCGACGAGCTCGTCGAGGTCGTGGAGGCCGGCACGCAGCTCACGGCCGACGTCGTGTCGCGCTCCATCTCGATGCTCACGGCCGCGACGGCGTCGCGACCGGCCGAGGTGCTGACGCTCAACATCCTGTCGAGCCGCGGGCGCACGATCCGGCCCAAGACCGTGGGGCAGAAGCGCTACGTCGAGGCGATCGACGCGAGCACCATCACGTTCGGCATCGGGCCCGCGGGCACGGGCAAGACGTACCTCGCGATGGCCAAGGCCGTGCAGGCGCTGCAGTCCAAGCAGGTCAACCGGATCATCCTCACGCGCCCGGCGGTCGAGGCGGGGGAGCGGCTCGGGTTCCTGCCCGGCTCGCTCACGGAGAAGATCGACCCGTACCTGCGCCCGCTGTACGACGCGCTGCACGACATGATCGACCCCGACTCGATCCCCAAGCTCATCGAGGCGGGCACGATCGAGGTCGCGCCGCTGGCGTTCATGAGGGGTCGCTCGTTGAACGACTCCTTCATCATCCTCGACGAGGCGCAGAACACGACGACCGAGCAGATGAAGATGTTCCTCACGCGCCTCGGGTTCGGGTCGCGCATGGTCATCACGGGCGACGCGACGCAGGTGGACCTGCCCGGCGGCACCCAGTCGGGGCTGCGCGTGATCGAGGACGTCCTCACGGGCGTGGACGACGTCGAGTTCTGCCGCCTCACCTCGTCGGACGTGGTGCGCCACCGGCTGGTGAGCGAGATCATCGACGCGTACGCGCGGTGGGACCTCACGTCCGGCGCCGGGGCACGACAGGGGACGGGCGGCGGACCGCGTCGCCGCGACAACGAGCGCCGCGGACGCCCCGCGGGCAGGGACCGACGGACGAGGGACGACGCGTGAGCATCGAGGTCAACAACGAGACGGAGACCGAGGTCGACGAGGCCGAGTTCGCGGCGCTCGCGCGCTACGTGCTCGACGCGATGCGCGTGCACCCGCAGAGCGAGCTGTCGATCCTCTTCGTCGACACGGACGTCATGACCGAGCTGCACGTGCGCTGGATGGACGAGCCGGGCCCGACGGACGTGCTCTCGTTCCCCATGGACGAGCTGCGGCCCGGCCGCGACGGCGAGGTGTCCGGCCCCGGCCAGCTCGGCGACGTCGTGCTGTGCCCGGAGGTCGCCGCGCAGCAGGCGGTGACCGCGGGCCACTCGACGGCGGAGGAGATGCTGCTGCTCACGACGCACGGCATCCTGCACCTGCTCGGCTACGACCACGCCGAGCCGGAGGAGGAGAAGGAGATGTTCGCGCTGCAGCGCAAGCTGCTCCTGACCTTCCTCGCGGGCCGGTGAGCGGCGAACCCGTCGCGCTCCTGGCGGTCCTGACCGTCCTGACGGTCGTGCTCGCCGCGGCGCTGAGCGCCGGCGAGGCGGCGGTGCTGCGCGTCACGCGCGCGGCGGTGAGCGAGGCCGCGCTCGGCGACGACCTGACGACCCCGCCGCGGCCCTCGGGGCGCCGTGCGCTGGCCCTGCTCGTCGACCCGGCGGCGACGGCCCGATCCGTCGGCTTCGTGCGCGTCGTCGCCGAGGTCGCCGCGATCACGTGCCTCACGCTGCTGGTCGCGGCGTGGCTCGAGCCGTGGTGGCAGGTCCTGCTCGTCGCGCTCGCGGTGAGCGTCGTCGTCGGTCTCCTCGTGGTGCGCGTCAGCCCCCGGTCGCTGGGCCGCCGGCACGCCGTCCGCGTCCTGCTCGCGCTCTCCGGCCTGCTCACGGGGATCGTCGCCGCGACCCGCTGGCTCACGCGCCTCGCGCCCGCGCCCGACTCGGGCGCGCACGAGCGCGAGCTCCAGGACATGGTGGACCGGGTGAACGAGTCCGACGTCATCGAGGAGGAGGAGCGCGAGCTCATCCGCTCCGTCTTCGAGCTGGGCAGCACGCTCACGCGCGAGGTCATGGTGCCGCGCACGGACATGGTCACGACCTCGCGGGACACGCCGCTGCGCAAGACGCTGTCCCTGTTCCTGCGCTCGGGCTTCTCCCGCATCCCCGTGACCGGGACGTCCGCGGACGACCTCGTGGGCGTCGCCTACTTCAAGGACGTCGTGCGCGTGCTGCACGGCGGCCCGGGGGCGGACGCCCGGCCGGTCGGCGACGTCGCGCGCGCCGCGATCTTCGTGCCCGAGTCCAAGCCCGTCGACGACCTCCTGCGCGAGATGCAGGCGTCGTCGTCGCACATCGCGATGGTCGTCGACGAGTACGGCGGGATCGCGGGCCTCGTGACGATCGAGGACGCGCTCGAGGAGATCGTCGGCGAGCTGACCGACGAGCACGACCGGCCCGAGCCCGAGGTCGAGGACCTCGGCGAGGGCGTGCTGCGCGTGCCCGCGCGCCTCGGCGTGGACGAGCTCGGCGAGCTCTTCGGGCTCGACCTGGACGACGACGACGTGGACACCGTCGGCGGCCTGCTCGCCAAGACCCTCGGCAAGGTCCCGCTGCCCGGCTCCGTGGCCGACGTCCACGGCCTGCGGATCGAGGCCGACCGGGTCGAGGGCCGGCGCAAGCAGCTCGCGACCGTCCTCGTCTCCCACGCCGCCGCACCGTCCGTGGCGCCGCCCGCGGCGCCCCACGAGCCGGAGACCCCGGCCGACACCCGACCCTCCCTCCCGACCGTGAAGGACACCCCGTGAGCACGACCACCCCCGAGCACCGCTCCGGATTCGCCTGCCTGGTCGGGCGGCCCAACGCCGGCAAGTCGACCCTGACCAACGCCCTCGTGGGCCAGAAGGTCGCCATCACGTCCGGGCGGCCGCAGACGACCCGGCACACGATCCGCGGGATCGTGCACCGCCCCGACGCGCAGCTCGTGCTCGTCGACACCCCCGGCCTGCACCGGCCCCGCACGCTGCTCGGGGAGCGCCTCAACGACCTCGTGCGCGAGACGTTGACGGAGGTCGACGTCATCGCGTTCTGCCTGCCGGCGGACCAGAAGATCGGGCCGGGCGACCGGTTCATCGCGAACGAGCTCGCCGAGCTCATGCGCGGGCGCCGCGGCACGCCGGTGGTCGCCGTCGTGACGAAGGCCGACCTCGTGGACCGCGGCACGCTGGCCGCGCACCTGCTCGCCGTCGACCGGCTCGGGGAGATCGCGGGCGGCTGGGCGGACATCGTCCCGGTCTCCGCGCAGGACGGGTACCAGGTCGACGTCCTCACCGACGTCCTCGTGTCCCACCTGCCGGAAGGCCCGGAGCTCTACCCGGGCGGCGAGCTCACCGACGAGCCCGAGGCCGTCATGGTCGCCGAGCTCGTGCGCGAGGCCGCGCTCGAGGGCGTGCGCGACGAGCTGCCGCACTCGCTCGCCGTCCAGGTCGAGGAGATCGTGCCCCGCGAGGGCAGCGGCGACGAGGCGACCGGTCGCCCGCCCTTGCTCGACGTGCGGGTCAACCTCTTCGTCGAGCGCGACTCGCAGAAGGCGATCGTCATCGGCCGGGGCGGCTCGCGGCTGCGCGACGTCGGCACGCGCGCCCGGCACGGCGTCGAGGCGCTCCTCGGGACCCGCGTCTTCCTCGACCTGCACGTGAAGGTCGCCAAGGACTGGCAGCGCGACCCGAAGCAGCTCCACCGCCTCGGCTTCTGAGGCTCCGCGGGCGACCGGTCGGGGGGATGGCCCCCGCCCGGTCGTCGGGGCGTCACCAGGGACCGGCGTCCGGGGTGCGACGTACGATTCCCCGGTGATCTTCCGGACCGCCGCGACCACCGCCGCCCTCGCGATCGTCCTCGCGATCGTCGGGGCGATCACGGGACCGCAGTGGGACCCGGTGCCCGTGACCGAGCACCTGGAGCCCGCGACGCCCGACACGACGATCGGCGGCCAGCCCCCCGGCGGCGCCGACCCCGTCGGCACGTACGACGTGCGCGAGACGGACGTGACGATCCGGCTCGACGGCGCGACGGTCGGCGGCATCCTGCGCGAGCCCGTCGACGCGGGGGACGACCTCCCGGGCGTGGTGTTCGTGCACGGCGCGGGCACGGGCCTGGCGACGGAGGCCTTCGTGGACGTCGCGACCGACCTCGCGAGCGCCGGCGTCGTCACCCTCGTGCCCGACAAGCGCCTCGACACGTACACGACGCGTCACCGCGACTACGAGGCGATGGCGCGCGACTACGAGCACTCGGTCGACCTGCTGCGCGCGCGGCCCGGGGTCGACCCGGAGCAGGTGGGACTGTACGGCGAGTCGGAGGGCACGTGGATCGTGCCGGTCATGGCGGTGGCGGACCCGACGATCGCGTTCTCCGTGCTCGTGTCCGCCCCGGTCGTGCCGCCGCGGCAGCAGGCCGCGTTCGCGGTCGACAGCTACCTGCGCAACACGGACGTCCCGCACGGGGTGTTCCGGGCGATCCCGCGCGCGGTCGGCATGGCGATCCCCGGGGGCGGGTTCGAGTACGCCGACTTCGACGTCGAGCCGTTCCTCGAGCGGCTCACCCAGCCCGTCCTCGTGGTCTACGGCACCGCGGACCCGTCGATGCCGGTCGAGCAGGGGGCGCGGCAGATCCTCGACGCGACGGGGCCGTCGTCGGCGTCGGGCGGCGCCGACGTCACCGTCCGGTTCTACGAGGACGCGAACCACGGGATCAAGATCGACGAGGTGCTCGTTCCCGACTTCCCGCGCGACCTCGGCGCCTGGATCACGTCCCTCCCGGACAGCGCGACCGCGCAGCCGCAGGTGGCCGGCGCCGAGCCGAACCAGCAGTACCTCGCCGGGCCCGTCCCGACCCCGCGCTGGCTCGGCAACGGCGACCTCCTGGTCGGGCTCGTGCTCGGCGCGGTGGGCCTCCTCGTGCTCGGGCCGCTCGTCGGGCTCGCCGGGGGGCTCGTGCGCCGTCTGCGCCGCGTCGCCGGGCGCCCGAGCGCGCCCGCCGGTCTCGCGCCCGGCTTCCGCGCGCCGCTCGCCGGGCTCGGGGTGGGAGCCCTCGGGACGACGGTGGCCCTCGTGGTCTACCTGGTCGCCGTCGCCCGGCTCGCCCTGGACTACGAGAAGGACGCCTGGGTCGTGCAGGGCGGCTGGATCGGGGTGCGCCTCGTCGGGCTCGCGACGCTCGTCGCCGCGGCCCTCCTGATCAACCGCTCCGCCGAGGTCCGGACGGCTCGGCGCGCCGCGGCGGACCTCGCCGACGCGGCCGGCCCGGGCGTCGTCGAGGAGGGCCGTGCCGGGGTGCTGCGGGTCGCGCGCGGCCTGACGACGCGCGTCATGCTGTGGTGCGTCGTCGCGGGTGCCGCGATCCTCCTCGTGATCGTCGCGTACTGGGGCGTGTACCAGCTCGGCATCTGACCGCCCGCCCGGGCGCGGGCGCCACCGCGTGCGTATCGTGGACAGGTGAGGCGCCGTCGGCTCGCGCAGGACCGGGCGGCTCGTGCCGGGCACGCCACCCACGAGCCGACGACGGACGGTGCCAGCGCGTCGGCGGGCGCCGTCCGCTTCGAGCTCCTGCCTCCCGAGCTGCGCACGGACGAGCGCTTCGACGCCGTGTTCGACGGCGAGCCGGAGGCCGCGCGCGACGGCGACCGGTCGGGGTGCACGGACCCGGGCACCCCGAGCGAGGGGCGTCGTGGCCCGCGCCCCCGGGGCGCGGGGCGCGCGTCGCGACCCTCGACGCCCCCGGCGGGATCCGCCCGGACCGCGCGCGGGCGAGGACGGTCCCGGGGGAGCGGTGGCACGGACGCGCCGCGCCGCGCCTGGTACGCGCACCCCGTCCCGTGGGTCGCCGTCGCGGTCGCCGCCGCGTTCGCGGGCTCGGTCGCCTTCACGGCCTCGATGGAGGACGCGCGGCCCGTCGACGTCACCGCGCTCGCCGGCGGGCTGCGCCCGCTCGAGGAGCCGCCCGAGCCGCGCTGGTCCGTCCCGGTCGCGCCGGGCTCCGAGGTCGTCCCGGCGCTGGGCGCCGTCGTGACGGTCGACGACGGCCTCACCGCGTACTCGGTCGACGACGGCTCGGAGATCTGGCGGTCCGAGCGCCTCGGGGACCGCGCCACGTGCCTGCCGGCCCAGGGCGAGCCCGCCCGGGAGGTGGTGGTGTGCGCCGTGCCGTCGGGGTGGCGCGAGCAGGTCGCCCGGCTGGTCACCGTCCGGTCCGCGACGGGCGAGGTCGTCGGCGACCGCACGGTCGAGACCGCCGGCCGCCTGTCGGTCGTGCCGGTCGGCGCCACCGACGTCGTGCGCGCGTGGTGGCGGGGCGGCGAGGTCGCGCTCGTGCGCGAGGACGCGGCGACCGGAGAGGTCCGCTGGGACCGGTCGCTCCCGCACGACGGGCTCGGGCGCGGGGGCGACGTCGTGCTCGACGTCCGCCGCGGGGTGGTCGACGTCCTGGCGCCGGGCGTCGCCGCGGCGCTCACGGAGGACGGCCGCGCGCTCGTCGAGGACGACGTGTGGACGATCGTGCGGCTCCAGGACGGCCGCTACGTCGGGAACGAGTACGGGCGCGGCACGGCGACGGTGTTCACGGCGGCGGGCGAGCCGGACTTCCGGATCAAGGGCCGCGTCCTCGAGGCGCCCCTCTCGGACGGGTCCGCACCGGGCGTGATCGTCACGAACACGTTCGGGAGCATCGTGGGGGTCGACGCAGCGACCGGCTCGGAGCTCTGGTCCCTCCCGGGGACCGGCCTGCGGGCCGTCGCTCGCGTCGACGGGCGCGTCGTCGTCCAGACGGACTCGGCCTATCGCAGCGTCGACGCGCGCACCGGCGAGGAGGTCTGGGCCGTGGACGTCGACGACAGCGGGCCGTGGCCGGTGCTCACGGACGGACGGTCGCTCTTCGTGACCGAGCGCGGCCGCGAGGGTCAGGCGCTCGTGTCGCTCGCGCTCGACGACGGTGCCGTCGAGTGGCGCTGGGCCCTGCCCGAGGACACGTACCACGTGGTCGCCGTCGAGGGCCGGCTCTTCCTGCTCGGCGTCGACCGGCTGACGGCCGTGTCCTGAGCCGTCCGTCGGATCGGGGTCCGCGCCGCGTGGGCGCTTGAAGACGCACGTGATGAACCGGTAGAAACGGTCGGGGCCCGTCGGGCCGGCGTGCGTGCGTACGGCACGGCGCGACAGCGTAGGGAGTGCACGATGACCAACCAGACAGAGCCGGCCGAGGACCCGCAGCCGCGCGCTGCGGGCACCGGGCCGACCACGGCGCCCGACGGCGTCGCGGTGGGTGACGGGGACTCCTCGGCCGAGCGCGCACCCGGCGGGGCACCTGCCGAGCCGAGCGCCGGGGACGACGGCCGACCGGGCGGCGCGGAGGGGGCCGAGGCTCCCGCCGAGCAGGCGGCCGCAGCCGCCGCACCGGGTCCGGTCTCGCCCTTCGCCGGGATGCCCGTGAGCGACTACGTGCGCGACGGCGTCGCGGCGCTCCTGCTGCTCGTGTCCCTCGCGCTGCCGTGGGACGTCGCGAGCCGCGCGTCCGACAAGATCGAGGTCGTCCTGCTGACGATCCTCTCCCTGCTCACCCTGGCGCTGCCGTACCTGGCCCGCACCGGGGTGCTGCCCGCGACGTGGACCGTGCACACGACGCGCACCGTCCGCCTGCTCGCCAACGCCCCGTACGTCCTGCTCGTGGGCGTCTACCTCGTCGTCGACGTCGTCGGGGGTGGGGACTTCGGCGACGGCTGGGGCGGCGTCGGCTCCGCGGCCGCGCTCGGTCTCGCGGGCGCGCTCCTCGCGGCGCAGCCGCGCGAGAGCGAGCTGGGCCCCGAGGACCAGGACCGCGCGGTCTCGAACCGCTGGCTCCAGGCGCTCCTCGTGGGGGCCGCCGTCCTGGCGGTGACCGTCCTGCTCACGATCATCCTCACCGTCACGGGGACCCGCCTCGGCGGCGCGCTCTTCGTCCTGCTCGTGCTCGTCTCCGCGCTGTTCGTCCTCGCGCTCGTCGGCCTGCCGACGTACGGGACGTGGCGCCGGTCCGAGGCGGCGCGCCTCACGCTCGTCGGGCTGGGCGTCATCCTCGCGGTGGCGTTCGTGCTCGGCTCGGGCAACAACGGCCTCGTCACGATCGAGAGCACGCACGGCGGCCGGTTCGGGCTCGTGCTCGTCCCGGCGCTCGCGGCGATCGCCGCGGCGCCCGCCGTGCACCGGGCGATGACCGCGGCCGACCCCGTGACGACCTGGGTCCGCGTCGCCGTGAACGCCCTCGACCTCGCGCTCGTCGTCGCGGGGTACGTCGCCGTGAGCGCCGTGCTCACGCTGGCCGACGGCGCCCGGGGCGTGCCCGTCGTGCTCGCCGTCGTGGTGGGCGTGCTCGCGGCGGCCGTCGCGTTCGTCGCGCGCCGCTCGCTCGCCCGCGACGCGACGACGGGCCGTCCGCTCGCCCTCGGTGGCGCCGGCGCCGTGGCCCTGCTGGGCATCGTCCTGCTCGTCGTGACGTCCAACCGGGTCGTGCTCGGCGGCGGCGTCGAGCACGTGCTCCTCGCCTTCGGGCTGCCGTTGCTCGTCGTCGGCGCCCTGACGGTCCCGCGCGAGGTGCGCGCGTACTTCGCCGAGCACCGTCCGGTGCCCGCCGCTGCCGCCGGGGAGGCGGCGCAGGCGTACGTCTGGCAGCCGCCCGCGCCCAAGCCGGTCCGTCCGGCGCCCGTGGCGCCGGCCGGGCCGGTGGCGGCACAGCCGCCGACCGGCGCCTACACCGGGGCACCGCACGGCGCCACCGCGTACCCGGGTGCCGCGCACACCGGACCGGTCGCCACGCAGCAGCCCGGGCAGGACCGCTGGGCGCCCGCGGGCGGCGACGCGACCGAGGTCCTCCCGGTCCAGCAGGTCGAGCCCGAGCGCAGCGGGTACGCGGCGCGCCCGGGGCTGGACCCCGACCAGGGCCCCTCGACCGCCGTCATGCCGGCGTACCAGGAGGGACAGCCGGGCACCGGCCCGCAGCCGACCGCGCAGCCCGGCGCCGGGTACCCCGCGCGGGGTTACGGGCAGGGGTACGGCCAGCAGCACGGCCAGCAGGGCTACGGCGCCGGGTACGGGCAGCAGCCCGCGGCGCAGCCGCAGCCGTCGTACTCCCCGCCGGCGCAGCCCGCCCAGGCCCCGGGGTTCACGGCCGCCCAGGCGCTCGACCCGAGCACGCCGCTCGAGGTGCTCGCGCAGATCGTCCAGGACGCGCCGCACCTGCGGCCCCAGGTGGCGGCCAACCCGTCCACCTACCCCGCGCTGCTGGAATGGCTCGGCAACCTCGGCGACCCCGCCGTCGACGCCGCGCTGCGCTCGCGCCGCTGACCGACCGACGACGCCCGGCCGACCTCCTCGGAGGCGGCCGGGCGTCGTCGTGCCGTGCACGAGGGGCGCGCGCGGGCCGCCGTGGCGCACCGTCGCGCGACGTGCCCGAGGAGCGGACGTCCGCGGGGCACGGACGGCGGAGGAGTACAGTGGGCGACGTGCACCTGATGCGGCAGCTCCTCCTTCGTTGCCGCGGCGAGGCTCTCTAGCCGGTCCCTCGTCGCGGTGGTCGGTGTGCCGGCTGACACCCATCAGACGACCCGAAGGACCCATGATGAACGCCTCAGCCCCCTCCTCGACGCCCGCCGCCACGGACGCGAACCCGCAGCAGCCGTCGGGAATGCCGATCCACAAGTACCTGCCGTTCCACCGGCAGATCGACGTGTCGGTGCCCGACCGCACGTGGCCCGACAAGCGCATCGAGACCGCCCCCCGCTGGTGCGCGGTGGACCTGCGCGACGGCAACCAGGCCCTCATCGAGCCCATGAACGCGGAGCGCAAGCTGCGCATGTTCGAGCTGCTCGTCGAGATGGGCTACAAGGAGATCGAGGTCGGCTTCCCCTCCGCCTCGCAGACCGACTTCGACTTCGTCCGGATGCTCATCGAGGAGGACCGCATCCCCGACGACGTCGTCATCCAGGTCCTGACGCAGTCGCGCGAGCACCTCATCGCCCGGACCTACGAGGCCATCAAGGGCGCCAAGCAGGCGATCGTCCACCTGTACAACTCGACGTCGGTGCTCCAGCGCGAGGTCGTCTTCCGTTCCGACCCCGAGGGCATCATCGCGATCGCCGTCGACGGCGCGCGGCTGTGCAAGAAGTTCGAGGAGACGGTCCCCGAGACCACGGTCTACTACGAGTACTCGCCCGAGTCGTACACCGGCACCGAGCTCGAGTTCGCCGCCCGGATCTGCAACGAGGTGCTCGACGTCTTCGAGCCCCGCCCCGACCGCAAGGTCATCATCAACCTGCCCGCGACGGTCGAGATGGCGACGCCCAACGTCTACGCCGACTCGATCGAGTGGATGAACCGGCACCTGAACCACCGCGAGAACGTCGTCCTGTCGCTGCACCCGCACAACGACCGCGGCACCGCCGTCGCCGCCGCCGAGCTGGGCTACCAGGCGGGCGCCGACCGCATCGAGGGCTGCCTGTTCGGCAACGGCGAGCGCACCGGCAACGTGTGCCTCGTGACGCTGGGGATGAACCTGTTCAGCCAGGGCGTCGACCCGCAGATCGACTTCTCCGACATCGACCACGTGCGCCGCACCGTCGAGTACTGCAACCAGCTCGGCGTGCCCGAGCGCCACCCGTACGCCGGCGACCTCGTCTTCACGGCGTTCTCCGGCTCGCACCAGGACGCCATCAAGAAGGGCTTCGACGCGATGGCCGCCCACGCCGAGGCGGAGGGCAAGACCGTCGACGACCTCGTCTGGGCCGTCCCGTACCTGCCGATCGACCCCAAGGACGTCGGCCGCTCCTACGAGGCCGTCATCCGCGTCAACTCGCAGTCCGGCAAGGGCGGCATCTCCTACCTGCTGAAGTCGGAGCGCCACCTCGACCTGCCGCGGCGCCTGCAGATCGAGTTCAGCCAGGCGGTGCAGCACCACACCGACCAGCAGGGCACCGAGGTCACGGGCGACGACATCTGGCGGATCTTCTCCGACGAGTACCTGCCCGTCGAGCCCGACTCCGGCCTGGAGCCGTGGGGTCGGCTCAAGCTGCGCTCCACGCGCGCGTCGTCGAGCGAGGACGGGCCGGACACCCTGAGCGTCGACGTCGTCGACCGCGGCGAGCAGCTCACGCTCGAGGGCACCGGCAACGGCCCCGTCGCGGCGTTCGTCGACGCGATCGCGCAGGTAGGGGTCGACGTCCGCGTCCTGGACTACGCGGAGCACGCGCTCTCGGAGGGCGGGGACGCCACGGCCGCCGCGTACGTGGAGTGCCAGGTGGGCGACGACGTCCTGTGGGGCGTCGGGATCGACCCGTCGATCACGACCGCCTCGCTCAAGGCCATCGTGTCCGCCGTGAACCGCGCGGAGCGCGCCCAGGGCTGACCGCCCGCCACGCCGATCTCCCGACGGCCCGGACGACCTCGTCGTCCGGGCCGTCGGCGTTTTGCCGACGCGCTGTTGGTAAGATGCCGACGCACTGTCGACAACATCGGAAGGTCCCTCATGTTCCTCGCGTTGCGCGAGCTCGTCTTCGCGCGCACCCGCTTCCTGCTCATGGGCGGTGTCGTCGCGCTGGTCGCGGTCCTCGTCGTCCTGCTCTCCGGGCTGTCGGCCGGACTCGTCAACGACGGCGTCTCCGGCCTCAAGCGCACGCCCGTGACCGACTTCGCCTTCGCCGAGGGCACCGGGACCGACGCCGCGTTCACACGGTCCGTCATCGAGACGGACCAGGTCGGCACCATGGCCGCGCAGTCGGGCGTGCTCGACGCCGCCCCGTACGGGCTGCTCCTGGCGAACGCGCACCAGGAGGACGGCTCGCCCGTGGACCTCACCCTCGTGGGTGTCGAGCCCGGTTCGTTCGTCGCCCCCACCGCCCTCGCGGAGGGCGACCCGGTCGGGGCGGCGGACGGGATCGTCGTCTCGGCGACCGCCGCCGACGACGGCCTCTCCGTCGGGGACACCGTGGCTCTCGCACGCCCGGAGCGCACCCTCACCGTCGTGGGCGTCCTCGAGGACCAGCACACGTTCGGCCACGTCGACGTCGCGTACCTCCCGCTCGGCACGTGGCAGGAGCTGCTCGCCGGTGCGGTGGACCCGGGCACCGACGTCCCGGACGTCGCGACCGCCGTCGCGCTGCGGACCGACCCCGGGTCGTTCGACCGCGAGGCCGCCGACGCGGCGTCGGGCACGGTGACGCGCACGCTCACCGAGTCCTTCGACGCCTCGCCCGGGTACACGGCCGAGACCGCGACCCTCCTGCTCATCCAGGTGTTCCTCTACGCCATCTCCGCGCTCGTCGTCGGGGCGTTCTTCACAGTGTGGGTCATCCAGCGCCGGCACGAGATCGCCGTCATGCGCGCCATGGGGGCGCGGCGCCGCTTCCTGCTCGCCGACTCCCTCGGCCAGGCCGCCGTGCTCCTGCTCGCCTCGATCGGCGTGGGCTTCGCTCTCGGCGTCGCGGCGGGCGCGGGTCTCGGCGCGTCTCCGATGCCGTTCGCGCTCCAGGCACCCGACCTCGTGCTGGCCGGCGTCCTGCTCTTCGTCCTCGGCATGGCCGGAGCGGCCGTCGCCGTCGCGCGCATCACCTCCGTCGACCCCCTGACCGCCCTGGGAGGGCAGCGATGAGCACCACCACCCCCGCCACGGCCGTGCTCGAGATCGAGCGGGTCACCGTCCGCCACGGCGACGGCGACACCACGGTCGTCGCACTCGACGAGGTCAGCCTGAGCGTCGCCGCGGGCGAGCTCGTCGGTGTCGTCGGGCCCTCGGGGTCCGGCAAGTCGAGCCTGCTCGCCGTCGCCGGCGCGCTCACGGCGCCGGAGTCCGGGACCGTCCGCCTCGAAGGCGTCGACCTCGGTGCGGCGGGCGAGCGCGAGCGCGCGCGGCTCCGGCGCGAGCGCATCGGCTTCGTCTTCCAGTCCGGCAACCTCCTCCCGGCGCTCACGAGCGTCGACCAGCTCCGGCTCGCGCTGCGGATCGCCCGGGTCGACGAGCGCGACCCCCGCGCCCGCGACCCCCGCCAGCTCCTGGAGTCCGTGTCCATGAGCCACCGAGCGGACCGTCGCCCGGACCAGCTCTCCGGCGGCGAGCGGCAGCGCGTGGGCATCGCCCGAGCGCTCGTCGCGAGCCCCGCGCTGCTCCTCGTCGACGAGCCGACGGCGGCGCTCGACCGGGCGCGCAGCCACGAGGTCGTGAGCCTCCTGGCCCGTGAGGTCGAGGCGTTCGGTGCCGCCGCGCTCATGGTCACGCACGACCACGACGTTCTCGAGCACTGCCACCGCGTCGTCGAGATGGTCGACGGGCGCCTTGGGCTCCCCGCCGTCGCCGGGTGACCACCGGGTGACTGGCCGGGGCGGCCCCGCGAGGACGGCGCCGCCCCGCGCCCGGTCCTCGGGCATGATGGTCCGGCCGGGTCGTCGTGCCCGGGGAGGAGGAGGCACCGTGCCGAAGATCGCCGCTCCGACGGTGGCGGAGCACCGCGCCGCGCAGCTGCGGACCCTGCTCGACGCCGCGCGCGAGCTCATCCGCGAGGACGGGAGCGGGCTCACGCTCGCGGCGGTCGCGGCGCGCGCCGGGCTCGCCCGGTCGAGCGTCTACCAGTATTTCGGGTCGCGGGAGGAGCTGCTCGACGCCGTCGTCGCCGACGTCGTGCCGCGCTGGTCGGCGCGTATCACGAGCGCGGTGGGCGGCGCTGCCTCCCCGGAGGACGCGATCGTCGCCTACGCGCGCGAGAACCTGCTCCTGGTCGCCGAGGGCGAGCACGCCGTCGTCGCGGCGCTGCGCGCCGAGGCGGGCCGCGAGGCGCTCGCGCAGCAGAGCGCCGCGATGCACGCGACGATCCTCGTCCCGCTCGTGGAGGCCCTGGAGCAGCGCGGCGTCCCGGACGCCGCGCGCTCCGCGGAGCTCGTCAACGCGGTCGTCCTCGCCGCGGCGCGCCAGGTGGAGGCCGGCGAGGACCCGGAGACGACGCTGGACCGCGTGCGGGCCGTCCTCGGGTGCCTCGCGCCGGCCTGAGCGCCGTCGGCGGGTGGTGCGCGCCGTGTCGGCGGCGTGACGGACAATAGGGGCGTGGTGCTGTACCGAGACGACGCGATCGTGCTGCGCGCCCAGAAGCTGGGCGAGGCGGATCGCATCGTCACCCTCCTGACGCGCGAGCACGGGAAGGTGCGCGCCGTGGG
This sequence comes from Cellulosimicrobium sp. NPDC055967, assembly GCF_042269845.1. Taxonomy (NCBI): domain Bacteria; kingdom Bacillati; phylum Actinomycetota; class Actinomycetes; order Micrococcales; family Promicromonosporaceae; genus Cellulosimicrobium; species Cellulosimicrobium sp. NPDC055967. Next base: position 132,333 of record NZ_JBHJYJ010000009.1, on the reverse strand, counting down.
CAAGGGCGTGCGGCGCACGTCGTCCCGGTTCGGTGCGCGGCTGGAGCCGTTCATGGTCGTGGACGTCCAGCTCTACGCGGGACGGTCCCTGGACACGGTGACGCAGGCGGAGACGATCGGCCCGTACGCGCGGCGGATCTGCGAGGACTACGGCCTGTACACCGCGGGGGCGGCGATGCTCGAGACGGCGGAGCGGCTCGTGGCCGACGAGCGCGAGCCCGCCGTGCAGCAGTACTGGCTGCTCGCGGGGGCGCTCCGGGCGCTGTCCGAGCAGGCGCACGCGCCGAGCCTGGTGCTCGACTCCTACCTCCTGCGCGCGCTGGCCGTCGCGGGCTGGGCGCCGTCGTTCGTCGACTGCGCGCGCTGCGGCGAGCCGGGCCCGCACCACGCGTTCGCCGTCGCGCAGGGGGGTGCGGTCTGCTCGCGCTGCCGCCCGCCCGGGTCGACGGCGCCCGCGTCTGAGACCTTCGCGCTCCTCGCCGCGCTGCTCGCGGGGGAGTGGGAGACCGCCGACGCCTCGGACGCCCGGCACCGCAAGGAAGCGAGCGGCCTCGTGGCCGCCTACAGCCAATACCACCTGGAGAGAACGTTGCGATCACTGCGCATGGTCGAGCGGGACGCGCCCGTCGCCCCGTCTGCCGCCTCGCCCGCGGGGCCGGTCGGCGCCGCCGCCGACCGTCGAGGCACGGGGGCGGACGCCTGATGGCGAAGCGGACCTACGCTCCGCCGTTCCCGCACCCCAGCGGTGCGCGACCGCCGGCGATCCCGGCGCAGTTCGTGCCGAACCACGTGGCCGTCGTCATGGACGGCAACGGCCGCTGGGCCAACGCGCGCGGTCTGCCCCGCACCGCGGGCCACGAGGCGGGCGAGGCGGCGCTGCTCGACGTCGTCGCGGGGGCGATCGAGATCGGCGTCAAGCACGTGTCGGCGTACGCGTTCTCGACGGAGAACTGGAAGCGCTCGCCCGACGAGGTGCGGTTCCTCATGGGCTTCAACCGCGACGTCATCCGGCGTCGCCGCGACGAGATGGACTCGTGGGGCGTGCGGGTGCGGTGGGCGGGGCGCCGGCCGCGCCTGTGGACCTCCGTCATCAAGGAGCTCGAGATCGCGGAGGAGCAGACGAGGCAGAACGACGTCTGCACCCTGACGATGTGCGTCAACTACGGCGGGCGCGCCGAGATCGCCGACGCCGCGGCCGCCATCGCGCGCGAGGTCGCCGCCGGGCGGCTCGACCCGGGCAAGGTCACCGAGCGGACGATCCAGCAGCACCTCGACGAGCCCGACCTGCCGGACGTCGACCTCTTCCTGCGCAGCTCGGGCGAGCAGCGCACGTCCAACTTCATGATCTGGCAGGCCGCCTACGCGGAGCTCGTGTTCCTCCCCGAGCCGTGGCCCGACGTCGACCGCCGGTCGCTGTGGCGCGCGGTCGAGGAGTACGCGCGGCGCGACCGTCGCTACGGCGGCGCGGTGGACGCCGTGGGCGGCACGGCCTGACGCCGTGCGCCCGGCGTGCGGGTCGCGCAGGTCGTCGTCGAGACGCCGTGGGTGCCGACCGGTAGCGTGCGCGGCATGGCTCTGAGCATCGGCATGGTGACCGTCGACTCCACCGACCCGCGACCGCTCGCGCAGTGGTGGGCGCGCCAGCTCGGCGGGCGGGTCGTCGACGAGTCGGACGGGTGGTTCCTCGAGGTCGTGCCCGCCGAGGGGGTGACCGCCCCGGTGCTCGGCTTCCAGCGCGTCGAGGACCCGACGCCCGGGAAGAACCGGCTGCACCTGGACCTCGGGGCGTCCGACCGCGAGGCGGACGTCGCCGCGCTCGTGGCGGACGGCGCGACGTTCGTCGCGGAGCACACGATCCCGGGCTACCGCTGGGCCGTGCTCGCGGACCCGCAGGGCAACCAGTTCTGCGTCGGCGCGGCCGACGGCTCGGCGACGACCGTCGGCTGAGGCGCCGGGGAACGCCCGTCCGTCAGCCGGCGAGGGCGGCGAGCCGGGCGGCGAGCTCGACCGGTCGGCTGAGCGCGACGAGGTGGCCGCCGGGCAGCGTCTCGACCTCGGTACCGAGGCGCTCGCGGGCGACGGCGCGCTGGAAGGGCAGGGGGAAGAGCCGGTCGTCGGCGCCCTGGAACACGACGGTCGGCACGTCGGGCCACGAGCGGGCAGGCCACGGCTCGGCGAACGAGCGGTCGGACGGCTGCCGGTCGCTGCTCTGCACGGCGGCCGCGACCGGGTCGGGCACGTCGTGGAAGAAGTCGTCCACCGGGTCGAACGGCCCGAGGCCCGTCGCGGCACGCCGCGCGGCGTGGTCCGTCGCGCGCCACCAGTCGGCGCCCGACTCGCCCGGCAGCGGGATCATCGGGTTGAGCAGCACGAGCAGGCGGACCGGCTCGCGCTCGCACACGAGCGGGCCCACGTACGCACCCATGGACTGGGCCACGACGACGAGGTCGCCCCGCTCAGCGGGCCCGGCCGCGCGGTGCAGGGTCGCGACGGCGATGTCGGTGAGGTCGGCCCAGCCGTAGGCCTCGTCGTGCTGGGGCAGGTCGACGGGCACCGGCAGATGGCCGAGCCGGTCGAGCTCGGGCGCGAGCAGGTCCCAGTACGCGGGGTCGCCGCCGGCGCCGGGGAGCAGGAGAAAGGTCGTCATGCACGTTCGGACGGTCGAGCGCGCGCCGTCTCATCGGTCGAGGCGCGGCGCGTCCGTCCCGTCCAGGACGTGCGCGTCCGCGCCGTCGCGGACGAGGCCGTCCATGTCGAGGGCGACCGTCGCGCTCTCCGCGACGCCGGGCTCCCGGGCGGCGCGGCGGCGGACCAGGACGACCACCCCGACGGCCACGGCGAGGACGAGCGCGACGAGCGCCGCGACACCCCACGGCGACCCGGTCGCCGCGGCGAAGGCGGCCGTCCACACGGCCCAGCCGACGGTCGCGTAGATGGTCGCGTGGACCGCGCACCCGAGCGTCATCGCGGCGAGGTAGCGGCCGAACGGCATCCGGACGACCCCGGCGGCGGCGTTCACGACGGTCTTGGTGCCGGTCGCGAGGAAGGACACGGGGACGGCGAGGACGCCCCAGCGGCGGACGGTCTCGATCCCGCGCGCCGCCGAGCGTCCGGACAGCCAGGCGTGGACGCGCGCGACCCACGGCCTCACGGGCCGCGTGCGGTCGAGCGTCCACGTCGTGACGAGCCGCGCGATCCAGTACGTCGCCTGCGTCCGCACGAACGCGATCGCGAAGAAGAACGCGAACAGCGCGGCGAACGGGGCACCGTCCAGCGCGTCGGGCACGGCTCAGTCCCGCGCGGAGGCGCGGGCGCACCCCGCGCACGTGCCGAACAGCTCGATCGTGTGCTGGATGTCGACGAACCCGTGCGACGTGCCCACCTGGTTGGCCCACGTCTCGACGGTCGGGCCGTCAATCTCGACCGTGCGGCCGCACGTGCGGCACACGAGGTGGTGGTGGTGCTCGCGGCGCTCGCACCGGCGGTAGAGGTTCTCCCCCTCTTCGGTGCGCAGCACGTCGACGTCGCCGCCGTCCGCGAGGCTCTGGAGCGTGCGGTAGACGGTCGCGAGCCCCACGTTGTCCCCGCGGGTGCGCAGGATCTCGTGGAGCTGCTGGGCGCTGCGGAAGTCGTCGAGGTCCTCGAGCGCGTCCGAGACGGCGGCGCGCTGCCGGGTCATGCGCTGCACGTGTCACCTCCGGGTGTGCGGTCCGACGCCCCCGAGGGTACGAGGTCCAGCTCGACGTCGTCGGGGATGTCCGGGTGCGGGTCGCGCGCCACGCGCGGGCGTCGCCGGACCCACAGGGGCCGCAGGACGGCGACGAGCAGGTAGGCCGCGATCGCGAGGACCACGATGGTCGCACCCGGCGAGACGTTGTTCCAGTACGTGAAGGACAGGCCCGCGACGCACACGACGACGCCCACGACGGACGCGACGAGCATGGTGCGGCGGAACGAGCGCGTGACGAGCTGGGCGACCGCGACGGGCACGATCATCAGCGCGCTGACGAGCAGCAGCCCGACGACCCGCATCGACACCGTCACGGTGAGCGCCGCGACGACGGCGACGGCGATGTTGAGCGTGCGCACGGGCAGGCCCGACGCGCGCGCGAACTCCTCGTCGTGGCTCACGGAGAACAGGGCCGCGCGCAGCCCGACCCCGACGAGCAGGATCACCGCGCTGAGCACGACGGTGAGGACGAGGTCCGACGACGTCACCGTCGAGATCGAGCCGAACAGGTACTGCATGAGGCTGCCGGACGAGCCGCCCGCGAGGCCGATGAGCAGGACGCCGCCCGCGATGCCGCCGTAGAAGAGCAGCGCGAGCGCGAGGTCGCCGCTCGTGCGGCCGCGCTCGCGCACGACCTCGATGGCGACCGCACCGAGCACGGCGGCGACCACCGCGCCGGGGATCGCGAGCGCGTCGTTCGGCACGACGCCCATCGCCGCCCCGACGAGCCAGCCGAGCGCGACGCCGGTGAGGGCGACGTGCCCGATGCCGTCGCCGAGGAGCGAGAGCTTGCGCTGCACGAGGTAGGTGCCCACGACGGGCGCGCTGACGCCGACCAGGAGCGCGGCGAGGAGGGCACGCTGCATGAGCGGGTCGGTGAGCATCAGGGAGATCTCGGAGAGCAACGTGGTCATGAGGCCGTCCTGGGTGCGTGGCCCGCGGCGAGGTCCGGGTTCAGGGTGTCGGTGAGGCCCGTCTCCGGTCCGGCGGTGCGGTTGTCGGTGTCCGCGGGCTCGTGCGGGTGCAGGTGCTGGTGCGTGGCGCCCGCGTGGGTCGACGACGCGCGGGGCGGGGCGCCGTCGTGCACGACGCGGCCGTGGCGCAGCACGACGGCGCGCTCGATGAGCGGGGCGAGCGCCCCGAGCTCGTGGAGGACGACGAGCACGGTGAGCCCGTCGCCGACGAGCCGCGTCATGGTCGCGGCGAAGGCCTCCTGGCTGGGCTTGTCGACGCCCGCCACGGGCTCGTCGAGGACGAGCAGGTCGGGCCGGCGGACCAGGGCGCGGGCGATGAGCACGCGCTGCTGCTGGCCGCCCGACAGCTCGGCGGTGGAGTCGTCCGCGCGGTCGGCGAGCCCCACGAGGTCGAGCGCCTCGACCGTGCGCGCCCGCCAGCCGCGGGGGAGCCGGAGGCGGCCGCCGCCGAGGAGGCCGGAGGCGACGACCTCGGACGCGGTGGACGGCATGCCCGACGGCGCGGCGACGCGCTGCGGCACGTACCCGAGCCGCCGCCAGGGCAGGCGGGGACCGAGCGGTGCGCCGAACAGGTCGACGGAGCCACGGGAGAGCGGGACGATCCCGACGAGCGCCCGCACGAGCGTCGACTTGCCCGACCCGTTGGCGCCGAGGACCGCGACGACCTCGCCGGCGCCGACGGTCAGGTCGATCCCGCGCAGGATCTCGCTCCCGCCGAGGGTCACGTGGACGTCGCGCGCGGCGACGAGCTCCGCTGCGCCCGTCATGAGCAGACGAGACCGGAGGTGAGCGCCTCGAGGTTGGACTCCATGACCTCACGGTAGTCCGTCGCACCGTCGGCGAGGCTCTCGATCGGGTCGAGGAGGGCGGTCTGCACGCCGAGGTCGTCGGCGAGCGTCTGGGTCACCTTGGGGCTCACGAGCGTCTCGAAGAAGATCGTGGTCACGCCGTTCTCGCGGACGATCTCGCCGACCTCGCGCAGTCGCGCGGGCGACGGCTCGGCCTCGGGGTCGATGCCCGAGATGCCGACCTGGTGGAGGCCGTAGCGCTCCGCGAGGTAGCCGAACGCCTCGTGCGACGTCACGAGCGTCGCGCCGGCGCACGGCGCGAGCGCCTCGGCGAGCTCGGTGTCGAGGTCGTCGAGGTCCGCGGTGAGGGCGGCGGCGCCGGCGGCGTAGTCGTCCGCGTGGTCGGGGTCGATCGCGGAGAGCTCGTCGGCGACGGCGTCGCCGACGGCGGCGAGGCGCGTCGGGTCGAGCCAGAAGTGCGGGTCGGTCGCGCCGTGGTCGTGGCCGTCGCCGGACTCGTCCGCGTGCTCGGCGTGCTCCTCCGCGCTCTCGTCGGCGTGCTCGCCCTCGCCGCCCGGGTGCTCCTCGAGCCCGGCGGACTCGGCCGCGTCGACGACGTGCTCCGGGGCTCGCTGCTCGATGCCCTCGTCGACGGCGGGCTGGAAGCCCGAGAGGTAGACCACGAGGTCGGCGTCGCCGATCGCGCGCACCTGGGCGGGCGCGAGCTCGAGGTCGTGGGGCTCGGCCGCGGGCGGCGTGAGGTTGGAGACGTCGACGTGGTCGCCACCGACCTGCTCGACGACGTACTGCAGCGGGTAGAACGACGCGAGCACCTGGAGCCGCCCGTCGTCGCTGCCATCGGAGCCTCCGGAGCCGCCGTCGCCGGGGGAGCACGCCGCGACGAGCGCGGCCGTGGCGAGGACTGCGGTGGTGGCGAGGGCGCGGCGGCGCGGGGCGGAGGAGCGGTGCATGACCACCAGTGTCCGCCTTCTTGAGAATGAATGTCAAAACCGATCCCGGTGAGGCCGGTCACGGCCGGGTACGCTGGTCGGTCGGCGCCCGAGCGGGCGTCGCCCACCCGTCCAGCCCCCACGAGCCACGTGCGGGGCCGTGAGCACCAGGAGTGATGTCCGTGGCCGCAGCGCCCTCACCCACCGCCCGTCTCGACGCCGTCGTCTCCCTCGCCAAGCGGCGCGGGTTCGTCTTCCCCTCGGGCGAGATCTACGGTGGTACCCGCTCCGCCTGGGACTACGGGCCGCTCGGCACCGAGCTCAAGGAGAACATCAAGAAGCAGTGGTGGCGCGCCATGGTCACCAGCCGCGACGACGTCGTCGGCCTCGACTCGTCCGTCATCCTCCCGCGCCAGGTCTGGGTCGCCTCGGGTCACGTCGGCGTCTTCACCGACCCGCTCACGGAGTGCCTGCACTGCCACAAGCGGTTCCGTGAGGACCAGATGATCGAGGAGTTCGAGGAGAAGAAGGGCCGCGCGCCCGAGGGCGGCCTCGCCGAGATCGTGTGCCCCAACTGCGGCACCCGCGGGCAGTGGACCGAGCCGCGCGACTTCAACATGATGCTCAAGACCTACCTCGGCCCCGTCGAGGACGAGTCCGGCCTCCACTACCTGCGCCCCGAGACGGCACAGGGCATCTTCGTGAACTTCGCGAACGTCATGGGCGCGAGCCGCAAGAAGCCGCCGTTCGGCATCGGCCAGATCGGCAAGTCGTTCCGCAACGAGATCACGCCCGGCAACTTCATCTTCCGCACGCGCGAGTTCGAGCAGATGGAGATGGAGTTCTTCGTCGAGCCGGGCACGGACGCCGAGTGGCACCAGTACTGGATCGACACGCGCACCGACTGGTACGTCGACCTGGGCATCGCGCGCGACAACCTGCGTCTGTACGAGCACCCGCAGGAGAAGCTCTCGCACTACTCGACCCGCACGGTCGACATCGAGTACCGCTTCGGCTTCTCCGGCTCGGAGTGGGGTGAGCTCGAGGGCATCGCCAACCGCACCGACTTCGACCTCAAGACCCACGCCGAGCACTCCGGCAAGGACCTGTCGTACTTCGACCAGACGAAGAACGAGCGCTGGGTCCCCTACGTCATCGAGCCGGCCGCGGGCCTCACGCGCTCGCTCATGGCGTTCCTCGTCGAGGCGTACACCGAGGACGAGGCGCCGAACGCGAAGGGCGGCGTGGACACGCGCACGGTCCTGCGCCTCGACCACCGCCTCGCGCCGGTCAAGGCCGCCGTGCTCCCGCTGAGCCGCAACGAGCAGCTCTCGCCCAAGGCGAAGGACCTGGCCACCGAGCTGCGCAAGTACTGGAACGTCGACTTCGACGACGCCGGCGCCATCGGCCGCCGGTACCGCCGTCAGGACGAGATCGGCACGCCGTTCTGCATCACGGTCGACTTCGACACGCTCGACGACCAGGCCGTGACGATCCGGCACCGCGACTCGATGGCCCAGGAGCGCGTGGCGCTCGACAAGGTCACCGAGTACCTCGCCGGGCACCTGCTCGGCGCCTGACTTTCCGCCCGGCCGCGCGGGGAGCCCGCGCGCGCCGGGCACGCAGGAGGGGCGGGACCTCGTGGTCCCGCCCCTCCGTCGCGTCGTCCGGGACGCGTCGCCCCCTGCGGCCTCGCGCTAGCGGGCCGCCCCCTTCGCCCGGTTGAGCAGGCCGACCACGAGGCTCACGACCAGCACGATGATGCCGATCCAGATGAGGATCTTCGCGGCTTCGATGGCGACACCGAGGATGAGCAGCACGGCGCCGACGATGACCAGGATGAGCCAGAGAGGCATGTCGTCCCTTTCGTCCGTGTCCGACCTGGATTGCCGGACCTCCCCACCGTCACACAGGTCACGTCCACTCGCTCGCTGAGAGGCGATCGCGGCGGGGCTCCGACCGGATGGGACAATGGAGCGCGTGACTGCTCCCGCCACCGTCCTCAGCACGACGACCGCCGCCGACCCCGGCGCGGGTCGGCTGCTCGCGCCGCTGCAGATCGGTCCGATCGTCGTCGACACGCCGGTCGTGCTCGCGCCGATGGCGGGCGTCACGAACCGGGCGTTCCGCACCCTGTGCCGCGAGGCGGGCGCGAGCGGCGGTGACGACCCCGGTCTCTACGTGGCCGAGATGGTGACGAGCCGTGCGCTCGTGGAGCGCAACACCGAGGCGCTGCGCATCGTGACGTTCGGCGCGGACGAGACGCCGCGCTCCGCCCAGGTGTACGGCGTCGACCCGGCGACCGTGCGCGAGGCGGTGCGCATCATCGTCGCCGAGGACCGTGCCGACCACGTCGACCTCAACTTCGGCTGCCCCGTGCCCAAGGTGACGCGCAAGGGCGGGGGAGCGGCCCTGCCCTGGAAGCGGGACCTGTTCACGGCGATCGTGCGAGGCGCGGTCGAGGCGGCGCGCCCGTACGGTGTGCCGGTCACCGTGAAGATGCGCAAGGGCATCGACGACGACCACCTCACCTACCTCGAGGCGGGCCGGATCGCCGAGGGCCTGGGCGTCGCCGCGGTCGCGCTCCACGCGCGCACGGCCGCCGAGCACTACTCCGGCACCGCCGACTGGACCGCGATCGCCCGCCTCAAGGAGGCCGTGACGAGCGTCCCGGTGCTCGGCAACGGCGACATCTGGTCCGCCGAGGACGCCGTCCGCATGGTGCGGGAGACGGGCTGCGACGGCGTCGTCGTCGGCCGCGGCTGCCAGGGGCGGCCATGGCTGTTCGCCGACCTCGCCGCCGCGTTCGCGGGGCGCCCCGAGCGCGTGCGTCCCGGGCTGCGCGAGGTGGCCGACACGATCTACCGCCACGGCGAGCTCATGATCGAGTACTTCGACGGCGACGAGGGCAAGGGCATGCGCGACCTGCGCAAGCACATGGCCTGGTACCTCAAGGGCTACGCGGTCGGCGGCGACGCGCGCCGCGCCCTCGCGATGGTCTCGACGCTCGACGAGCTGCGGGAGTACCTCGACGCGCTCGACCAGGACGCGCCCTACCCCGGCGAGGCCGCCGAGGGTCAGCGCGGCCGCGCAGGGTCGCCCAAGACGCCGCACCTGCCCTACGGCTGGCTCGACTCGCGCGAGCTCGACGCCGAGCACGAGGAGCGCCTGCGCGAGGCCGAGCTGAGCGTCTCCGGCGGCTGACGGCGGCTGACGGCAGCTCGGCGGGCGAGCGGGGACGCGGCGATGCAGCGAACGGGCGAGCCGTCGTGGCGCCTGTCCGTGGCGGACGGGCACGACCTGGACCTCCTGCTCTGGTTCCGCGACGCGCTCGGGCTCGTCGTCCTTGGCGACGACGTGCCTCCCCGCGCGGTCCCGCGGCCGCCGGACCGGTCGGGTCTGCTGGCGGACGACGAGCGGGTGGCGGCCTCCGGCCGGTGGGCCGCGTGGTGGCGGGCCGCCCTCGCGTTCGCGGGCGAAGGCCAGGTGGCGGAGCCGCCCGCGGGAGAGGGGCCGTTCCTCTCGTGGGTGCGCGAGCGCGCCGTCGTGCACGAGGCGATCGGGGCGCCACCCGGCTTCGCCGCGCTGGGCGACGTGCCCGCGCTGCGCGACGCCGTCGTGCGCCTCTTCCCGGAGGCGTGGCGCGACCTCTCGGCGCGTGAGGCGGCCCGCGCGGGGGAGCTGCCCCGGCGTGCGACGGCGGGCGACCACCGCGGGCTGGCCGCGCTCGCCGACGACGTGGCCCGTGCGCACGGCGTCGGGATCGGGGCGGTGCGCGGCGCCGTGCTCGTCGTCGCCGTGGAGGGGCCCTGGTGGCGGCTCGTCGGCCCGGGCGTCGTGGCGTGCTCCCCGGACGACGGCGACGACGCGGCGCTTGCCGCGGTGGTCGTCCGGGCCGCGTTCGAGTCCGGGCTGCGGGCATGACGACGGCCGGGGCCCCTGGGGGCCCCGGCCGTGCCCGGGGGTGTCGCCGCCCCTTGTCGGCCCCGACGAGCGCGCAGGTCAGTGCGCGCGCAGCCAGACCGTCGTGTCGGACGGGACGCGGACCTGCGGGTCGGCCGAGCGGTCGGTGAGCACCGGGCCCGACGCGACGAGCACCTCCGTGCCGCGCGGCAGCACGACGGGCTCCGTGCCGAGGTTGGCGAGGACGACGACGTCGCGGTTGCGGAGCGCGACGACGTCCGCGGAGCCCGCGAAGTCCTCGACCCACGCGAGCGTGCCGGAGCCGAGCCGCTCGGCGCGGCGCGTCGCGAGCGCGGTGCGGTAGGTCTCGTAGGTCGAGCCCTCGACGCCGCGCTGGGCGTCGGCGGCGTAGCGGCCGTAGGACGCGGGCTGGGGCAGCCACGTCTTCCCGGACGGACCGAAGCCGAAGCCGTCGGCGTCCGCGTGCCAGGGGATCGGGATGCGGCAGCCGTCGCGGCCCGCCTCGGCGCCCTGGGTGCGGAAGAAGGCGGGGTCCTCGCGCACGTCGTCGGGCAGCGCGGTGTGCTCGGGCAGCCCGAGCTCCTCGCCCTGGTAGAGGTACGACGACCCGGGCAGTCCGAGCATGAGCAGCGACGCGGCGCGCGCGCGGCGCAGGCCGAGCTCCTCGTCGGGCTGCGGGTCGTGCGCGAAGATCCCGTTGGGGCGCAGACCCGGGTCGGCGAGGCCGAGGCGCGACGCGTGCCGCACGACGTCGTGGTTCGACAGGACCCACGTCGTGGGAGCGCCGACCTCGTCGTTCGCGCGCAGCGACGCCGCGATCACGGTGCGCAGCGGCGCCGCCGACCACGCGGTGGTGAGGAAGGAGAAGTTGAACGCCTGGTGCATCTCGTCCGGGCGGACGTAGCGCGCGAGGCGCGAGAGCGGCTCGACCCACGCCTCGGCGACGAGGGCGCGGTCGCCGTCGTACCCCGCGAGGACGCGGTGCCACGCACGGTAGATCTCGTGGACGCCCTCCTGGTCGAACATCGGGCCGGAGTTGCCGGCGCCCGTGGACCCGTCCTCGGGCGCGCCCGGGTCGGTCTCCTCCTCGGCGGTGCCCTCCACCATGGACACGGTGCCGTCCCAGTCGGGCAGGCCGTCGGCCTTGATCATGCCGTGCGCGACGTCGACGCGGAACCCGTCCACGCCCTTGTCGAGCCAGAAGCGCAGGACCTGCTCGAACTCCTCGCGGACCTCCGGGTTGTCCCACGCGAGGTCGGGCTGGGTCGAGTCGAACAGGTGCAGGTACCACTGGCCGGGGGTCTCGTCCTCGGCGCCGGTGACGGGGCGGGCGCCCGGGCCCGCGGTCACGCGGGTCCACGCGGGGCCGCCGAAGATCGACTGCCAGTTGTTCGGGGGCAGCTCGCCGTGCTCGCCCTCACCCTCGCGGAACACGTAGCGAGCGCGCTCGGTCGAGCCCTCGGGCGCGGCCAGCGCGGCCTGGAACCACGCGTGCTGGTCGGACGTGTGGTTCGGCACGAGGTCGACGATCACGCGGATGCCGCGGGCGTGGGCCTGGGCGAGCAGCTCGTCGAAGTCGGCGAGCGTGCCGAACAGCGGGTCGACGTCGCGGTAGTCGGCGACGTCGTAGCCGGCGTCCTTCTGGGGCGAGCGGTAGAACGGGCTCAGCCACACCGCGTCGACCCCGAGCTCGGCGAGGTGGTCGAGCTTCGACGTGATGCCGGGCAGGTCGCCGACGCCGTCGCCGTCGCCGTCCGCGAAGGAGCGGGGGTAGACCTGGTAGATCACGGCGTCGCGCCACCACTCGGGCGCCTCGCCGGGGCCGGCGTGCACGAGCGCCCCGGTGCTGAAGGGTGCGGGCGCGGCGGCCGGCGCGGTGGTGCTGGCGGTCGGCATCGAATCGATACGAGTCATCGAGCTGTCGGTCCTCACGTGCGTGGTGTCGGGGTTCTTCAGGGGGATCACTCGGCAGGCGGAGCGGGGTGACGCCGACCCTCCGTCGAGTGTAAGCGCTTGCGGTGACGGGTCGACGGCGTCCGTCCCGACAGGCTGGCGGGCAGGTCGTCGACGCCGCAGCGTGAGTCGTGCCTCGGGTCGTGCTGCCGCGGCGTGCCGTCGTCAGGCGGTGGGTCCGCCGGTTGCCGGGGCGGCGCCCGTGGAGTCGCGGACGATGAGCTCCGGCTGGAACAGCAGCTCCGAGCGCGGGGCGCGCTCGCCCGCGATCTCGGTGAGCAGCGCGCTCACCGCGGCGTGCGCCATCGCGTTCACGGGCTGGCGCACCGTGGTCAGGGGCGGGTCGGTGAAGGCGATGAGCGGCGAGTCGTCGTAGCCCACGACCGAGACGTCCTGGGGCACGCGCAGGCCGCGTGAGCGGGCCGCGCGGATCGCGCCGAGCGCCATGAGGTCGGAGCCGCAGACGATCGCGGTGTGCCCGGAGTCGATGAGGTCGCCGGCCGCCGCCTGCCCGCCCTCGACGGTGTACAGCGTGACGACGACGTGCTGCGCCGCCTCGGACTCGTCGGCCACGAGGCCGTGGCGCACGAGGGAGTCGGCGAAGCTCGCGAGCTTGCGCTGGGCGGGCACGAAGCGGTCGGGCCCGATCGCGAGCCCGACGCTCCGGTGCCCGAGCGAGACCAGGTGGCGCACCGACAGCTCGACGCTCGCGACGTCGTCGGGCGAGACGAAGGGCGCGTCGATGCCCTCGGCGAACCCGTTGACCAGCACGATCGGGATGCCGCGGCTGCGCAGGCGCTCGTAGCGCTCGTGGCTCGCCTGGGTGTCGGCGTGCAGGCCGGAGACGAAGACGATGCCGTCGACCGCGTGGTCCATGAGCATCTCGACGTAGTCGTCCTCGGTCGTGCCGCCGGGAGACTGCGTGCACAGCAGCGGGGTGTACCCGTGCTCCGACAGCAGCGACTCGATCGTCTGGGCGAACGCGGGGAAGACCGGGTTCGTCAGCTCCGGGACGACGAGGCCCACGAGGCCGGCCGAGCGGGTGCGCAGCGTGGAGGGGCGTTCGTAGCCCAGCACGTCGAGAGCGGCGAGGACCGCCTGGCGGGTCTCGCTCGCGACGCCGGGCTTCCCGTTGAGGACGCGCGAGACCGTCGCGGTGGAGACGCCGGCCTGGGCGGCGAGATCGCTGAGACGGGTGCGCACATGGGGAAGCGTAGGGGACACCGGACCTCCTCGTCCTGGTCGTCCGGTCGGTGGGCCGTGCGCCTCCGTGGGGAGGCGCGCGGACCCGTCGGCCGGGGGAGGCGGGGCGGGCGCCGGTCGACGCCCTGCAAAGCGTTGCATGAAAGTTACCGCAACGACTTGCATCGGTGCCACCTCGCGCTCTACCGTCGTCGCATCAGGGCCACGGTCGGTGCGAAACCGACGTCGGCCGCCACCGCACTGCAACATGCTGGGAGTGACCACTGATGCGACGGAGCATCCTTCTTGCCGCCGCGCTGACCACGACGTTGGCGCTGGCCGCCTGCTCGTCCGGCGGCTCGGGAGACGAGAGCACCGACGAGCCGAGCGCCGAGGACACCTCCGCCGGCGGCACGCTCACCGTCTGGGTCGACGAGACCCGCCAGGACGCCGTGACCGCGGCGGCCGAGTCGTTCGAGGCCGAGACGGGCACGACCGTCGAGGTCGTCCTCAAGAACTTCGAGGACATCCGCGCGGACTTCCTCGCGCAGGTCCCGACGGGCGAGGGCCCCGACATCACGGTCGGCGCGCACGACTGGCTCGGCGAGCTCACGACGAACGGTGTCGTGGCGCCGCTCGAGCTCGGCGACAAGGCGGCCGACTTCGAGAACGTCTCGATCCAGGCGTTCACGCAGGACGGCCAGGTCTACGGCCTGCCCTACGCGATCGAGAACATCGCCCTGATCCGCAACACCCTCCTCGCGCCGACCGCTCCGGCGACGTGGGACGAGGCCGTCGCCGCCGGCCAGGCCGCGGGCACCCAGTTCCCGATCCTCGTGCAGTCCGACGGCGACAAGGGCGACCCGTACACCCACTACCCGTTCCAGACGTCGTTCGGCGCCCCGGTGTTTACGCAGAACGAGGACGGCAGCTACACGTCCGAGCTCGCGATGGGCGGCCCCGAGGGCCAGGCGTACGCGCAGTGGCTCGGCGCCCAGGGCGCCGCGGGCGTGCTGAGCCAGGACACGACGTACGACATCGCCGTCGAGGCGTTCAAGAACGGCCAGTCCCCGTTCATCGTCGGCGGCCCGTGGATGATCGAGTCGTTCGAGGGCATGGAGCTGTCGATCGACCCGATCCCGACCGCGGGCGGGCAGCCCGCCCAGCCGTTCGTCGGTGTCCAGGGCTTCTACCTCAGCGCCGAGAGCAAGAACGCGATCGTCGCGAACGACTTCCTCGTGAACTTCCTGTCCACGGAGGAGGCCCAGCTCGCCCTCTACCAGGCAGGCAACCGTCCGCCGGCGCTGACGGTCGCGGCCGACTCCGCCTCGGCGGGCGACCCGATCGTCGCGGGCTTCCGGGCCGTCGGCGCCGAGGCCGTGCCGATGCCCTCGATCCCCGAGATGGCGTCCGTCTGGAGCTTCTGGGGCGTCACGGAGGCCGCGATCGTCAGCGGTGCCGACCCCGTCCCGACCTGGGACAAGATGATCGCCGACATCCAGGGCGCGATCGACTCCTGACCTGGTCCCGGTCGCCGTCGCGGTGCGCAGGACGTCCCTGCGCACCGCGACGGCGCGTCGGCACCACCGACCCGGCACCGGCTGCGACGCAGCACGACGACACTCGGGAAGACGCGGGACGCACCGCGTCCGACGACCTCGGAGGCACCACGATGTCCGCCCCACAGACCACGACCGACGCGGGAGTCGGCTCGCCCGGAACCGACGGCCCCCCGCCTCGGCACACCCTCCGGTCGCGCGGGGCCGACGCCTCGCACGCACGGGACTACAGCCCCGGGTTCTTCGTCAAGCTCGCGCTCATGGCCGTCGTCGACGCGCTCGGCGTGTACGTGGTCTGGTCCGCGTGGACCGAGGGCTCGTACGGGATCCTCGCGGCGTCCCTGGCGATGCTCGTCGTCGCGAACTGGGTGTACTTCTCCAAGCGCGCGCTGCCGCTCAAGTACATCCTTCCCGGGCTGCTCTTCCTCCTCGTCTACCAGATCTTCGTGGTCGGCTACACCGGGTACGTCGCCTTCACCAACTACGGCACCGGGCACAACGCGACCAAGGAGCAGGCGGTCTCCGCGCTGCTCATCCAGAACGAGCGCCGCGTCGAGGGCTCTGCCTCGTCGGCCCTGACCGTGGTCGAGGACGGCGACGCGCTCGGCTTCGCGGTCGTCACCGAGGACGGCGAGGTCGAGGCCGGGACGGCGGACCGGCCGCTCGCCGTCGTGGACGGCGCGACGGTCGAGGACGGTCGCGCGACCGACGTCCCCGGCTTCACCGTGCTGCCCCGTGACCAGGTGCTCCAGCGCCAGGCCGAGGTGACCGAGCTCCGCGTGCCGGTCTCGGACGACCCCGAGGACGGGTCGATCCGCACCACGGACGCGCGGACCGGCTACGTCTACACGTCGGCGCTCGAGTGGGACGCCGCGGCGGACACCATGACCGACACGACGACCGGGACCGTCTACACCCCGAACGACGAGGGCCAGTTCCAGGCCCCCGACGGCTCGACCCTCGCGGTCGGGTGGCGCGTGCCCGTCGGCTTCGACAACTTCGTCACCGCGTTCTCCGACGCCCGCTACGCGCAGCCGTTCGTCAAGATCCTCGTGTGGACGTTCGTCTTCGCGATCGGCTCGGTCGTCACGACGTTCCTGCTCGGCCTCTTCCTCGCGATCGTCTTCAACGACACGCGGATGCGCGGGCGCAAGGTGTACCGCACGCTCATGATCCTGCCGTACGCGATCCCGGGGTTCCTCGCCGCGCTGCTCTGGTCCGGCCTGCTCAATACGCGGTTCGGTTTCATCAACGAGGTGATCCTCGGCGGCGCGCACATCCCGTGGCTCACGGACCCGTGGCTCGCGAAGCTCTCGGTGCTCGGCGTGAACCTGTGGCTGGGCTTCCCCTACATGTTCCTCATCTGCACGGGCGCGCTGCAGTCGCTGCCGGGCGACGTCATGGAGGCGGCCAAGATCGACGGCGCCGGGCGCTGGCGGACGTGGCGGGCGATCACGCTCCCGCTCCTGCTCATCGCGACCGCGCCGCTGCTCATCTCGTCGTTCGCCTTCAACTTCAACAACTTCACGCTCATCTACATGCTCACCGGCGGCGGTCCACGGTTCGCCGACGCGTCCGTCCCGCTCGGCCACACCGACATCCTCATCTCGATGGTCTACTCGATCTCGGGTGTCGACGGGTCCGCCCAGAAGGACTTCGGTCTCGCGAGCGCGCTGTCGATCGTCATCTTCGTCATCGTGGGGACGATCTCGGCCATCGCCTTCCGCAGCACGCGCAAGTTCGAGGAGATCAGCTGACATGGCGACCACCCAGGCACCCCCCGTCGTCGGCGGTCGGCCCGCCCCGTCCGCGGTCTCGCGGACCCGGATGAAGCCGGGCCGCTGGTTCTCCGAGCTCGGCTGGCGGCACCTCGTCGGTGTCATCGCCGTCGTCTACGCGGCCTTCCCGCTCGTCTACGTCCTCTCGGCGTCCCTGTCGGAGAACGGCACCCTCACCGGCTCCAACACGCTCTTCTCCGACGTGAGCGGCGCGAACTACGCCGAGCTCGGCACCACGATGTTCTGGACGTGGATGGGCAACACGCTGGTGATCGCGGTCGCGACGTCCGTCGGCACGGTGCTCATGGGCGCGGCCGCCGCCTACGCGTTCTCGCGCTTCCGGTTCGCCGGGCGCCGCATGGGACTCACGTCGCTGCTCATCGTCCAGATGTTCCCGCAGATGCTCGCGTTCGTGGCGATCTTCCTGCTGCTCATCGGGCTCGGGAACGTCGTCCCGATCCTGGGCCTGAACAGCAAGATCGCACTCATCGCCGTGTACCTGGGCGGCGCGCTCGGCGTGAACACGTTCCTCATGTACGGGTTCTTCAACACGGTCCCGCGCGAGCTCGACGAGGCCGCCAAGATCGACGGCGCCACGCACTCGCAGATCTACTGGACGATCATCCTGCGCCTGGTCGCCCCGATCCTCGCGGTCGTCGCGCTGCTGTCGTTCATCAGCACGTTCGGCGAGTTCATCATCGCGCGCATCGTCCTCACGTCGGAGCGCAACTGGACGCTCGCCGTCGGGCTCTACGGCTGGGTGTCGTCGCTCAAGGAGGCGAACTGGGGCCTGTTCACGGCCGGCGCCGTGATCTCCGCGCTGCCTGTGCTCGCGCTGTTCCTCTACCTGCAGAAGTACATCGTCGGCGGGCTCACCGCCGGGTCCGTGAAGGGCTGACGGCGTGCGCGACGTCGCGAGCCCCGTCCCGCACCACGACGGCTCGGCGCTGTACGTCCCCGAGGGCGTCCCCGCCCTCGGGGAAACGGTCCCCGTCCGCGTGCGCGTGCCCCGGTCGGCGGGCGTGCGCGACGTGTGGCTGCGCACCGTGCGCGACGGCGAGCCCCGGCTCGCCCCCGCGCGGCTCGACCGCTCGGACGAGCACGAGGACTGGTACGTCGCCGAGGTGCTCGTGCACAACCCCGCGACGGGGTACCGGTTCTTCCTCGACGAGGGCGCGGCCGGGTACCGCTGGCTCAACGGCCGCGGGGTGTGGGACCGCGACGTGCCCGACGCCGCGGACTTCCGCCTCACCGTCCACGAGGGCGCGCCCGCGTGGATGCGCGACGGCGTCGTCTACCAGGTCTTCCCGGACCGGTTCGCCCGGTCGGCGGCGGCCGACGGGCGCCCGCTGCCCGAGTGGGCCGTCCCGGCGGCCTGGGGCGACGAGCCGCACGGGTCGGGGCCCGACGTCGGGACGCAGTTCTACGGGGGCGACCTCGCCGGCGTCGAGGAGCGGCTCGACCACCTCGTCGCGCTCGGCGTCACGACGCTGTACACGACGCCCGTCTTCCCGGGCCGGTCCAACCACCGCTACGACGCGAGCACGTTCGACCATGTCGACCCGCTGCTCGGCGGTGACGCGGCGTACGCGTCGCTGGTCCGCGCCGCGCACGCGCGCGGGCTGCGCGTCATGGGCGACCTCACGACCAACCACACGGGCGCCGGGCACGAGTGGTTCGCGCGGGCGCTCGCGGATCCCGCCGCGCCGGAGCGCGACTTCTACTACTGGACCGACGGCGAGCCCGGGTACGTGGGCTGGCTCGAGCACGCGTCGCTGCCCAAGCTGTCGTACGGCTCGGCCGAGCTCGGGGCGCGGATGATCGACGGGCCCGGGTCCGTCGTCGGGCGCTACCTGGGCGAGCCGTTCGGCCTCGACGGCTGGCGCATCGACGTCGCGAACATGACCGGCCGGTTCGGTGCCGAAGACCGCACGCTCGAGGTCGCGCGGCGCCTGCGCGCGACGATGCGGGCCGCGAACCCCGAGGCGGCGCTCGTGGCGGAGCACTTCCACGACGCCTCGGGTGACCTGGCGGGCGATGGCTGGCACGCGAACATGAACTACTCGGCGTTCACACGCCCGGCCTGGACGTGGCTGTCGCCCGCGGACTCGCCGGTGCCCTACCTCGGCCTCCCGGTGCGCACGCCGCGGCGCGGCGGCCGCGACGTCGTCGCGACGATGCGCGAGTTCGACGCCGTGCTGCCGTGGCGCGTCACGGCGTCGCAGTGGAACATGCTCGGGTCGCACGACACCCCGCGCCTGCGCTCGATCGTCGGCTCGCGCGAGATGGTCGAGGTCGCGGCGACGCTCCTGCTCACCTACCCCGGCACGCCGGTCGTGTTCGCGGGCGACGAGGTGGGGCTCACGGGCCTCAACGGCGAGCACGGGCGCGCGACCATGCCGTGGGACGACGCGTCGACGGGTTCGGGTCGCTGGGACGCCGCGACGTTCGACCTGTACCGCGACCTGATCGCCGTCCGGCGCAGCTCGGACGCGCTGCGGCACGGCGGCCTGCGGTGGGTGCACGTGGACGACGACGCCCTCGTCTACCTGCGCGAGACGCCGGAGGAACGCGTGCTCGTCACGCTCGCCCGCGCGCCGTGGGACGGCGTCACGCTGCACCCGGCGCTCGTGGGGTCGGGCGAGGCAGAGCGGCTGCACGGCACGCTGGACCTCACCAGGCACGACGGCGGCGCCCGGCTCGCGGGCGACGGCCCGGCTGTCGGGGTGTGGCGCCTGGGCTGATCCGCCCGTTCGGGCAGTCCCGCAGGGCTGCCCGGCGAGCGACGGTCAGTCGAAACCCGCTGGGCGGTCAGTCGAAGAGGTGCGCGACCTGGCGCACGGCGTCGTCGTACTGCGCGCGGTCGAACGTGAACGCGCCAAGGGCGGAGTAGTCCCACTCGGGATGGAAAGGCTGCGCGAGGTCGTGCCACGTGACCGTCGTCGCGTCGACGTCGATCGCCACCTCGAACGGCCAGCAGCCCGCCTCGTGGCAGCCATCGCACGCGAGCACCCACGCGTGCCTGCGGCGTCCGGGGAGGCGACCGTGGCCGTACCACTGGCGTGACGCCCTGCCGTACCGGAACACCTCGGGCACAATGCCGCCGTACCCGCCCGACGGCGTGTACCGACGTGCCGACTCGAACGCGCTGACGATGCTCACGAGCGAGCGGCCGTCGAGGTACGGGACCACTTCGACGACCTCGTCCTCCCGGACCACCCGCAGCTCGAGCGCGTGCGCTGCACCCATGTGCGCGAGGCTACGCCCCCGCCCGGCAGCGCGCCGCCGAGAAGGGAGTTCTCGCCCCCGAGAAGCGCGGACCGAGGGCGAGAACTCCCTTCTCGGCCCGGCGCGCTCGTGGCAGGATCGCGACGTGACCGTCGAGCGCCTCGCGATCCTCTCGGACGTCCACGGCAACCTGTCCGCGCTGGAGGCGGTGCTCGCCGACGCGCGGTCCCGCGGCGTGACGACGATCCTCAACCTCGGGGACATGGTCGGCAAGGGTCCTCGGGGGCAGGCCGTCGTCGACCGGTGCCGTGACGCGTGCGCGGTCACCGTCCGGGGCAACTGGGAGGACTTCCTGCCCCGGACGCCTGACGACGGGGTCCCGGAGCACGTCTGGTGGCGCGACGAGCTGCGCGCGGACCAGCACGCCTGGTTCGGTACGCTCCCGCTGAGCCACGACCTGCTGCTCAGCGGCCGCCGGGTCCGTCTCCTCCACGCGTCGGCCGCGTCGGTGCACGTCAAGGTCTTCCGCGACCACTCCCCGGGGGAGTTCGCCGGCATGTTCGCGGCGACCGCTCTCACCGGTGCCGGCCCCGAGCCGACCGTCGTCGTCTACGGCGACACCCACGACGCGTACGTCGAGACGTCCCGGGGGCGGACCCTCGCCAACGTCGGCAGCGTCGGGAACCCGCTCGACGAGCCGACGCCCGTCTACGCGATTCTCGAGGGCGTGCCCGGCTCGCCCGACCCGGCGCCGTTCGCGATCCAGCACGTGCGCGTGCCGTACGACGCCGAGGCGGAGATCGCCGTCGCGTACGACCTCGGCATGCCCGAGGCCGACGCGTGGGCGGGCGAGCTGCGCACCGGGGTCTACCGCGGCCTCGCGGACCCGGCTCCCGCCACGCCCTGACCGGCGTCGTTACGCTGGGGCCCGTGCAGACGTTCGAGCAGGAGGCGTTCGACCCCGCGGTCGTGGGGACCGGGCCGCGCCCGGCGCGCGGTGAGGAGGGCACGGCGTCGTACTCGGACGCCGACACCGAACGGTGGTTCGTCGAGTCCGCGAAGTCCCGCGCGCGCACGCCGTTCGAGCGCGACCGCGCGCGCATCGTCCACTCGTCGGCGCTGCGCCGCCTCGGCGCGAAGACGCAGGTGCTCGGGCCGGGCAGCGACGACTTCGTCCGGACCCGGCTGACGCACACGCTCGAGGTGGCGCAGGTGGGCCGCGAGATCGGGAAGGCGCTCGGGTGCGACCCGGACATCGTCGACACGGCGTGCCTCGCGCACGACCTGGGGCACCCGCCGTTCGGGCACAACGGGGAGCGGGCGCTCGCGGACCTCGCGGTCGACGTCGGCGGGTTCGAGGGCAACGCGCAGACCCTGCGCCTGCTCACGCGTCTCGACCCCAAGGTCGTCGACGCGGACGGGCGGTCGTACGGGCTCAACCTCACGCGCGCGAGCCTCGACGCGAGCGTCAAGTACCCGTGGGGCGCGGGCGAGGCGCCGCTGCGCGCGGACGGCCGCCCGACCCACAAGTTCGGCGTCTACGAGGACGACCGACCCGTGTTCGACTGGCTGCGCGCGGGCGCGCCGAGCCAGGTGAAGTGCCTCGAGGCGCAGGTCATGGACCTCGCGGACGACGTGTCGTACTCGGTGCACGACGTCGAGGACGCGATCGTGGGCGGGCGCATCGAGCTCGCGGTGCTCGACGACCCCGACGAGCGGGCCCGGGTCGTGCGCGCCGTCCACTCCTGGTACGGCACCGCGTACGACGAGGCGGCGCTCGACGCCGCGATCACGCGTCTGCAGGGCACCGGGCACCTGGTCACCGGGTTCGACGGGTCGCGGCGCGCGCTCGCCGCGCTCAAGGACGCGACGAGCCAGCTCATCGGCCGGTTCACCGGCGCGGCGCAGGACGCGACCCGCGCCCTCTACGGGGACGGGCCGCTCACCCGGTACGCCGCACGGCTCGTCGTGCCGGACGAGACGGTGGCGGAGATCCTCGTGCTCAAGGGTGTCGCGGTCGCCTACGTCATGGCGCCGCGCGAGCAGGAGCCGCTCTACCAGCGCCAGCGCGAGGTCATCGCCGATCTCGTGCACGTCTTCTCCGACCGCGCGCCCGTCGCGCTCGAGCCGTCCTTCGCGGCGGACTGGGAGGCCGCGCCCGACGACGCCGCCCGGTTGCGCGTCGTCGTCGACCAGGTCGCCTCGCTGACCGACGTCTCGGCCATGCAGCTCCACGCACGCCTCGTGCGCCCGCCGGTCTGAGCGACCGGCGAGCGGCACCGCCGTCTGGCTGGGCGCCCCGGGGTCAGCCGCGCTCGGAGACCCAGGCGTCGCTCGCGCGCTGGACGTCCTCGGCCGTCACCGAGTCCGCGACGGTCGCGAAGTACCAGCGGTGCCCGAAGGGGTCGCGGACGGCGGCCTGGCGGAACCCCTCGAACCAGTCGGCGGGTTCGGCGAGGCTCGTCGCGCCGGCCGCGAGCGCCCGCGCGTACGCGGCGTCCGTGTCCTCGACGGGGACGGTGAACGACGCGTGCGTCGGCGCACCCGGCTCCGGCGCGACCGAGTCGGGCGGGAACGCCTCCGCGACGGTGAACGTGCTCGTCCCCGCGGGGGAGTCGAGGCGCAGGTCGGAGTGGATGACGGCGTCGCCCGCCGTGATCGTGTCGACCACCTCGGCGCCGAGCGCGGCCTCGTAGAACGCGATGGCCTCGCGCGCGCCGTTCACCGTGACGTTGGGGTGCAGTGCCGACATCTCCATGGGGTCCTCCTCGTCGTGGTCGCCCGCGGGGTGCGGGCCGTACCACCATGCTCGTGTCGGCGGGCCGTGCCAGTCTTGGAGGAATGCGACAGGTGTTCGAACCCCAGGACCGCGCCGACGCGAGGGCGGCGTCCCGGCGCGGCCCGACGACGTCCCTGCGGGGGCTCGTCGACCCCGCCGCTGCGCGGCGCGGGTTCGAGCTCGTGCGCGTCGATCCGGCGCCGGACCTCGCGGACCTCGTCGAGCGGCACTGGGTCGTGCGCTGGGACCTGCCGCGAGGGGAGTCGTTCACGCAGGTCGTGGTTCCGCACCCGGTCGCCAACGTGGTCGCCCAGGCGGCGGGGTACGTCGCGCACGGCGTCCCGCCGGGTCTGTTCGAGCGCACCCTGGCCGGGTCGGGTGCCGTCGTGGGGACCAAGCTGCGGCCGGGCGCGTTCCGCGTGCTGCTGGGGCACGCGGACGCCGTGCGCGCGGGCGTGCAGGTGCCCGCCGCCGCGTTCCTCGGCCCGACGGCGGAGCGCACCGGCGACGCCGCGCTCGCCCTCGCCGTCGCCGGCCGGGACGAGGAGGCCGCGCGCGGCGTCGAGCCGCTGCTGCGGGCGCGGGCCGACCGCGTCCGCGACGCGCGGGCGGCACGCGACCTCGACCGCGTCGCCCGCGCGTTCGCCGCCCTCGTGGCCGGGGACCTGGGGCCCGGCGCGGGCGTCGCCGACCTCGCCGCCGTCGTCGGGACCTCCGCACGCTCGCTCCAGCGGCTCTTCGCCACCTACGTCGGCGTGAGCCCCAAGTGGGCCCTGCAGCGCCACCGCGTGCACCTCGCGGCCGACCTGCTCGCCGCGGACCCCGACCAGGACCTCGCGGCGCTCGCGAGCGCCGTCGGGTACTACGACCAGGCGCACCTCGGCACCGACTTCGCGCGCGCGACCGGGTCCACGCCCGGGGCCTACGCGCGACGCTGCGCCGCGTCGCGCGACGCGCTCGTCGGGGCGGGCGCGACGGTGCACCCGGGGTGACCGACGACGCCGTCGAGCCACCCCCGAGGCATCGCCCGGGCGCATAGACTCGCTCCGTGGCCGGCCTGATTCGACGCGAGGACGTGGAAGCCGTCCGCGACCGCGCACGGATCGACGAGATCGTCTCCGCGCACGTCACCCTCAAGACCGCGGGCGTCGGCTCGCTCAAGGGGTTGTGCCCCTTCCACGACGAGCGCTCGCCGTCCTTCCACGTGCGACCCGGCGTGGGGCGCTGGCACTGCTTCGGGTGCGGCGAGGGCGGCGACGTCATCTCGTTCGTCCAGAAGATCGACGGCCTGACCTTCGTCGAGGCGGTCGAGTACCTCGCCGACCGCGTCGGGATCCAGCTCCGCTACGAGGACTCGGGCGGGCCGCAGCGCCCGCGCGAGGAGCCGGGACGGCGCCAGCGGCTGCTCGAGGCGCACCGTGTCGCCGCGCAGTACTTCTCCGAGCAGCTCTTCGCGTCCGGCGCGCAGGCGGCCCGCGCGTTCCTCGCCGAGCGCAGCTTCGACCGCGCGGACGCCGAGCACTTCGGCGTCGGGTACGCGCCCACCGGTTGGGACAACCTGCAGCGGCACCTCCAGGGGCGCGGCTTCACGCAGCCCGAGCTGATCGCGTCCGGCCTCATGAGCCAGGGCCAGCGCGGCATCTACGACCGGTTCCGCGGACGCCTCGTGTGGCCCATCCGCGACGTCACGGGCGAGATCGTCGGGTTCGGCGCGCGGCGCCTCTACGACGAGGACCAGGGGCCGAAGTACCTCAACACCCCCGAGACCTCGCTCTACAAGAAGTCGCACGTGCTCTACGGCATCGACCTCGCCAAGCGCGAGATCGCCAAGCAGAAGCGCGTCGTCGTCGTCGAGGGGTACACGGACGTCATGGCCGCGCACCTCTCCGGCGTGACGACCGCCGTCGCGACGTGCGGCACGGCGTTCGGGTCCGACCACGCGCGCATCGTGCGCCGGCTCCTCGGCGACACGACGGCCGGGGGCGGCATGCAGCTCGCCTCGGGCGCCTCCGTCGGGGGTGAGGTCGTGTTCACGTTCGACGGCGACGCCGCGGGCCAGAAGGCCGCCGTGCGCGCGTTCGGCGAGGACCAGCGCTTCTACGCCCAGACGTTCGTGGCCGTCGAGCCGAGCGGCATGGACCCGTGCGAGCTGCGCATGGCGCGCGGCCCCGACGCGGTGCGCGCCCTCGTCGACGGGCGCCAGCCCCTCTTCGAGTTCGTCATCCGCACGACCCTCGCGACGTTCGACCTCGACACCGCCGAGGGCCGCGTCGGTGCGCTGCGCGCCGCCGCCCCGGTCGTCGCCGGGATCCGCGACGCCGCGCTGCGCCCCGAGTACGCCCGCATGCTCGCGGGCTGGATCGGCATGGACGCCGAGCGCGTCCGGCGCGAGGTCGCGGCGGCCGCCAAGCGCGGCAGCGCGCCCGGCCCGGTCCGCACGTCGCGGCCCGACGGCGCCCGCCCCGGCGGCGAGGCGACCGAGCCCGAGCCCACGGTCCCGGCGCTCCCCGCACCCGACCCGCGCGACCCGGTGGCGCGCCGCGAGCGCCTCGCGCTCGTCGCCGTCCTGCAGTACCCCCAGCACGTGCCGCCGGTCTTCGACGACCTCGGCGAGGACGCGTTCGCCGTCCCGGCCTGGCGCGCCGTCCACGCCGCGATCCGCGCCGCGGGCGGGGTGCGCGAGGGCGCGACGCTCGGCGCCGGGCACTGGGTCGAGGCCGTCGTCGAGCAGGCCGCCGAGCCCGTGCGCGGCCTCGTGACCGAGCTCGCCGTCGCACCGCTCCCCGAGGACCGCGAGAACGTCGTCGGCGGCTACGTCGCCGGCGTCGTGCGGGGCCTCGTCGACCTCGGCCTCACCCGCCGCGTCGCCGACGCGAAGAGCCGCCTGCAGCGCCTCGACCCCGCGGCCGACCTCGCCGCGTACCAGGAGGCGTTCGCCACGCTCCTCGCGGTCGAGGCCGAGCGCCGCACGCTGCGCGAGGGCGAGATCGCCTGAGCCGTCCGGGAGGTCAGGCCGTCGCGTCCGCGGTCGCGGCGGCCGTCGCAGCCCGACGGTCGCGCGCCGCCTGCCGGTCCGCGGGCATGAGGGCCGCGAGGACGACGAGGACCGCGGCGCTCGCGGTGAGCAGGACGAACACGACGTGGATCGCGCTCATGAGGCCGGGGCCCTCGGGCGTGCCGTCGGCGCCGAGCGTCGTGCGGGCGTTGATGATCGCGCCGCAGACCGCGACGCCGAC
Organism: Cellulosimicrobium sp. NPDC055967; assembly: GCF_042269845.1. NCBI lineage: Bacteria > Bacillati > Actinomycetota > Actinomycetes > Micrococcales > Promicromonosporaceae > Cellulosimicrobium > Cellulosimicrobium sp. NPDC055967. The sequence continues at coordinate 106,252 of NZ_JBHJYJ010000009.1, read as the reverse complement.
GGCCGAGCCCAGCGACCGCGCGAACATGTTGGTGCCCGTCACGGCGCCGCGCTCCGTGAAGACGGCCGACGACTGGGCGGCGATGAGCGTCGGGACGGCGGTCAGACCCATCCCGACGCCGACGACGAACGTCGTCGCGGCGACGGCGACGACCGACGACGACGCGCCCAGCAGCAGCGTGAGCGACGTGCCGGCGAGGACGAGCGCCGACCCGATGACGGCGGTCCAGCGGAAGCCGATCCGCAGGTAGAGGCGCCCGGCGTTCGAGGCGGAGATCGGCCAGCCGACCGTCATCGCCGCGAGCGCGAAGCCCGCGACGAGCGGCCCGACGCCGAGGACGCCCTGGGCGTAGATCGGCACGTACGTGGAGAGCGCGAGGACGATGACCCCGACGAGGAGCGAGACGGCCGTCGAGACGCCGACGACGCGCCGCCGCAGGATCGCGAGGTCGACCACGGGGTAGCGCGTGCGGCGCGCGTGCACCGCGAAGACGCCGAGCAGGAGGAGCGCGGCACCCAGGACGGCGACCGACGCGGGGGATGCCCAGGCCCACGTGGACCCGCCCTCGAGAAGCCCGAGCAGGAGCAGCGTGCTGCCCGCCGTGAGCAGCGTCGCGCCCACGTAGTCGATGGGCTCGCGCGCTCCCTCGCGCGGGGACTCGTGGTACCGGCGGTGCAGCATCCACGCCGCCAGGGCGCACAGCGGCACGTTGACGAAGAAGATCCAGCGCCAGCTCACGAACTCGGAGAAGACGCCGCCGAGCGTCGGGCCGACGACGGACGAGATCGCCCACACCGACGCGAGGTAGCCCTGCGCCTTCGCGCGCTCCTCGAGCGTGTAGATGTCGGCGGCGATCGTCTGGGAGACGGGCATCACCGCACCGGCGCCCAGACCCTGGAGCACGCGGCCCGCGACGAGCGCGGGCATCGACCACGCGAACCCGCACAGCACGGACCCGAGGAAGAACAGGGCGACCCCCGCCAGCATGAGCCGCTTGCGGCCGAGCACGTCGGACAGCCTGCCGAAGACCGGCGTCCCGACCGCCTGCGCGAGCGGATAGCTCGAGAAGAGCCAGGGGAGCTGCTCGAACCCGCCGAGCTCGCGCGCGATCGTGGCCGACGCCGTCGCGATGATCGTCGCGTCGAGCGCGACGAGGGCCGTGGACAGCATGAGCGCGAGGAGGACGGGGCCGCGCTCGGAGCGCAGGCCGATCCCTGCGGAGGACGTCGTGGTCACGACAGACGCAAGCCCGGGGCAACGGTCGCGTATTCCCGGACGTGCCGACCGTGCCAGGTCGACGCACCGGCGGGGGCGGAGAAACGGCTCGGCCCCGGACCGCTGTGCGGTCCGGGGCCGAGCTCTCGAGGCTCCCGCGGTAGGACTTGAACCTACGACCGTCCGATTAACAGTCGGATGCTCTGCCAGCTGAGCTACGCGGGATCGATCGTGGCCGTCACGGTGTGCACCGCAGCGACCGGGGAAAACTCTAGCAGGCTCAGAGGGGTAGTCCGGACGCGGACCGGACCCGGCCCTCGGCGGCGTCCACGCGGGCCGTCACCTCGGGGTCCGTCAGGTCGACGCCGGGGTCGGCGACGACCTGCGAGAAGAGCTCGCCGTCTCCGTCCCGGCGCACCGCGACCCGTGCGGTGAGCCCGGGGGCGAACGTCACGGTCTCCGACAGCACCACCGACGACTGGACGCGCTCCCGCAGCGTCTGGGCGAGCGACGTACGGCGCGCGTCGGCGAGCGTGAGGGCCAGCGGAGGTGCGCCGTCGACCCACGAGACCGTGATCGTGGCGGTCTCCGGTACGTACCCCGCCCGGTCGACGTCCGACCACGGGCGTCGTGCGATGACCCCGCCGGTCGGGTCGCTCGTGAGGAGCTCGGTGCGGGTCGCGACCGCCCACGAGCCGTCGGCCAGCTCCGCCGAGGCGAGCACGCGGTCGCTCGCCGGGACGTCGAGCGATCGGCGGACCGGGTCGGGCAGGCTGGGGCGGCGGAACCAGGACACGTCCCCACCGTAGCCGCTCGAAGGTCAGGGCTGTACGCAGGTCGGTCGAAGAGCCCCGGTGGCTCTCCGCTGGCCGATCCGCCGGAAGGCAGCGAGCATCCGAGGAGGCGAGCTTCACGGGCGAGGGGGACGGACCATGATCATGAGGACGGCTGCAGGACTGGTGATGGCGGTCGTCGCGGTGGTGTGCATCGTGCTCGCCGCGATGCCGAGCGCGGCGCTCTCGTACGCCTACCGTGCAGGTCATCCGATGTACTTCAGCGGTCCCCGCTCGGGCGTCCTGTGCACCGGCTCCTACACCATCACCGGGACCAGCGGCTCGTTCCCGGTGACGGCCGCGCACTGCGCCGCGCCGGGGACCACGGTGTTCGGCACCGACGCGCCCTGGGGTGCGGTCGCCTATGCGAAGACATACCCGAACACGGATACAGCGCTGGTCCGCGCCTCCGGCGGCGTGGGGCTGTACCAGATGGTCGTCGACCCGCGCACGGGCGCGACGCCGGGTGACGGCAGGGTGACGGGGATCATGCGGACGAGCGCGCAGAGCCGGGACGCGCTCGTCGGCAAGATGGGCGTGACGAGCGGCTGGCAGGAGGGGCGTATCACGTTCTGGGGGTACCACCCCCAGTACGGCGGGGTCCTCGTCTGTCACACGGCGACGACTCTCGCCGGGGACTCCGGAGGGCCCGTGTGGCGCATGGACGAGTTCGGGCTGCGCGCGGTCGGGATCACCGTCCTGCGGCTGGCGGACGGTTCGGGGGGCTGCTACCACCCGATCGACCACGTCCTGAAGGCCTGGGGGGCACGCCTGAACGTCTTCCCGAGCGGTTCGGTGACGTACTCCGAGGCGACGCTCTCCGTGCCCGGCAGCCTGCCCTTCGTCAACCTGACGCTGGGGGGCGCGTCCGCCCGGTCGGCACCGAGTCCCGGCGCCACCACCGATACACCACACCAGGACGCGCCGACCGTGGTCGTGACCTACTGACGCGGAGTCGAGCCCTCGGAGGGCTTCCGGTCCTCGTGCCCCGTGCAGGACTTGAACCCGCGACCGAGAGATTATGAGTCTCCTGCTCTGACCAGCTGAGCTAACGGGGCGCGCCGGTGAGCATACCGCCGCGGACGGTCGGTCCGGCGCTGCGGATGCGGTGCGCGCGGCGCGGGGGTGTCATGGCGTCATGACGATCCGGATCAAGCGCGTGTACGAGTCGGTCGACGAGGACGACGGGTACCGCGTGCTCGTCGACCGGCTGTGGCCGCGCGGTGAGAGCAAGGAGAAGGCGCACGTGGACCTCTGGCTCAAGGAGGTCGCGCCGTCCACGGAGCTGCGACAGTGGTTCCACCACGAGGAGCGGCTGTTCGACGAGTTCGCGGAGCGGTACCGGGCCGAGCTGGACGCGAACGGCGAGGTCGTGGGAGAGCTGCGGGACGTCGTCGGGCAGCATCCCGTGGTGACGCTCGTGTACGGGGCGCGGGACGAGGAGCACAACCAGGCGGTCGTGCTGCGGGACTACCTGGCCGCGACGGGCTCGTCCTGACGCGCCGGGGCGCGCCGGCCCGGGCGGCCGGGGTCGCGCCGGAGGTCGCGGTCGAGCGCGCGGCGCAGCCGCGGGCCGAGCGGGAGCTCGACGGCGCGGTGGACCGCCCAGGCGAGCAGGAGGCACGCGGCGACCGCGACGGTGAGCGTCGCAGCCTGGGGAAGGTACGGGTGCACCGACTCGATCACCCACCGCCCCCACGACGCGTGCACGAGGTAGAGCGGGTACGTGAGCGCACCCAGGGCGGTGAGCCACCCCCACGAGACCCGCGCGAGCGGGGTCAGCGTCGCGACGGCGACGACGGCGAAGCACAGGACGATCGCGACCCACCAGACGGCGGGGGGCACGACGACGTCGGTGCTGTTCTCGATGCGGGCCGCCTGGATCCGGCCCGAGACGGCGGCCGCGAGGGCGACGTCGAGGGCGAGCGCGAGCCAGAGCACCGGCGACCGGCGCTCCCGCGTGAGGAGGTAGAGCACCATCCCGCCGGCGAAGAGCGGGGCGTCGGGTGCGACGAGGGCGGTCGCGACGAGGTCTGAGCCCGTCCGTGTCGCGATCTCTCCCGCGACGGGCCACAGCACGGCGAACGCGATCACCCGCGCCCGGGTGAGGCCGACGGCGACGAGCACGCCGACGAGGACGTAGAACCGCAGCTCCGACCAGAGCGTCCAGTAGACCGCCTCGAGGTCGGGGATGCCGAACGCTCGCTGGACCATGGTGAGGTTGGCGGCAGCCTGCGGGAGGTCGACGTCGCGCCGGCCCGGGATCACGAGGACGAGCAGGGCGAGCGTGAGGAGCACGGCGGCCCAGTACGCGGGGAACAGCCGGCCGGCTCGCGAGGCGACGAAGCCGCGGACGTCGCGGCCCCACGCCGTCATGAGGATGACGTAGCCGCTGACCACGAAGAAGAGCTGGACGCCGAACGAGCCGTAGGCGGCGACGCCCTGCACGCCCGGCAGGGAGTCGCTCGTCCGCTCGCCCCACGCGTGGTGGTTGACGGCGACGAAGTGGTACACGAGCACTGCCGACGCGGCGGCGAACCGGAGTCCGTCGAGCACCGCGAGGCGCGGGTTCGTCGTGGGCATCCGAGGCACGTTACCAAACCGTGATCTGAGCTTCCTGGGGACGGCGCTCGGCGTGCGTGCGGGGCGCGGGGCTGGCACGGTGTCCGGGCCGGAGAACCCGGCGGCGCGCTGGGGGCGGCGTCCCGACGACCGAGGAGGTCCAGTGGCACCGAGCATCAGCTCGACGGGCAAGACGGCGGCGCGCGGGGCGCGGGGCAGCAGGCCGCTCGAGATCCTCGCCCGCGCCGGGTACGCCGTGAGCGGCCTGCTCCACCTCGTGGTCGGGGTGCTCGCCGTGCAGGTGGCCACCGGTTCGACGTCGAGCGAGCAGGCGGACCAGACCGGCGCGCTCACCGCGATCGCGCAGACGCCGGGCGGGACCGTCCTGCTCTGGTTCGCGGTCGTGGCGTTCGCCGCGCTCGCGCTGTGGCAGCTCACCGTGGCGATCAGCGGCGCCGCCGAGACGTCCGACCGGCTCAAGGCCGCCGGCAAGGCGGTGCTCTACCTGGCGCTCGGCGTGCTCGCCGTGCAGGTCGTGAACGGGTCCGCGGGCGGCTCCGGCCAGGAGGAGAGCATGACGGCGACGCTCATGCAGAAGCCGGGTGGCGTGCTCCTGGTGGGTGCCGTCGGCGTCGGGATCGTCGCCGCGGGCGTGTACCACGTGGTCAAGGGGTGGCGGAAGAAGTTCCTGGAGGACCTGGAGGGCGGCACGGGCGGGAACGTCGGACGTGCCGTCGTGACGCTCGGGCGGGTGGGCTACGTCGCCAAGGGGGTCGCGCTCGGCGTGCTCGGCGCGCTCTTCGTCGTGGCCGCCGTGCAGCACGACCCCGAGCAGGCGGGCGGTCTCGACGCCGCGTTCGCGACCCTCGCGGCCCAGCCGTTCGGCGCGGTGCTGCTCGTCGCCGTCGGGCTCGGCTTCGCCGCGTACGGGCTCTACTCCTTCGCCCGCGCCCGGTACGCCCGCATGTGACGCGGGCCCCAGGCGCGCGGGTCGGAGACCCGGCCGCCCGTCGTCGTGCGCATGGAAGAATGGCGTCCATGGCGATGAGAGAGATCCGGACCATCCCGGACCCCGTGCTCCGCACCCCCTGCGACGAGATCACCACCATCGACGACCGCGTGCGCTCGCTCGTCGCGGACCTCGTCGAGACCGTCGACCACGAGGGACGCGCCGGCCTCGCCGCCAACCAGATCGGCGTGAACCTGCGGGCGTTCTCGTGGAACATCGACGACGAGATCGGGTACGTGCTCAACCCGCGCATCGTCGAGCTCTCCGACGACTACCAGGACGGCGACGAGGGCTGCCTCTCCGTCCCCAACCTCTGGTACCCGACGCGCCGCGCCTGGTACGCGCGCGTCGTGGGGACGGACCTCGACGGCAACGAGGTCGTCGTCGAGGGCACCGAGCTCATGGCCCGCTGCCTCCAGCACGAGTGCGACCACCTGGACGGCATGCTCTACCTCGACCGTCTGGACCGGTCCGTCCGCAAGAAGGCGATGCGGGAGCTGCGCGCCCACCTGTGACGGCCCGCGTCGGCCGACCGCGGCCGGGCACACCCGGCGAATCTCTCGCGCGAACGCGTGATCTCGTGCAAGATGGGCACGAGACACGCCGCGCGATACCTGTGACGTGCTGTGACACCACCCTTGGTGAGGACGTTGGGGAAGACGCAACCTCGACCTAGGGAGGCAGACATGGCCGGTGCCATCACCCGCGGTGTTCTTTACGTGCACTCAGCACCGCGTGCTCTGTGCCCGCACATGGAGTGGGCCGCGGGCAACGTCCTCGGCGTGCGCGTGTCGCTCGACTGGACCGAGCAGCCCGCCGCGCGCGGCCTCTACCGGGCCGAGTACTCGTGGCAGGGCCCGCAGGGGACGGGCGCCAAGCTGGCCTCCGCGCTGCGCGGCTGGTCCCACCTGCGCTACGAGGTCACCGAGGAGCCCAGCCACGGGGTCGACGGCGGGCGGTGGTCCCACACGCCCGACCTCGGCATCTTCTACGCCCAGACGGACGTGCACGGCAACATCGTCGTCCCGGAGGACCGGATCCGTGCCGCGCTGGAGCAGGTGAGCGAGCCCTGGGCCATGCGTGACGCCCTGCACCTCGCGCTCGGCAAGGCGTGGGACGACGAGCTCGAGCCGTTCCGCTACGCCGGTGCCGGCGCCCCGGTGCGCTGGCTCCACCGCGTCGGCTGACGCCGGGCGTCCGCCTCCACGACACGACCGAGGGCGCCTGCCGGGAGATCCCGGCAGGCGCCCTCGGTCGTGGTGCGCCTAGCTCGCCCGGCGCGCGCGGTGCGCGCGCACGCGCACGACGGCGCCGGTGGTCACCAGCAGGAGCGCGGCGACCAGGACCAGCGCCAGGTCGTCGGTGCCGGTCCGGGCGAGGTAGTCCGACCCGGTGCCGTTGCCGGCGTTGTTCGAGCCCGAGCCCGAGCCCGAGCCGGGACCGGAGCCGCCCGGTCCGTCGCCGCCCGAGGCCGTGAGGTAGACCTCGAACGACGCGACCGTGGAGTCGCCGACGGTGACGCTCGTCGCCGTGCCCGTGTGCGGGCCGACCTCGAAGTCGGCCGGGACGACGAACGTCCAGCTGACCTGGCCGCTCGCGTCGGCGGTCGCCACCGGCAGGATCAGCGGCTCCGAGTTGATGACCGCCTGGACCGACTCGCCCGGCTGGAAGCCGGACGCGACGAACGTCTGCTCCGCGCCGCGCAGCACGCGAGGCGTGGCGAACGACGAGACCAGGGCGCGGTCACCGGCCGCGACGACCGTGAGCGGCGTCTCCGCCTCGTTCCCGGTCTCGTCGGACGCGTGCACGGTGTTGTCGCCCGGCGTCGCGTCCTCGGGGACGGTGATCGGGGTGGTGAAGCTCCCCGTGTCGTCGGTCTCCACGTCGACCGTCGCGACGACGTCGCCGTCCTCGTCGAGCAGGTCGACGGTGACGGTCGTGCTCGGCGGCCAGCCCTCACCCGTCACGGTGACCTCGTCGCCGGGGTTCGCCGTGGTCGGGTCGACCGTGACGGTCGGCTCGGACACCCCGACGCCACCGACGCCGAGCGGGGTCTCCGCCTCGGTCGAGGTGGTGTCGTCGATGCCGACGACGGTGTAGTCGCCGGGGGTGGTGTCCTCAGGGACGGTGATCGGGGTGGTGAAGCTCCCGTCGCCGTCGGTCGGGACGTCGCCCAGGCTGGTGACCACCGCGCCGGAGCCGTCGCGGATCTCGACTGTGACCGTGGCGTCGGGGGTGTAGCCCGTGCCGTCGACGGTGACGTCGTCACCGGGGTTGGCGGTGGTCGGGTCGACGGTGATCGTCGGCTCGATCGCGGCTGCCTCCACCGTCAGGGGCGTCTCGGCCTCGGTCGAGGTCGTGTCGTCGATGCCGACGACGGCGTACTCACCCGGGGTGGCGTCCGCCGGGACGGTGATGGGCGTCGTGAAGCCGCCGTCGCCGTCGGTCGGGACGTCGCTCAGGGTGGCGACGACGGTGCCGGCCGTGTCCCGGACCTCGACGGTCACGGTGGAGTCCGGCGTGTAGCCGGTGCCGGTGACGGTCGTCGGGGTGCCCGCGGGCACGGTCGACGGGTCGACGGTGACCGCAGGCGTGATCGCTGCGACCGTCGAACCACGGACGGTCGCCGAGGCGAGGTGGAGCTCGGCGAGGCCCGTCCCTGTGCCGACCTCGAGGAGCGACAGGGTCAGTGCGCGCTGCGTGAACGTCGCGTCCGCGACGGACGGCTCGGGCTCCTGGACGTTGACGACGAGGCTCACGACCTCCGTGAGGATCTCGAACACCGGCGAGAGCGCGGTGAGCACGGGACCGGTGACCTCCGACGTGATCGTCCCGGCGAGCGTGCTCACCAGTCCGGTCCCGTCGGCGAACAGCACGGTGTTGAGCGGAACGGCCAGCGCACTGACGAGGTCGCCCAGCGGGAGCGTGACCGGCAGGCCGGAGAGCGCGATGGTGATGGTCGCGTCGCCGGGGGCCACGGTGCCGTCGACCACGTCTCCGACGGTCGTGTCGAGGTTGATGTCGAGGTTCAGCAGGTCGGGCGCGAGGGGGATCGGGTTGTCGACGACGGCCTCGACCGACAGCGTCAGGCTCGCGGCGTGCAGGGCCGTGTCGACCGCGCCGACGAGCGCGGTCGTGAGGTCGTCGAGGGCCGCGCCGAGCCCGTCGAGGATCGCGTTGATCGCGGCGTCGTCGAGGACCTCGGTGTTGGGGTCGAACCCGTTCAGCGACCCGGTGCCACCGAGGATCGTGTCGAGGTCGACCGTGACGGTCCCGTCGCCGACGTTGATCACGACGCCTTCGTCGCCGAAGTCCTGGTCGAGCACGGGCGCCAGGGCGCCGTCGAGGTCGACGTCGATCGCGACCGTGGGTTCGAGGTCCCCGCCGAGGACGGTCAGAACCTGGGCGAGCGCTCCGATCCCGTTCAGCGCCTGGGCGAGCAGCCCGTCGGTCCCGACGAGCTGTCCGACGGCGCCGTCCACGAGCGGGACGACCTCGTCGTCGACCGTCGTGGCGATGCCCGAGACGGCGGGGCTGTCGAGCGTGAGGGTCGCACCGGCGATCTGGTAGTCGCCGGTCGGTGCCGTGCCGCCGGTCGCCTCCGCCGTCGCGGACAGCGCGCCGAGCGACAGGTCGAGGTCTGCGACGACCGACTCGAAGCCGGGGCCGAGGAGCTGCGTGAGGTTGAGCTGCGCGTCGGACGGGAACTCCTCGCTGCCGCCGACGGAGATCGCGCCCTGGTCGGAGACGGCGCCGGACGCGGCGCGGGCCGAGCCGTCGTCATTCGCCTCGCCGTACTGGTTGACCGCGCCGAGCTGCAGGATCCCGTTGGGGCCCAACAGCTGGAGGGTGCCCGTCAGGTCGATCCCGAGCGACTGGAAGACCGAGGCGGCCAGGGGGTTCGTGACGACGGGGTGCGCCCCGGAGGGGTTCTCGGCCACGGCCCCGTCGAGGGCAGCGATCGTCGCGAGGTCGAACCCGGCGACGCTGCCGCTGAGGAACTGCCCGCTGGCCTCCGAGTCGTCGGTGGGGGCGGCCGTCGCGGCGATCCCTCCCGCGAAGGTCAGGGCGCCGACGACACCTCCCACCGCGGCGAGCGCCGTCGCTCGCCTCCAGAGGGGAGGTGGTGCCTGGGTGGAGAGGTGTCTCGCCGTTCGGGTCAGCTCGCCTGCCTCGAGGTCGTGATGCGGCAGACGCCACATCACGCCCACAGGGTCGGCGATGGGACGCGGGCGCGCTCGGCGGGTGACGAGAGGAGCGGGGTGAATCCCCGGGCGGTGCGGTCGCCCGGGGATCTGCGTCCGGCTTTGGACGGTCTTGTCCGGACAAACCGGATGGGTGAAAACGCAACGAACTGGACGGACGTCCATCTCAGGGGCCGAGAACCCGGCATCCAGACCGCTGGCACTGGACGCACGCGAGCCCCGGTGCGACGGCTGTTGAGGCCCTCGCGCCGGGGCCCGTGGAGAGTCGGTCAGACGCTCGCGACCGCGAGCGCGACGTTGTGGCCGCCGAACCCGAACGAGTTGTTCACCGCGACGATGTCGCCCGACGGCAACGGAGCCGGGGTGTCGCGCACGAGCGGCACCTGGAGCTCGGGGTCGGGGTTCGCGACGTTGATCGTCGGGGGAGCGAGGCGCTCGGCGACCGCCTTGATCGTGAAGATCGACTCCAGCGCCCCCGCGCCACCGAGGAGGTGGCCCGTCATCGACTTGGTCGCCGACAGCAGCACGTGGTCCGTGTCGGAGCCGAGGAGGGAGCGGATCGACCGGGTCTCGGTGAGGTCGCCCACCTTGGTCGAGGTCGCGTGCGCGTTGACGTGCACGACGTCGCGGCCGGTCACCCCGGCCTCCTCGATCGCGCGGCGCATCGCGGCGACCTGACCGCGCCCGTCCGGGTCGGGAGAGGTGATGTGGTAGGCGTCGGACGACAGGCCGACGCCGGCGAGCCGCGCGTACACGCGGGCGCCGCGCGCGGCGGCGTGCTCGGCGCTCTCGAGGACGACGACGCCCGAGCCCTCGCCGATGACGAAGCCGTCGCGGTCGACGTCGTAGGGGCGCGACGCGCCCTGCGGGTCGTCGTTGCGCAGCGAGAGCGTGCGCGAGGCGGCGAAGGCCGCGATCGGCATGGGGTGGATCGTGGCCTCGGTGCCGCCCGCGACGACGACGTCGGCGCGGCCGGCGCGGATCATGTCGACGCCGTAGCCGATCGCCTCGGCCCCGGACGCGCAGGCCGAGACGAGCGCGTGGGCGCCCGCGCGGGCACCGAGCTCGAGCGACACGTAGGCGGTGGGGGAGTTGGGCATGAGCATCGGCACGGTCATCGGGAGCATGCGGCGGGCGCCGCGCTCGCGCAGCGTGTCCCAGCCGTCCAGCGTGGTCCAGATGCCGCCGATCCCGGACGACACGACCGTGCCGAGCCGGTCGCCGTCGACCTCGGGGCTGCCCGCGTCGGCCCACGCCTCGCGCGCGGCGATGATGGCGTACTGCGTGGAGGGGTCCATGCGCTTGATCTCGGGCCGCGCCAGGACCTCGGCGGGGTCCACCTTGAGGGTCGCGGCGAACGTCACCGGGATCTCGTAGCGCTCCGCCCAGTCGTTGTCGAGGGTGCGGGCGCCGGACTCGCCGGCGAGCGCCGCGGCCCAGGTCGAGGGCACGTCGCCGCCGAGCGGCGTGGTGGCGCCGAGGCCGGTGACGACGACTTCAGTAGCGGCGGACATGGTGCTCCTCGGGTGGGGTTCTGGGGCGGGAGGACGAGCGGGTCGGCGCGGGTGACGCCGACCCGCCCGCAGGCCTGCGGGGCAGGCGGGGCGTGCTCAGGCCTGGGCGCCCGTGATGAAGGACACGGCGTCGCCGACCGTCGTGAGGTTCTTGACCTCGTCGTCCGGGATGCGGACCCCGAACTTGTCCTCGGCGTGCGTGACGATCGTCATCATCGACAGCGAGTCGATGTCGAGGTCGTCGGTGAAGGACTTCTCGAGCGCGACGGCGTCGGTCGGCAGACCCGTCTCCTCGGCGACGATCTCCGCGAGGCCGGCGAGGACTTCCTGCTCGGTGTAAGCCATGGTTTCTCCTTGTCGTGGGGCCGGCGGCGACCGGTCCCGGTGGCGGTGCCCGGGTGGGTGTCCCGGGCGGTACAGCGATAGACGGTGCGTGCGACGGACGGGTCCGCCGACGGCGTGGGTCCTCCCGCGGGGGAGGGCGGCCGTCCGTCCAGGGTGATTCTCCCCTACGGCAGGACGACCACCTGCGCCGCGTAGACGAGCCCGGCGCCGAACCCGATCTGGAGCGCGAGGTCTCCGGAGCGGACCTGGCCCTCGTCGAGCAGACGACGCGTCGCGAGCGGGATCGAGGCGGCCGACGTGTTGCCGGTCTCCGCGATGTCGCGGGCGACCGCGACGGTGTCGGGGAGCTGGAGCTGCTTGATCATCTGGTCGATGATGCGCATGTTCGCCTGGTGCGGCACGAAGGCGCCGATGTCGCCGGGGGCGACCCCGGCCTCCGCCATGGCCTTGGCCGCGACGGGCGCCATCTGGAACGCGGCCCACTTGAACACGCTCTGCCCGTCCTGGCGCAGCGTGGGCCACCCGAGCGAGGGGTCCTCGCGCAGGTCCGACCAGGCGTGGGTCTGGCGGATCGCCTGGGCCTTGCCACCGTCGGACCCCCACACCGTGGGGCCGATGCCCGGGGTGTCCGACGGGCCGACGATCGCGGCGCCCGCGCCGTCGCCCAGGAGGAACGAGATCGAGCGGTCCGTCGGGTCGATGAAGTCGCTCATCTTCTCGGCGCCCACGACGAGCACGTGCGTCGCGGTGCCGGCGCGCACGAGCGCGTCGGCCTGCGCGATGGCGTACGCGTACCCGGCGCACGCGGCGGAGACGTCGAACGCGGCGGCGGGCGTGGCGCCCAGGCGCTCGGCGAGCACGGCGGCGGCCGCGGGCGTCTGGTGGAAGTACGTGACCGTCGAGACGATGACGGCGTCGATGTCGGCGCCCTGCAGGCCCGCGCGGGCGAGCGCGTCGCGCGCCGCCGCCTCGGACAGGTCGAGCACGTCGACGTCGGCCCCGGCGCGACGGCGCGTCACGATCCCCGTGCGCTGGCGGATCCACTCGTCGGACGAGTCGATCGGCCCGGCGATGTCGTCGTTCGTGACGACGTTCTCGCCGCGGACGCCCCCGATCGCGAGGATCCGCGAGAACGCCGGCCCGGTGGCCTGGCGCAGCGTCACGCCGCTCACGCGTCGTCGCCCGGGGCGGGGGCGCCACCCACGACGGAGTGGCGGGCGATCAGGTCGCGGGCCGCCTCGACGTCGTCGGGCGACTTCACGGCCACCGACTCGACGCCCTTGAGCGTGCGGCGTGCGAGGCCCGTGAGGACGCCGCCCGGCGCGAGCTCGAGGATCGCGGTCACGCCCAGCTCGGCGAGCGTCTCCTGGCACAGGTCCCAGCGCACGGGGGCGGCGATCTGCGCGGTGAGGCGCCGGACGACGTCGCGCGCCTTGCCGGACGTGCTGCCCTCGATGTCGATGGTCGCGTACGACTCACCGTCGGCGTTCGAGAGGAACGGCAGGCGCGGGTCGGTGACGTCCCACGACGCGGCGACCGGCTCGAACTCCTCGAGCGCGGGCTGCATGAACGGCGTGTGGAACGCCCCGGCGACCTGGAGCGGGATGACGCGCGCCTTGGCGGGCGGGTTCTCCGCGAGCGCGGCGAGGTGGTCGAGCGCCCCGGCGGCGACGACCTGGCCGCCGCCGTTGACGTTCGCCGGCCACAGGTGCGCGGCCTCGATCGCGGCGAGGACCTCCTCGGCGTCGCCCCCGACGACCGCGCTCATGCCCGTGGGCGTCGCGGCGGCGGCCGCGGCCATGGCGCGCGCACGGTGCGCGACGAGCCCGACCGCGCCGACGTCGGTCAGCGCACCCGCGACCGCGGCGGCGGCGAGCTCGCCGACCGAGTGGCCCGCGGTGACGTCGACGACGTCCGCGGTGTCCCGGCCGTCGAGGATCACCCGCAGGGCGACGAGCGACGACGCGACGATGAGCGGCTGGGCGACCGCGGTGTCACGGATCGTGTCGGCGTCGGACTCCGTCCCGTGCGCGCGCAGGTCGAGGCTCGCGGCCTCGCCGAACGTGGCGACCTGGTCGGCGACGCCGGGCAGCTCGAGCCAGGGGGCGAGCATTCCGGGGGACTGGGAGCCCTGTCCAGGGCACAAGACGGCGAGCACCCGTCAACTGTGCCAACCCGCGGCTCTCGCGCCACGTCACGACCCGCACCAACCTTGCGGAGGGTGATTGTGCCGAACCTACAAGGCGGTCCGGACAGCCGCGTCCTGCGGGCGACCCGGCGCCCGGCCGGGCTCAGCGCGTGGTGGAGAGCTGCCCGAGCGCGAGCGCGACCTGCAGCACGAACGACTCGCGCGCGTCGAGCGGGTCCCACCCGGTGATCTCGGAGACCTTGCGCAGGCGGTAGCGCACCGTGTTGGGGTGCACGTACAGCGAGCGGGCGGCCGCCTCGAGCGACCGACCCGTGCCCAGGTAGGCCGACAACGTCTCCAGCACCGACCCCGTCGCCTCCGCGAGCGGCCGGTACGCCTGCGCGACGAGCGTGCGGCGCGCCGTCGTGTCGCCCGTGAGCACCCGCTCCGGGAGCAGGTCGTCGGCGAGGACCGGTCGCGGCGCCTGGGGCCACGCCGGCGCGGCGCGCAGGCCCGCGAGCGCGGCCTGGGCCGAGCGCGCCGCCTCCTCCAGGCCGGGGACCGTCGGGCCGATGACGACCGGGCCGGGGCCGAACCGCGGCAGGAGCGACGCGGCCGCGGCCTGCAGGTCGCCCTCCCCGCCGAGCACGAGGACGAGGCGGTCGCCGTGGATGCCCACGAGCGCGTCGCCCGCCGCGCGGCGCGTCGCGCGGCGCAGCTCGGCCGTGCGCACCTCGTCGAGCGTCGAGGCGATCGTCCCCGCCATGACCAGGGTCGGGCCGTGGCCGCCCCAGCCGAGCGCCGAGACCCGCGAGCGCAGCGAGTCGTCCCCGTCGCCGCGGATCAGCGCGTCGACGACGAGGGCCTCGAGGCGCGCGTCCCACGCGCCCCGCACCTCGGCGGCGCGCGCGTAGACCTCGGCCGCGGAGAACGCGACCTCGCGCGAGTAGCGCAGGACCGCCTCGCGCAGGTCGCGCTCGCCCCCGGGGGCGGCGAGCTGGTCGGAGTACGCCTCCACGACCTCGACGACGATGCGGACCAGCTGGAGCGTGTTCTGCAGCGAGATCGAGCGTGTCAGCTCCGGCGGCGCCGCCGCGAAGATGTCGCTCACGCCGTGCGGCGGGGCCAGCGGGTCCGCGTACCAGGTGACGAACGCGGTGATGCCGGACTGCGCCACGAGCCCGACGTACGAGCGGTCCTCGGCGGGCAGCTCGCGGTACCACGGGATCTCGTCGTCCAGGCGGCGCAGGGCCGCGGACATGAGCAGGCCGCTCCCGTCGCGCAGGCGCTGGAGGTTGTCCGCGTTGCCCGTCGGGCCGCTCGGGGCGGACGCGCTCGCGGGCGTCCTGGGGGTGGCCGTCACGCGCCGAGCATACGGTCCGGGCTTGTGGACAGTCCACAAAGGGCCGCGCCCGCACCGAGGCCCGCACCGAGCCCGACGGCGTCCGACCCGGGCCGCTGGGTGAGCGTCCGGACGACCCGCTAGGGTCGGGACATGGCCCTCATGCCCCGACTCCGACAGCTCATGCGTCGGCCGACGTCCGCGTCGACCGTCGGCACGCGCCGCCCACGGTCCGGGGAGAAGCGCGGGGACACGGTCCACGAGGACGCCCTGCGGGCCATGCTCGTCGACGACCCCAACGACGAGCGCGCGTTCCGGGCGCTCGCCGAGCTGGTCCGGCGCCGCGCCGCCGAGGGGCCGGCCACGGACGACCCGCTCGCCGCCCCCGCGGACGAGACGGAGAAGCAGCGCGCCGCCGACCTCGCGGTCTGGGCGCTCGCGGAGGAGCTCGCCGGGCACCCCAAGGGGTGGTACCCGCTCGTCGAGCTCGGGCGGCTGTCCCTCGACGACGACCAGGAGGCCGCGCTGCGCCGGTTCGCGACCGCCGCCGAGCGCGACCCGTCCGGCCGCGCGCTCGCGCAGTCGATGGAGGTGCTGCGCACCGCGGGTCTGCCCGTCGAGGCGCTGGGCCTGGGCGTCGGGCACTGGCGCGCGCGCGAGCACGAGCCCGAGGTCGGGCGCCAGCTCGTCCTCGCCGCGATCGAGGCCGACCGTCCCCTCGAGGCACGGCACCACCTGGAGTCGCTGGTCGAGTACGGCGACCCTCAGGGCGTGGCGTCCCTGCGCGCGGACCTCGAGCGCACCGTCGCGCAGGCCGAGCAGCACCGCGCCGGGACCTGACCACCCGCCCGGGCGGGACGAGGCGGGACCGCCGCCCGCCGTCGGGCCACCCGCCTGCCCGTACGACGACGGCCGGCCACCCCGCGGGGTGACCGGCCGTCGTCGTGCTACCGGGCGGGGAGCGTCAGGACTCGCCGCCCGCGTTGCCGGACGTGCCGGCGGTGACGTCCATCAGGCGGTACTTCTCGATCGCCTGGGCGGACGCGTCCGCAGGGATCTTGCCCTGCTTGGCGAGCGCCTGCAGCGTGCGCACGACGACGGACGGGCCGTCGATCTTGAAGTGCCGGCGGGCCGCCGCGCGGGTGTCCGAGAACCCGAAGCCGTCGGCCCCGAGCACCTCGTAGTCGCCCGGGACCCACTTGCGGATCTGGTCGGGCACGAGGTGGTCGTAGTCGCTCGTCGCGACGAACGGGCCCTCGGCGCCGGACAGCTTGGCCGTGACGTACGCGACGCGCGGCTCGGCGCCCGGGTCGAGGAACGCGGCCTGGTCGGCAGCGAGGCCGTCGCGGCGCAGCTCGTTCCAGCTCGTCACGCTCCACACGTCGGCCGCCACGCCCCAGTCGTCGTGGAGGAGCTGCTGCGCCTCCAGCGCCCACGGCACGCCCACGCCCGAGGCGAGGAGTTGGGCACGCGGCCCGTCGCCCTCGCCGACGGAGATGCGGTGGATGCCCTTGAGGATGCCCTCGACGTCCACGTCCTCCGGCTCGGCCGGCTGGACCATCGGCTCGTTGTACACCGTCAGGTAGTACATGACGTTCTGGTCGCGCCCGTCCGCGCCGACCCCGTGCTCGCCGGGGCCGTACATGCGCTCGATGCCGTCGCGCACGATGTGGCGGATCTCGTACCCGTAGGCCGGGTCGTACTGGACCATGGCCGTGTTCGTGCCCGCGAGGATCGGCGAGTGGCCGTCGGCGTGCTGCAGGCCCTCGCCCGTGAGCGTCGTGCGGCCCGCGGTCGCGCCGATGATGAACCCGCGCGTGAGCTGGTCGCCCGCCGCCCAGAACTGGTCGCCGGTGCGCTGGAAGCCGAACATCGAGTAGAAGATGTAGAACGGCACCATGACCTCGCCCTGCGTGGCGTAGGACGTGCCGACCGACTGGAACGCGGCCGCGGAACCGGCCTCGTTGATGCCGGTGTGCATGATCTGCCCGGCCTCGGACTCCTTGTAGCTGAGCATGAGCTCGCGGTCCACGGCGAGGTAGTGCTGGCCCTGGGTGTTGAAGATCTTCGCCGACGGGAAGATCGAGTCCAGGCCGAACGTGCGAGCCTCGTCCGGGATGATCGGCACGATGCGCTTGCCGAACTCCTTGTCCTTGATGAGGTCCTTGAGGAGCCGGACGAAGGCCATCGTGGAGGCGATCTCCTGCTGGCCCGAGCCCCGCTTGAGGACCTCGTACGCCTTGTCGCCCGGCAGCGTGACCGGCTTGGGCGACGAGCGGCGCTCCGGGACGAACCCGCCGAGCTGCTGACGACGGCCCAGGAGGTACTGGATCTCCGGCGCGTCCGGGCCCGGGTGGTAGTACGGGGGCTCGTACGGGTTCGCGTCCAGCTCGGCGTCCGTGATCGGGATGCGCAGCGAGTCGCGCAGCGACTTGAGGTCGGCCAGGCCGACCTTCTTCATCTGGTGCGTCGAGTTGCGGCCGGCGAACGTCGGGCCGAGCGCGTAGCCCTTGACCGTGTGCGCGAGGATGACCGTCGGCTGGCCCGTGTGGGCGCGAGCCGCCGCGTACGCCGCGTAGATCTTGCGGTAGTCGTGGCCGCCGCGCTTGAGGTTCCAGATGTCGTCGTCGGTCATGTTCTGGACGAGCTGCTTGGTCCGCGGGTCGCGGCCGAAGAAGTGCTCGCGGATGAACGCGCCGGACTCCGCACGGTACGTCTGGTAGTCGCCGTCGGGCGTGGCGTTCATGAGGTTCACCAGGGCGCGGTCCTTGTCCGCGTTGAGCAGGACGTCCCACTCGCGGCCCCAGATGACCTTGATGACGTTCCAGCCCGCGCCGCGGAACTGCGCCTCGAGCTCCTGGATGATCTTGCCGTTGCCGCGCACCGGGCCGTCGAGGCGCTGCAGGTTGCAGTTCACGACGAACGTCAGGTTGTCGAGCTGCTGCTGCGCCGCGAGCTGGAGCATGCCGCGCGACTCGGGCTCGTCCATCTCGCCGTCGCCGAGGAACGCCCACACGTCCTGCTGGTCCGTGTCGCGGATCCCGCGGTTGTGCAGGTACTTGTCCGTCCACGCCTGGTAGATCGCGCTCGCCGGGCCGAGGCCCATGGAGACGGTGGGGTACTCCCAGAAGTCCGGCATGAGGCGGGGGTGCGGGTACGACGGCAGGCCGCCGCCCGCGTGCGACTTCTCCTGGCGGAACCCGTCGAGCTGGTCCGCCGAGAGGCGGCCCTCGAGGAACGCGCGCGCGTACACGCCGGGGGAGGCGTGGCCCTGGAAGTAGACCTGGTCGCCGCCGCCGGGGTGGTCCTTGCCGCGGAAGAAGTGGTTGAGGCCCACCTCGTACAGCGTCGCCACCGACGCGTAGGAGGAGATGTGGCCGCCGACGCCGATGCCGGGCCGCTGCGCGCGCGTCACCATGACGGCCGCATTCCAGCGGATCCACGAGCGGTAGCGGCGCTCGAGCGCCTCGTCGCCGGGGAAGTAGGGCTCCTCGTGCACACCGATCGTGTTCACGTACGGAGTGGTGAAGGAGGTCGGGACGGCGACGTTGCGCTCCCGGGCCCTCTTGAGCAGGTTCAGCAGGACGTAGCGGGCGCGAGGGCCCCCGCGGTCGTCGATCAGGCCGTCGAGGGCCTCGACCCACTCGCCGGTCTCGGCGGGGTCGAAGTCCGGAACCTGGCTGAGCAGACCGTTGATCAGCGGTCCGGTCTCGTCGTACGAAGCCACCAGCAACCTCATATCTCGTCGGATGCCGGGCGCACGGCCGCGCGGTACACGGCCGACACCCGTCTCGGGGCCACTCCGGGCGCGCGGCCGCGGCCGCTGGTGGCGACCGCGCCTCTTCACGAGACCAGGGTGGTCTACCCATTGTGTTCACAACGCGCGCGTAAGTCACACCATCGGGTGGTCAAGAGGGCGTGATTTCGGCGACACGGCCCGGAGGGGAGGTGTCCCGGCGTCGTGCGGGCGCGGTGCCCGACGACGGCCCGACGACGGTCCGGGCACCACGTGCCGGACCGGGTGTCCGTGGGAGGCACCTTGCCAAGCAACGGATCCTCCGGTGGGCTACCTTTGCCAGACACGGCAGGTCGTCGTGCGCGCGGGCGTCCGCCCGCGCGTCGGACGGCCCGCCGCACGGACGCACAGGACGAGGAAAGGAACGACACGACAGTGACCGACACCGCAGGACCCCTCGGGGCGGACCGCCTGGGGTTCGCGCCCGGCAACGTGGTGCAGGAGTTCGGCTGGTCGGAGGACGTCGACGACGACCTGCGCGGTGAGCTCGAGCAGCTCGTCGGCGGCGAGCTCGTCGACGAGGACTACGACGACGTCACCGACGGCGTGATCGTCTGGTTCCGCGAGGACGACGGCGACCTCACCGACCTGCTCGTGGACGTCCAGACCGTGCTCGACGACGGCGGCCTCATCTGGGTGCTCACGCCCAAGCCGGGCCGGTCCGGGCACGTGGGCCACAACGACATCCAGGAGGCCGCGACCACGGCCGGGCTGCACGCGACGAGCACGTTCGCCATCGCGCCCGACTGGTCCGCGACGAAGCTCGGGACCCGTGGCCGCGGTCGCTGACGGGGGCGCGACGGCCCTGCGGGCCGTGCCGCCCGCGCCGGGAGACCCGGCGCCCGACTTCACGCTGCCCGACACGCACGGCACGCCCGTCCACCTCGCCGACCTGCGCGGCGGGCCGGTGCTCCTCGTGTTCTACCCGTTCGCGTTCTCCGGCATCTGCACGGGCGAGCTCTGCGAGCTGCGGGACAACCTCGAGGACTTCGAGGCCGCCGGCGTGACCCTGCTGGGCATCTCCTGCGACTCGGTGTTCACGCAGAAGGCGTGGGCGGCCCAGGAGGGCTTCGAGTTCGACCTCCTCTCCGACTTCTGGCCCCACGGCGACGTCGCCCGGGCCTACGGCGTGCTCGATGAGGAGAACGGCCTCGCCCTGCGCGGCTCGTTCCTGCTCGACGCCGACGGGATCGTGCGCTGGTCCGTCGTCAACCCGCGCGGGCAGCGCCGCGACCTCGACGGCTACCGACGGGCGCTCGAACAGCTCTGACGCGGGCGCACCGCGTCGACGAGCACGGCGGAGTGGCCCACGGCGGTCCTCGCGCGGGCCGTCACGACACGGCGTGGCCGGTGGCGGGGTGCGCACCCGGTAGGCTGTGCTCCGCTGTTCCGGGGCCTGTAGCTCAGCTGGTTAGAGCGCCACGCTTACACCGTGGATGTCGGGGGTTCGAGTCCCTCCGGGCCCACCACCAGGCGTCTTGCGTTACCTATCTGGACGTTCGCTAACCGGCTTCATCGACCTCACGACCGAGAAGGACCTTCGCGGGCTCTACAGCGCTGGCATAGCTTGCGACATCCATCGCACACCTGATGGAGCGATCGCTGACCGTTTGGTCTGTCCTGGTCGGATCCGCACCGAAACCGAGTTCGCGCAGATCGCGGAGACGGCGCCGATCCTGGCGTCGTCTCGAAGCACGATCCCCTGTTCGGGTCGAACCAGCACGCCGACCGCAGGTCCTCTGAATCGACCATCCGGCCCAGGGAAGGCCGTCAAGGGCGTCGGGGAACCCTCGGCTGGATCCACTGGACAGCCCTGAATGCCTCTTCGACTGCCTCGGGGAAGTCGCGCACACTGAGCTCGCGAACGGTGCCTGGCTTGCCCACCAGGTATCAAGGGCCAAGTTCGAGATCAAGGGACCAGCGCCTCCATCAGACCTAGGGCCTGTCCTGCGAATGTTCTTTGCATGTGTCCGGTAATGTCCGGGTTGTGGGTGTAGGGCGTGGTGAGCTGACTGACACGGCGTGGGCGCGGATCGAGCCGCTGCTGCCGGTCGCGACCGGGCGTGGTGGGCGGTGGCGTGATCACCGGCAGGTGATCAACGCGATCTTGTGGCGGCTGCGCACCGGGGCGCCGTGGCGGGACGTGCCGGCCAAGTACGGCCCATGGAAGACGGCGCACGAGCGGTTGCGGTTGTGGACCGCGGACGGTACCTGGGACAAGATCTTGGACCACGTGCAGGTCAAGGACGACGCGGTCGGGAAGGTCGAGTGGGTGTTCTCGGTCGACTCCACGCACGTGCGGGCCCACCACCACGCGGCGGGAGCCCGCAAAAAGGGGGCTGTCAGACAGGGTGGGTCAACGACCTCGCCCTCGAGGGCGAGGCACTCGGCCGCTCGCGCGGCGGACTGACGTCCAAGATCCACCTCGCCACGGACGGGCGCGGCCTACCTATGAGCGTGATCCTCACGCCCGGCCAGGCCGGTGACAACCCGCAGCTGGTGCCATTGCTCGACCAGGTCGCCGTGAAGCGCGACGGGCCGGGGCGCCCGCGCAAGCGTCCGGACCGGGTGCTCGCCGACAGGGCGTACTCCAGCCCATCGACCCGACGAGCGATGCGCGCCCGGGCCATCGCGTTCACCAGTCCCGAGAAGGCCGACCACGCCGGCCACCGGCTACGTCGGGGCAGCCGAGGCGGGCGCCCGCCCGCGTTCGACACCGAGATCTACAAAGGCCGCAACGTCGTCGAGCGCTGCTTCAACCGACTCAAGCAGTTCCGCGCGCTGGCCACCCGCTACACCAAACGCGCCGCCTACTACCGCTCCGAACTCACCATCGCCGCGATCATCCTCTGGCTCCGCGATTCACCGGACACGGCCTAGGTCGGCTCGCACCGCGATCCGCCGCCCGTTTGGGCTGATCTGTGTACTGTGACACCTGCAGATCAGCCGAATGTCAAGGGGACCCGTTGGACTACACGAGTGCGACCTCGAAGGCTGCTGCGGTTGCCCGGATCTACGTGCTCGCGGGCACCCCGCCCGAGCCGCTCGGCCGAGGAAGCAAGGAGAAGAAGGCGTCGCTGGTGACCCTTGGTGCCTTGCTGGGCCTGGAGCTTCAGGACCTCCGTTCGAAGCACCGTTGTGCCAGGGCGATCGCGGACGCGCTTGATGTGGTCTGGGACGACGAGTGCCAGTCCGCCGGCGACACGATCACCCTCAAAGGCATGAACCTCCTCGTGGATGCTGCGGCCCGCGCGCGGCTCGCAAGGGCCACCCCGTCCGAGGCGAGCGACCTCGTCGAGCGACTGCTCGACCCTCGTTTTCCTTCCCGCCCGAGTACGCAAGAAGAGGATGTGCCGATGTCCGAGACCACTCCGGTCGATGAGGTCGAGCAGAATGTTGCCGACTACCTTGCCCGCCTGAGCGAGCCCGGTCCCGTGCCGGAGGACTTTGGTGAACCGCCGCTGCCCTTCTCGGCCAAGGACGTCCGCTTCGACGACGGTTCGTGGCGACAGCGGCTTCTTGACGTGCGGTACTGGCTGAACCTGAGCGCCTCGATCGATGACTCGGACTCTGAAGCCTTCGACCGCAGCCTCTCGGCCGGATTAGGTCTCGAAGGATACGCATCAGGGCTTGACCTCCTGCGCGCTCTCGAGCAGCGGCTCGGGCGGACGTTGGCCCTGCGCGACGAGTTCCGGGCGAGGATGGAGGAGGCGGTCGAGGGCACCGCGACGTTGACGAGCGCCTCGCTCGCCTGGGTCGACTCGTGGGAGGACGAAGAAGACGACGACTTGGCAGAGCAGGGCGGTCCGATTGACGCGGAGGCAAGCACTTGGCCGATTGCCAGCTTCGTGGGATACGCGTCCGACGATGAGCTGAACCTCAGTCCTTCGTATCAACGCGCGGATGTCTGGCCGACGGGTTACGCACAGAAACTCATCGAATCGATCGTCCGAGGGATCCCCCTCCCCTCGGTCATCATCCTCGAGCGAGACTCCGAGAGGGGGACGGAGTACGAGGTGGTCGACGGCAAGCAGCGACTTACCTCGATCCTGCGGTTCATCGGTGCCCATCCGCGGGCCTTGAGAGTTGTCGAAGAGAAGAGCGTCATCTGGGGTGTATCGAATCTTGCGGAGATCTTCCGCACGGACTACAAAAAATTCCGTAGCCTCTGGAAGCAGCACGAGACGGAGCAGTTGACCGCCGAAGTCGCAAGGGCGAACCAATTCCCGTTCCCGCTTCGTTCCAGCACAACGGTCGACAGCAGGAAGCCGCTCACCGGTGACCTGGAACCGCTGCAGGGTAAGTACTACTACGAAGTGCGCGACACCCAGATCTCCGTCCAGGGCAAGCCGCGCAAGGTCAGTTACATCTTCGAGAAGGCCGACGCGTCCTACAAGATCCCCGTGATCGTCTACAAGCAGGTCACGACGGCTCAGGTGCACGAGGTGTTTGCTCTGTACAACAAGCAGGGCAAGCGCCTGAACGCCGAAGAGATCCGAAACGCGCTGTACCACCGGCTTGATCTCATGCGCGCGCTGCTCGTCACCGCAGGCGACTCGTCAGCCGTCGACGAGGTTGCGGACTTCCTCCTCGACGACTGGGACGACTTGACATCGACTGGTGCGAATCTTACCGAGTACGCGTTCGGCTCGGTCGGCTATAAGCGCACGAAGGTCCTCTCCTGGGTTGCGGCGGCGTTGCTCCTCGAAGACAAGGACGGCGACAGCGTGACGCGATCGACCGCCGCGCACATCGACGCCCTGTTGCAGCGGGTCGCCGGCGACAGGCACGACCCGCTGCGCGACACGGAAAAGATCCGGCAGGCGATGCTGCTGATGGATCATGCGCTGGACGCCCACGCGACACCGGACGACGTCTGGTCGAAGACGTTCCGCAGCGGGACTGCGAAGGGCGCGGGAAAGTGGCAGGAACTGCGTCTCGTCGCGAGCCTGATCGGCCTGTCCGCGGCAGGTGCCGTGCTCGGAGACGATCTGGTCGACGCCTTTGAGGACGCCGCGCCGTCGATCCGGAATGCGTCCGAACGATGGCAGAAGCCAAGCCAGAGCCAGTCAAAGGAGCAGTGGCGGTGGATTGGGTTCGTCGTCGGCGAGATCCTGCGCCTCCTCGAGGTCGACTCTGAGGAGGCTCACGACGCGTTGAAGGCACAGTTCGGCTACTCCGGCCTGAGGGCTCTCGTTGCGAACGCTGAGACTCCGAGCGGCTACGTCGTCCGATGAACGAGCCAGTCCCGCCTCGGCACGGCGTCGACCATGTCGTGGCCAAGGCCCACCTAGCCGCCACCTGGTGGTCCGCCTATGCGGAACGCCTGGCGGCATCAGGGATCGGGGAGACGAGTCGAGACGTCATCGAGGACGACGCCCGGTTTATCGTCGAGCGCGGGATCTTCGGGGACGGCGAGCCAGGCTCCAAGGGTTGGATGTCGTCCCGTGAGCGGCGTGGCCTGGTGATGGGTGCCGTCCAGTCCGGTAAAACCGCCTCAATGATGGCTGTCGCGGCACTAGCATTGGACCGCGGCGTTGATGGGCTCGTCATCCTTGGCGGTACCCGCACGACGCTCTGGGTGCAGACTCTGGAGAGAGTCCTGGAGCAGCTCGATACCTTGCCGGACTCGCACAAGCGGCGCCTACGACTCCCGCGAGGCCGAGCGTCGGAACTCGAGGGATCCGACCTGGACCTCGTGTACTCGATCTCGCACGGCGCGGCCGAACAAGCCATCAAGAAGAACCGCCCGCTCCTGGTCGTCGCGATGAAGAACACCGCGCACCTCGAGCGGCTCGGGCGGGCCCTGCACGACGCCGTCTACCCAGCCTCCGCGAAACGGGACCGTCCGTTCCACCTTCTCGTGATTGACGACGAGGCGGACGACTCGTCGGTGGTGGATGTCTCAGCCGATGCCAGCGACACGCTCGACGTCCGGTACAAGCAGGTCCCTCGCCGCATCCTGGACCTCTGGGAAGCCCGGAACCGACCTGGTCAGACGGCCTTCCCGCACGTATACGCAACCTACCTCGCGTACACGGCCACTCCTCAGGCCAACTTCCTGCAGGATGCCAGGAACCCGCTCGCACCCACCGAGTTCGTCGCCAGCCTGCGCACTCCAGGTGCCGTGGGCGACCCCGCGGTCCGTTCCTCCTCATACCGCATCCCCGACGGCATCAGGGGGTGGTACACGGGAGGCGAGGTTTACTACCACACCCTCGCTGACGTGCCGATCTGCGTCCCGACCGACGAGGTGGACCCCGACGACCTCGTCGCCGACGGCGTCCGCGCCTATCTGGTTGCATCGGCGCTAAGGGCCCTTCGGAACCCGTCACGCCTCGGCCCGGTTCAGGCTGAGAGCCGGACGTTCGCGAGCCGCGCTGAGGTACGTGATCACGTCCTGCCTCCGATGTCGATGTTGGTTAACCCGGCCGCGACGAAGGATTCTCATTTCGACCTCGCCAAGAAGATTCTCGACTGGTCGCACGGAACCGACACCGACCATCACTCGTACGCAGAGACGGGATCTCGCGGTCGGCCGCTCGGGACCGTCGGCATTGCAACGGACATGGAAGAGCATGTCGAGCGCTGGACAGCCTGGCTTGAGACCTATCGTGAGGGGGCAGCGAAGACTGCGACGGTGCTTGCCTTGGAAGCTGTGCCCACGGTTGTCGACGACTGGGACCTGGTCCGTCGGACGATCCTCGACGAGGTTGTGCCCGGTACCGGCGTCGCTGTTATCAACAGCGACGAAAACGCAGATGATCGCCCCGAGTTCTCCCCTCATGAGCGTGTCGACGGGTCGTGGGGGGCACCGGCAAACTGCTCGACGATCTTCGTCTCGGGGAACGTGATGTCTCGCGGCCTCACACTCGAGGGTCTCACCACGACCCTGTTTACCCGGAGCGCGTCAACGCCGCTAGCCGACACACAGATGCAGATGCAGCGTTGGTTCGGTTACCGGGGTGGGTACGTCGACCTGTGCCGCGTGCTGATGCCGCAGGATCAGATCGATCTGTTCACGAGATACCACGAGAACGACGAGGCACTGCGCCGCGACGTCTTGCACGCGATGGAGTCCGAGACGGTTCCCGACCTGACGATTCTGCAGGGCAGGTCTTTCCGCGCGACAGGGAAGATCACGAACGTCCAGGCGCAACCGCTCTTCCCGGGGCCGAAGCCATTCGTCCGGCACATGAACCCACCGGGGCTCGACGACGAGAACCTGCGCTTCGTGAGTCAGCTCTTCTCCCACGCCGTCACGCCAGTCCCCGACAGTACGGCGAGCCAAGGTCTTCTGCTCGACGAGCCTGTCGCCCTGCTCGACGCTGCGGACCTCCTAGATCGACTTGCTTACACGGACCACGGTCCCGGTCCGGTCAGCCGCGAGGCGTCTAGGTGGTCCTCGGTCGCGCACCACGCCAAGCTTCCCGCGGACGACCTGGCCTCCCCGCTGTACCGGGCCCCTCGCGTGGAGGCTTCGGTCGACCTCGGGAGCACCTCACCGTACGAGATCGCCGCCTACCTACGGCTGTGGCACGCTGCGATCCCTCGCCTCGTGCCGGGTCTCATGACGACGGACGACCGGCCCGTACCGTGGGACCTTGTCGAGAAGGAGACGCTTGAACGGCGCCGGCCGCGGTTGTGGGTCGGCCTTCGTTTCGGCTCCGGCGATCCCGTTACCGCCGGTCCGCTTGCGAGTCTCCCGTGGACGGTCCGTCCGATGCAGCGTTCGGTCGTCGATGGGACCTCAGGCCTCAAGGCTTCCTGGGGATCACGCAACTATGTCGGCGATCAGGTGCGTGGCGACGAACTGTTCGAGAGCACCGTCCTGCCTGACTCCCTCCACGCGGACCTCACCCTCGATGGCGCGCGTGCGCCGGGGTCCGACGGACTGCTTCTGTTCCACGTCATCGGCCGGGAAGACGGTAGCCAAAGCATCGTCGTCGGCGTCTCCCTGCCGCTTGGCGGTCCCGACCACATCAAGGCCACACTCGGTGAGGCAGGCGCATGACGGGAACCAACCAGTCCTTCGAGTGGCTTCGTGCGGCGATCGAGCAGCAACCTTCGTCGACGGAGAAGAGCGGACGCACAGTCATCTGGGCGAATGGACGCAAGTCTCTAGGTCTGTCCCGCGACCAGAGTGGCTCAATCGAGCTCTTCGTCGTAGGGCCGGAGCTGCACGCAGGCAGGACGGAGGTCAGTGGGTGCCTGACTCATCAGATCTGGACGACCTCTGATGGTACGGATCTTGAGGCAAGCCGCCTCGTGCTACCAGGTGATGCAAACCTGCCCGGCGTGGCTGCCTTCGTTTGTGCTGAGCTGCTCGCCAACGGTCTCGAGGCGGAACCGCAAAGGGCCTTCACCGCGACCGAACCTGTGATCATGTTGCTCCTGCGAGAAACGGCGGGGAGAAATCAGGTCCTCACCGGGCTCGTCGGCGAACTGCTCGCACTAGAGGCGCTGACACGGCACTCGCCGACCCCCGACCATGTGGCCGATTCCTGGTTCGGCTACGGACCCTCGGCACGCGATCTCCAGCTGGGGACTGTGGGCGTCGAGGTGAAGACCGGGACGGGATCGTCGTCGACGCACATGGTCCAGGGGTTCCACCAGATCGAAGTCGGGCATCCCGTGAGCGGTGAGCCCGAGACCAAGCTGTATGTCTTGAGCGTCGGGATCCGATGGCTCGAAGGCGGTAGTTCCGTCGGCCGTACGATCCCATCGTTGGTGGACTTGATCCGCGCACGACTCTCTGCTGGCGCGGCCAGCCGCTTCCTTGCACGGTTGCTCCAATACGGCGGCGACGCCGGCACCGGCTACGACCACGTGCGGGACCGTGAGAATCCACGCTTCACACGACCGTGGTTCGCAACTTTCGAGCGGCTCTACGACATGACAGACGAGCGGATCCGCGTCTTGCGCAGCGACGACCTTCAAGGCATCACGCACATTGACCCCGCCTCGGTGACGTTCCAGATCAGGCTGCCCGAGCAGGTCGATGGAGTCCTCAACCCAGTCTCCGGCCTCGAGCAGATCGCCCGGAAGCTCACGTCCTGAGAGAGGTTCCGGCCGCGTCGACCATCGCCTTGATTCGCGCTGCAGCCTCGACGGCGGGTTCGTGCTCCCAGATCCGCAGCACCGCCCAGCCCAGGCTGCGCAAGGTTGCGTCGGTGTCATCATCCCTCGCTCGGTTCGCAGCGAGCTTGCCTTGCCACCACGCGGAGTTCGAACGCGGCATCGTGCCGTGCTCCGGGCAGCCGTGCCAGAAGCATCCGTCGACGAAGACCGCCACTTTGGCACGCGTGAACGCGATGTCGATCGTCCGTCGGCGCTGCCCGGGGACTGGGTACGTCACCCGGTAGCGCAGACCGCGCGCATGGAGTTCTCTGCGCAGTGCGAGCTCTGGCTCTGTGTCCTTCCGCCGTGCGATCGACATGCGGAGGCTGACCTGAGTCGACGACGCTCCCGGGTGCGCTGGGACGTGCTGCGGCTGCATTAGCTCGCGCGCGTAAGCGGGCGACTCTGTCGGCGGGCCGTTCGCGCCGTCTGCTCGGGGGTTGCGTGTTGCGGAACCTCCTCGACGGTCTCGGCTGTCTCCGAAGCCGTGTTCTCCGCCGAGGCGTGGGTCCACAGGGCAGCGAGCGCCCGGCAGGATCGGAGCAGCCCTTCCAGGCTGCCGACGTCAGCAGCGTCACAGCCGTTGTCGTCCGCACCGAAGTGGTGCAGCATGAACTGCGTGAGCGCGAACTGGACCGTGCCGACGTGCACCGCGTTGCCGAACTGCTTGTAGGACTGCTTCTGGGGCTGCTTCAACTCGACCATCGCCTCATAGACGTTGTCCGGGAAGAGCTGGAGCCTGCCCGCCTCGTACGGAGTGAGACGACGCTTCTCGCTGCCGAGAATCGGTACCTGGTTGATCGCGACGAGTGCCGGCGTGTAGGTCGCCTTCTTCACTCGGACTCCTGAGGGTCGGAGCTGGATCAAACATTGCGCCAGAGACTCTGCGTCTGACGCCTGCCACTCAAGCTTGCGCCACGCCAGGTTCTTCAGGCTCAAGATCTCCGAGAGCAGGTCACCGCTCGCTGTGCCTGTGAGCTGGGGAGAGTACGCCTCGATGAATGCTCGCGACTTGTCGAGAAACTCATCTTTCCAGTCACGGGACTTTCGCCCGCGACCGCGGTGAGAGGTTGCGTCAGCGCGCTGGAGCGCGAGCCAGAGCCGGTCCTCGACCTGGAACCAGATCGGGTGACCCGGAAGCCATGAGCCACGCTGGTTCTTCTCGCGCTGAGCGACCACGGTACGGAGAAGCCGTTCATAGACGTCATACCACGCGTCATCCTCATCGAGCTCGTACTCGGCGAGGTTTCCAAGGTACTCCTCAGCCTGCGCCGCACGCGCCGCGCGTGCACTATCACCGCTCGCGGCGACGTCATGCAGCCAGTCGGTCGTGATCGCGGCAGGGGCACCGTCTCGCAGTTCGGTCCCGCCGATCTCCCAACGATCGGGTGACCAACCTGTGGACTTCGTGGGTCCGTCGAAGGGGGTCAGATCTCGTGACCCACCATCGCGGCCACCAAGAACCTCCTCGCTGACGGCCAGGATGTAGACCCGCTCCCGGCCCTGGGGGCCACCACCCTCCCCCGGTGCTATCAGGTGTGGCGAGAAGACGGTGGGTTCATCGTTCACCACGTACTTCAACGCTCTCAGGGAGTCGACGATCGTCTTGAACGTCGTCTCGCGGTGCTCGGGGCCGATCAGATTTTTTACGTTCTCGAGGAAGACGACCTTGGGTCGGCGTGCCGCGACGATGACTAGGATGTTGTAGAACAACGTGCCCCGCATCGTGTCCAAGACGCCGAGTTGCTTCCCTGACTTGCTGAAGGCCTGGCAGGGAAATCCCGCGGCGAGGACGTCGAACTTCTCTGGGATGTTCTTGACCACGATCTCGCCAGCCCTGGCGCGGCGCAGGAGCTCCTCGACGGTGTGCGCCGTATCGACCGGGACGTCATCGTTGATGTCGTCGGTGACGTGTACGTCCTCGTCCCTGAGCCAGGCCTTGCTGTAGACGGCCTGAGCGAAGGAGTCCTTCTCGGCGACGTAGACGCATCGCCCTCCCAGCCCGGCCAGCGCTGCGTGAAAGCCGCCGATGCCAGCGAAGAGGTCGATGAACGTGAACTGGTCGGACACGGGACTCCTGGGTGCGGACGTGCGAGTCTGCGTTGGTCGTCGCAGCTGGTTCGTAGCTCGAGCGAGGCTACCAGCTGACCGCCCATTCGAACAAGCGTGCGAAGCGGCTAGCGATGGCCGCACGGCCGACCGGGTGCACGATACCAGCGCGCCGCGTCTGCGCGCTGTGTTGGAAAGGCGGGGCAGCAGTAGCAGTTCGGCTGACGCCGGGTCGTCGGTCCGTCCCAATCTGGAACACGCATGATCCGCCGCAGAGGCTCCGGCCCGCGAAACGGCAGCGGCCCACGATTCCGGTGCGCACACGCAGGTCAGACCACTTTCACCAGGTGATCGTGGATCGCGGGGGGTCGAGTCCTGCCGGGCCCACCCGTCCGGGGGCAAGAGTGGCCCGTGCTAGGGCTTCTTCGCCCTCGTGCACCGCCGGCGAACACCCAACGTTGCACTACCTGCTGGCGCCGGGCACTGGTCGTCCGGCGCCTTGCGATGGCAGTCTGACGCGGTGGCCCACATGAAGCGGTACGGCGTCGTGATCGTGGTGGTGGTCGTCGCGGTGGCGGCGGCGGCAGGTCTCGCCCGCGGCATCTGGCAGAGCGGTCCGCGCTGGGCGTGGAAGCTCGCGGACCTGGACCGGAACGAGCTGCACCTCGGCGGGGTCGAGGACGTCGAGGACGGTGAGGTCGTCAGGGTCGACGACGACGTGGTGGTGGTGCGGTACACGCGACCGGAGCTCGACTTCTTCGGCGTCGACACCGGGAACGTGGGGCAGGAGGTGTGCTACCGGTTCTCCCTGGACGACCCGGACGCCTTCCGCCGGGTGACCTGTCCCTGAGCGCCCCGGGCGGCGTGTCGGCGCCCGCCCCTAGCATCTGCCGCACCAGCAGCGACGACGTGACGGTGAGGTAGAGGTGCTCGAGAAGGTCAAGGGTCTGTTCCGGCGGGACGAGGAGCAGGCGGGAGGTGGCCGTCCGAGCGCTCGGCTCGTCGACGCGCTGAAGGTGCTCGCCGTCGAGTCGCCGGGTCTCGCGGACCGCGCGGTCGCGTACGTGCACCGGGGCGAGGGCCCCGAGGTGCTGCTGGAGCTCGAGGCGCTGCGAGGCGGTGACGTCGAGGTGCTGCTGGGGCGGCCAGGCCAGTCGGGGATCTATTCGTGGACGACGCCCGCGCAGGACGAGCGGCTCAAGGCCGCGGTGCCGGGCTGGACGTCGGCGAAGGCCGTCACGGCCCGGTCCAACCTCTACACGCTGACCGACTCCGTGACGATCCCCGAGCTCGTTCGCCTCGGCCGGGTGCTCAGCGCCGTGTCGTCGGAGGTCGACCGCGAGCGCCCCACCGACCCGCGCTGGCTCACGGTGCTGGTCAACGACATGTCGCGGCGCGCGAACGACCGCCGCAAGGGCAAGAACGGCAAGCAGGCGCCCGACCGCTGGACGCCGGACCTGCTGGTGGCGCTCGCGGTCGAGGGCGGCGTGCCGGAGGCCGAGGCGACGGCGGTCGTGCTGCGTGAGCTCTTCGAGCGCCCGACGTCGTCGGGCTGGGCCTCGCGGCACCTCGGCCCGGCGCTGCTCGGCTCCCCGGCGCGCGACTTCGTGGTCGCGCACGTCGACGTGGCGACGCAGGCGGTGCCGGGCGTGAGCGCCGCGGGCCGGACGGAGCTGGTCGAGCTCGTGGCGTCCGACCCGGCGGCGACGGACGCGCTCGCCCCGCTCCTGGCTCGGCTCGCGGCGGACACGAGCAAGGGCGTCCGCGAGGCGGCGGTGGCCGCCGTCGCGCAGCTCCCCGGCGAACGTCAGCAGGAGATCCTCTCCCCGCTCCTCACGGCACTCGCGCCGTCCCGGCTCGGGACGGTCGTGACGCGCCTCGCGCAGGTCGACGGCGGGCTGGCCGACCTCGAGCAGGCCGCCGAGCAGTCGACCGGGGCGCGCGCGACGCTCCTGCGCGACACTGTCGAGCGCGCCCGCGTGCTCGACGCCGCGCGGGACGACGAGTCCGAGATCGACGTTCCGCCGTTCGAGCCACTGCCGGAGACGGTGCTCGGCGACGAGTTCGTGCAGGCCGCGCGGGCCGCCATCGACACCGCCCTCGAGCGCGCCCGCGCCGAGCAGGCGGCGCGCCCCGGCAAGGGCAAGGGCGACGACGACGGGTGGCCGCGGTGGCGTCGCCAGGCCGTCGAGCAGGACCTCAAGGAGCTGCCCGGCATCTCCGACGAGGACCTCCGGGTCTTCGCGGCGTTCCTGTCCGGGACGAGCACGCGTCGCCCGGGCGGTGTCGCGATGCGCCGGCTGTCCGCCCCGGGCGTTTTCTCGCGCCTGCCCGGCATCACCCTCCTGCACCGGCTGCGCCTGCAGGCCAACGAGGCGCGCGGGCAGAGCGCCCGGTTCGGCTGGTACCGCCTGAACGACGGCGACCTGCTCGACGTCGACCTGCGCGTCCTCGACGAGGCGCTGCGGCGCATCGGTCGCGACGACGCCGAGGCGCTGATCGACGAGCTGTACTTCTCCACGTGGTGGGCCATGGACACGGTGACCCCCGAGAACGCGTGGCCGTACTACGCAGGCCGGTTCGACCGGCTCGCCGCGGCGCTCGACGACCGCGAGCGCACCTACGGCACGACGAAGCCTGCCCGGGCGCTCGCCGTGCTCGCGCAGCTCCCGCACGTCCCGCGCACGTTCCTGCCGCGCCTCACCGAGCTCGCGCTCGGCGAGGGCCGCACGTACCGGGCGACGGCGCAGGAGGCGCTGAGCACGCACCCCGGCGTGCGGGGCCTGGCTGAGCAGGGGCTCGGGAACGGCCGGTCCGAGGTGCGCCGCACCGCCGCGGAGTGGCTGGCCCGGCTCGGCGACGCCGCCGCGGTGCCCGCCCTGCGGGCCGCGCTCGCGAAGGAGCGCAGCGAGGTCGTCCGGGCGGCGATCCTCACGTCGCTCGAGGGCCTGGGGGAGGACATCTCGGTCGACCTCGCGCCGGAGGTGCTGCTCGCGGAGGCGACCAAGGGACTGCGCGGCAAGACGCCGGTGAGCATGTCCTGGTTCGACCTGGGCACCCTGCCGGACGCGCGCTGGGCGGCGGACGGCACGCCGGTGGACCCGACGATCCTGCGCTGGTGGGTCGTGCTCGCGGTCAAGCTCAAGGACCCGAGCGGCGCGGGGCTGCTCGAGCGATACCTGTCCCTCCTGCAGGAGGGGGACCGCGCACGCCTCGGCAGCCACGTGCTGGCCGCGTGGGTCGCGCAGGACACGCGCAACCCGTCGGCGCAGGAGAGCGACGCGCACGCGACGGCGGGCGCGCAACAGCGGTACGACCAGTACCAGGCGTGGGCCAAGCGTTCGCCCGAGTACTACTCGGTCGAGGCGTCCAAGTCGGTCGAGGACCACCATCGCGACCTGTACCGGGAGCACCAGGCGACGTACCTCGGCTCGGCGGTCAAGGACAAGGGGATGCTCGCGCTCACGGTCGCGATGCCGGGCGGCGAGCTCGCCGCGACGTTCCAGCGCTACGCCAAGGCGCACATCGGGCGCCGGGCGCAGACCGAGGCGCTGGTCCAGGCGCTCGCCGCGAACGGTCAGCCGGCCGCGATCCAGGAGCTGCTCGCGGTCTCGCGCCGCTTCCGGCAAGCGACCGTGCAGGAGACGGCGCAGCGGCTCGCCGCCGAGCTCGCGGACCGGCGCGGCTGGACGGCGGACCAGCTCGCGGACCGGACGGTCCAGACGGCGGGCTTCGAGGACGACGGCCTGCTCCACCTCGACCTCGGGTCGCGCGAGTACCTCGGGCGCATCACGCCCGCGTTCACCCTCGAGCTCACGAGCGACGCCGGGAAGGTCGTCAAGGCGCTCCCGGCCGCGCGGGCGCAGGACGACCCGGAGCTCGTCTCGGCCGCGAAGAAGCAGCTCACCGCGAGCCGCAAGGAGCTCAAGGCGGTCGTCGCGCTCCAGACCCAGCGGCTCTACGAGGCGATGTGCGTGGGCCGCACGTGGACGGCGCAGGAGTGGCAGGAGTACCTCCTCGGCCACCCGGTGATGTCCCGGCTCGTCGAGCGGCTCGTGTGGGTCGAGAACCCCGGCACGGACGGGGCGCGCCCGTTCCGTCCCGACGGCGGCGCGCTCCTCGACGCGGACGACGAGGACGTCGTGCTCGGCGAGGGGTCGACGGTCGGGCTCGCGCACGCTGTGCTGCTCGGCCCGGACGTCACGGCCGCGTGGTCGGCGCACCTGGCGGACTACGAGGTCACGCCGCTCTTCGCGCAGCTCGACGTCGCGACGCCCGACGTCCCCGCCGGCGCGACGGCGATCGACGACCACAGGGGCTGGTTCTCCGACAGCTTCTCCATCCGCGGGCGCGCGACCAAGCGCGGCTACACGCGCTCGCAGGCCGAGGACGCCGGGTGGTTCAGCGCGTACACCAAGTCGTTCGCGAGCGCGGGGGTCGTGGTGCAGATCGAGTTCACGGGGTCGTTCGTCCCGGAGGAGAACATCGCGGCTGCGGTGACGGCGCTGACGTTCGAGCGGACGGCCCGCGGCTCCGGGCGGGGGACCGCACGGATCGCGGACCTGCCGCCCGTCCTCGTCGCGGAGGCGTACCGCGACTACGTGGCGGTGGCCGAGGCGGGGGCGTTCGACCCCGACTGGGAGCGGAAGAGCCAGTGGTGACCCGGTGGACGCTCCCGTGAGCGGCGGCGCCGACCCGTGATCGTCGTCGCGACGCTCGCCTGGCTGCTCGTGGCCGTGCTCGCGCGCCGGTCGCCCGCAGTCCGGTCTGCCGTGAGCACGGCGACGTCGACGCTGCTCGCCCTCGCGGGCGTCGCGGCGGTCGTCGTCGTGGTGGCCGTCGCCGCGGACGACGGCGGGACGCGGGCGCTCGCCGCGCTCGCGAGCGTGCCCGTCGCGGCCGGCGTGGTCGCCGCCGGGACGTGGTGCGCGCGAGCGGTGGTCCGCCCGTGGACGGTGCGGCGGCGCGGGCGCGCGGCGGGCCGGGTCCCGTGGCAGGACCGCGTGCTCGCCGCCGCGGCGCGCACCGGGCCACGCGTGCGGGGCGTGCGCGTCGCCGACGTCGCCGCCCGCTCGGCGTTCCGCGTCGCCGGGGTCCGCGTCACGGGCCTCGCCGCCGAGATGTCGTACTACGGCCTCATCTCTCTCATCCCGCTGACGACCGCGATCGGGTCGAGCCTCGGCTTCCTGCGCCCGCTCCTCGGCGACGACACCGTCGACTCGATCCGCTCGTCGATCGTCGGCGGGCTCACCACGGTGTTCGCCGAGCACGTGTCGACCTCGGTCGTCGCGCCGCTCGTCGACAGCCTCCTCGACGAGCAGCGCACCGGGTTCGCCGTCGGGTCGTTCCTCGTCGCGCTCTGGCTCGCGAGCCGCGTCTTCCGCGCTGCGGTCCGCGCCCTGGACGACGCGTACGGCGTCGAGCGGCGCCGCGGGGTCGTGGCGCAGTACGTCCTGGGGGTCGCGCTCGCCCTCGGCGCGATCGTCACAGCGGTGTCCGTCGTGGCGCTCGTCGTGGTCGGCCCGCTCCTGGGGGACGGGACCGACCTGGCCGAGCGGCTCGGTCTCGACGCCGCCTTCCGGCAGACGTGGGACGTGCTGCGCTGGCCGACGGTGGTGCTCGTCTGCGGCGCGTACCTCACGCTGCTCTACCGGTACGCACCGAACGTCGACACGTCGTGGCGGCGATGCCTGCCGGGCGCGGCCGTCGGTACCGGCGGCGTCCTCCTCGTGTCCTGGGGGTTCGGGCTCTACGTCCGGCTCGCGGGACCGGCGGCACCGGGCGCGGAGGCCGCGACGACGGCGGTCGTCCAGGCAGCCGGGCAGATGCTCGGCCTCGTCCTCGCTGGGGTCCTCTGGGGCTGGCTCACGAGCATCGTCGTGCTCGTGGGCGGTGTCGTGAACGCGGAGGCCGACCCGCACCGCGTGGTCCCGGCGGGTCGGGCCTCGGGCGGGTCGTGGGCCGGCGGGCAGGGCGCCACGACGACCGCCGCGCCCGCCGGACCCGTCGACGACCGTCCCCGGCGCACGGGCGCCGGCCGTGTGGGACGCGGCTCCTACGCTGACCTGCAGGACCACGGGCACGGTGCCCGCGACCGGACCGAGGAGGAGCCCGGGTGACGAGCACGACGACCGGTGACGAGCAGGCGCCCCCGGCGCTCGCGGAGCTGCGACCGCCGGCAGAGGTCCGGTACGCCGACGAGCTCGCGGCGCTCGCCGCGGCGGACGCGCGGCGCGGTGCCGACGTCCCGCCCGGATGGCGCCTGAGCCCGCGTGCCGTGCGTGCGTTCGTCGTGGGCGACGCCGAGCTCGGCGTGAGCCGCAAGTTCTTCGGCGACGACCCGCTCGTGGACCGTGCGGTCGTGTCGCTGCTGGGCCGCCAGGGGCTCATGCTCGTCGGCGAGCCCGGCACCGCCAAGTCTCTGCTGTCCGAGCTGCTCGCGGCGGCCGCGAGCGGCACGTCGACCCTCACGGTGCAGGGCACCGCGGGCACGAGCGAGGACCACGTGCGGTACTCGTGGAACTACGCGCTCCTCATCGCGGAGGGGCCGAGCGAGCGCTCGATCGTGCCGTCGCCCGTCTACCGCGCGATGGAGAGCGGGCGCGTCGCGCGGTTCGAGGAGATCACGCGCTGCGCCCCGGAGATCCAGGACACGCTCGTCTCCGTGCTGTCCGAGAAGCAGCTCATGGTCCCCGAGCTCGGCGCCGACGCCCGCGTCGCGGCGCGGCCCGGGTTCAACGTCCTCGCGACGGCGAACCTGCGCGACCGCGGCGTCCACGAGATGTCGGCGGCGCTCAAGCGCCGCTTCAACTTCGAGACCGTCGCGCCCATCCGGGACCGCGCGTTCGAGATGGAGCTCGTCGAGAGCCGACTGACGGCCGAGCTCGGCCCGGCCCCGGAGCGTCCGCGGCTCGACCGCGACGTGCTCGAGGTGCTCGTCACGGTCTTCCAAGACCTGCGCACGGGCACGACGGCGAGCGGCGCCCCGGTCAAGCGGCCCGAGACGGTGATGTCGACCGCCGAGGCCGTGAACGTCGCGGTCGCGGCGTCGCTCGAGGCCCGGTACCTCGGCGACGGCACGGTGACCGCGGGCCAGGTCGCGCGCCAGGTGGGCGGCGTCGCGCTCAAGGGCGACGAGGAGGACGCGCGCCGCCTGCGGCACTACGTGGACAACGTGGTGCGCGAGCGCGCGCGCTCGGACGCGCGGTGGAAGGACTTCCTCACCGCGGCGGGCGACCTGTGGCGGTAGGCCTGCGCGCGGCGTGGGACGCCGCGCCGCCCCGGCTGCGGCAGGCGGCGCAGGACCTGGTGACCCTGCGCGAGCGCGACGGCGTGCACCTGTTCGGCGTGCGCCACCACAGCCCGGCGTGCGCGGTCGCCGTCGCCGCGCTGATCGAGGAGGTCCGGCCCGCGGTCGTGCTCGTCGAGGGGCCGGAGGAGTACACGCGGCTCCTGCCCGCGCTGCTCGACGAGCGGACGGTCCCGCCGGTCGCCGTCCTCAGCCTCGCCGGCGATCCCGCGGACGCGGCGGGAGGCGGCACGCGCGGCGCGGGGTTCTACCCGCTCGCGCGGTACTCGCCCGAGTGGGTCGCGCTCCGAGCCGGGCACGCCCTCGACGCGCGGCTCGCGTTCGTCGACTCCCCGTGGGGCTCGCGGCAGGCGGAGGACGGCGACGAGGGCCCGGCCGCCCGCACCGTCCTCGCGGAGCGGCACCTCGCGCACTCGCGCACCGTCGCGCGGCTCGCCGAGCGACTCGGGTGCCGCGACCACGACGAGCTCTGGGACCACCTGTTCGAGGCGCGCGACACCGCGCGCCTGCGCGACTGGCGCGAGCTCGCCGACGACGTGTTCGCCTGGGCGGCCCTCGCCCGCCTCGACTACGAGGTCGAGGCGCTCGTGGCCGACGGGTCGCTCGACCGGGAGGCGCGGATGTCGGCGCGCGTCGCCGAGCACGCGGCGCGTGCGGACGGACCGGTCGTCGTCGTGACGGGTGCGTTCCACACGCTCGCCCTCGTCGAGGCGCTGACGGGGAGCGCGCACGGCGAGGCCGTCGTCGCGCGCCGCCCGGCGGGCGGGTACGGCGACCTGGCCGACGCGCCCGCGTGGCTCGTGCGGTACGACGACGAACGGCTCGACGCGCTGCGCGGGTACGGCGCCGGCATGCCGACGCCCGGGTACTACGACCGGCTCTGGGCCGCGCACCACGACGCGGGCGGTCCTGCGGGCGCGGCGAACGGCGTCCTCGTCGACGTCGGGCGCGGAGCGAGCGAGCGAGGCGCGCTCGTGAGCGTGGCGCAGTCCCAGGCCGCGGTCGAGCACGCGCACCGGCTCGCGGCCCTGCGCGAGCGGCCGTGGCCCTGCCGCACCGACCTGCTCGACGCGATCACGTCCTGCTACGTCAAGGACCCCGACGACCTCGACGCGGCGGGCGACCGGCCGCTCGGGCTCGCGGTCGCGGAGGTGTTCGCCGGGCGCGCGCTCGGCGACGTGCCGCCCGGGGGTGCGTCGCCGCCCCTCGTGGAGGAGGCACGCGCACGCGCGCGGGCGCTGCGCCTCGACGTGTCCGACTCCGTGCCGCGCACCGTCCGGCTCGACGCGCGCCGTCGTGCCACGCACCGCGACCGGCGCCGGTTCCTCGCGCTGTGCGCGTTCCTCGAGCTCGGGTTCGCGCGCCGGGTCTCCGGCCCCGACCACGTCGCCGGACGAGGGCTCGGCCTCGTGCTCGAGGAGTGGGAGTACGCGTGGACGCCCCTCGTCGAGGCGCGGCTCGTCGAGCTCTCGCACCGCGGGGCGACGCTCGACGCCGTCGCCGTCGCGCTGCTCGACGACGCGCACGAGCGGGCACGCGAGGAGCGGTCGAGCGACGCGGTGGCGCGACTCGTCGCGCAGTGCGTCGTGGTGGGTCTGCCCGACCGGCTGCCCCCGCTGGTCGCGCTCGTGCGTGCGACGCTCGACGTCGACCCGTCGCTCGCCTCGGTGGTCGCGGGTATGCGCCGCCTCGTCGGGCTGTGGCGCGCGCGCATCGAGCTCGAGCTCGGTGAGCACGCCGAGGCGCTGCTCGACCTCGCGGAGCAGGGGCTCGCCACGGCCGCCTACCTCGTCCCGGACCTCGCCTCCGCGGACGAGGCGACGCAGGACGACGCGCTGGCGAGCCTCGTCGCGCTGCGCTCCCTGGTCCGGGACCTCCGCGCCGCCGGCCGCGACGGCACCGGCTCGGCCGCGGGGTCCGTCGCCCGGGCGCTCATGCACGTGCGGGAGGACGACGACGCGTCTCCGGCGGTGCGCGGCGCGCTCACGGCGTTCGCCGCCGTCGACGACGAGCTGGACGACGAACCCGGCGGCGACGGCCTCGTCACGCGCGTCCGGGCGCAGCTCGCGCCCGGCGCCGACCCGGTGGCGGCGACGGCCTTCCTCGGCGGCGTGATGCGCGCCGCCCCCGACCTCCTGCTCCACACCCCGGAGATGTTCGACGCGGTCGACGAAGGGCTGCGCGGCCTGGACGAGGACGCGTTCCGGGCGGTGCTGCCGGACCTGCGCCGGGCGTTCACCTGGCTGCGGCCCACCGAGACGCACCGGCTCGCGGAGCGCGTCGCGGCGCGGACCGGGACGAGCGCCGCCGCGCTGGACCGGCACGTCGACGTGACGGAGGACGACCTGCGCGCGGGCCTGCTCGTCGAGCGCGAGCTCGTCGCGGTCCTGGAGCGCGACGGCCTCGGCGCGTGGGTCGCCGGGGGTGCGCGGTGACGGCCGCGGGTCCGGGCACGGCGGACGTGCCGGGGGCGACGTCGACCGGGACCTCGCCGGACGGCCCCGGTCCCGTGGCGGGAGGGCGCGCCGAGGGCCGCGCGGACGACCACGAGGCCGCGCGCCGGTGGCGGCTCGTGCTGGGCCGGTACGCGGGCGACGCATTGTCCGTCCCGGCGGCGGACCAGGGCCTCGACCGGACGCTCGGCCACCTGTACGACCGCGAGTACACGGCCCGCGGGCACCGGCACGGCAGCGGTGACGGACCCGGTGACAGGCGAGGCGACGGACGGGGCGCGGGCGGGCGCGGGGGCTCCGTCGTCGCGGGGCTGGACTGGCTCGAGTCCGCGCGCGAGCTGTTCCCGCGCGAGACGTTCGAGCGCATGCAGGTCGAGGCCGTGGGCCGGTACGGGATGACGGAGCTGCTCGCCGACCCGCGCGCCGTCGACGCGGTGGAGCCCAGCACGGAGCTCGCGTCCGCGCTGCTGCGCGCCCGGGGCCGGCTCGGGGCCGGGGTGCAGGACGGTCTGAAGCGGCTCGTCGCGCGCGTGGTGGAGGACGTCGTGCAGCGCCTGCGGCCGCGCTTCGAGACCGCGGTGGACGGACGGCGCGACCGGTCGCGCCGCTCGTTCGTGCGCTCCAGCCGCACGTTCGACGCGGCCGCGACCGTGCGCGCGAACCTCGGGCGCTGGGACCCGGAGCGGCGGCGCCTGCTCGTCACGGACCTGCGCTTCTCGGCGCGGCGCCGTCGCGCACTGTCGTACGACGTGGTGCTGCTCGTCGACCAGTCCGGATCGATGGCCGCGTCGGTGCTGTACAGCGCGGTGAGCGCGGGCATCCTCGCGGGCCTGCCCGGCGTCACGGTGCGGCTCGTGCTGTTCGACACGTCCGTCGTCGACATGTCGCACCTCGCGCACGACCCGGTGACGGTGCTCCTCACGGCGCAGCTCGGCGGCGGCACGGACATCGCGCGCGCGGTGCGCTACGCGGAGCAGCACGTGCGCGACCCGCGCCGGACCGTCGTGGCGCTCGTGAGCGACTTCGAGGAGGGCGGCTCCGTGTCACAGCTCGTGGCGAGCGTCGGGCGGCTGCACGCGTCCGGCGTGCGGCTGCTCGGCCTGGCCGCGCTCGACGGCCAGGCGAACCCCGCGTACGACCGCGGTGTCGCCCGGCGGCTCGCGGAGCAGGGCATGGAGATCGCGGCGCTCACCCCGGAGCGGTTCGCCGAGTGGCTGGGCGAGGTGCTCCCGTGAGCGGCACCACCGGTCCCGTCCCGTGGGCGACGGTGTACGCCGGGTACGACGACGCCGCGCTCGCGACCCTCGCCAGCACGGGCCTGGTGCGCCGCGCCCGCAAGGACGTCGCCGCGGGCAAGGTGGAGGTGATCGAGCTGCGCGCGGACGGGGCCGCGCTGTCGGTCGCGGGCGCGCGCGTCGAGCTCGACGCGCGCGGTCCCGCGGGCGCGCGGTGCGCGTGCCCGACGCCGGGTGCGTGCCAGCACGTCGTGGCCGCGTGCCTGTGGGCGCGCGACGCAGCCGCCGAGCCGGTGGCCGACGCGGCGGCCGAGCACCTGGAGCCGGTCACCGCGGCCCGTGACGACGCGGCGGTGGCGCGACCGACCGCCGACGCTCCCTCCGACGCTGACGCCGACGCCGACGCCGACTCCTACGCCGGTACCGAACCCGGGGCCGTCCGCGCGCGTCTCGGTCGAGCCGACGCCGGTTCGGCGGGTCCGACGGCGCAGCGCGCCGGGGCGGGCGCGCCACCGCAGCCAGACGCTGGTCCTCGTGCCGCGTCGGGGGCCGACCCGCTGGGCGAGGTCCTCGCGCTCGACCCGCGGGCGGTGCACCGCGCGGCCGGGGCCGCCGTCGTGCGCGCGGTCGCCCAGGAGCTGCGGGAACGGGCGGACACGCCGATGCCCGGCGGCTCCACGGACGTGACGGTGGACGGTCCCCGCGTGGTGATCGCCTGGCCCGGCGCGCCGCGCGTCACCTACGTCGCGGGCGCCGGGTTCGCGGGGATGCTCGTGGAGCGCGAACGCCCCGGCCAGGCGTCCTCGGCGGCCCGGCCGGACGACCGTCGGTGGCGGCTCGAGGCGCTCGCCCGCGCCTGGCGCGCGCACGGCCGTGCCTGGCCGTGGCCCGAGGAGACAGCCACCGCCACACCGCGCTCCGCGGGGGTCCCCGATGCGCGCGCGGTCGCGGACGAGGTCGCGCGCGCCGTCGAGCGGGTGCTCGACGTCGGGCTCTCGCACCTCGGCCGCGACGACCTGGAGGAGCTGCGCGGCGCCGGTGTGCTCGCGCGGCTCGGGCGCCGGCCCGCGGTGCAGCGGCTCGTCACGTCCGCGGTCGGGCGGCTCGAGGCGCTCGCGGACCGCCGGGACGCCGTCGACGAGGAGGAATGCCTGCTCGCCCTGGCCGAGCTCTGGGCGTTCGTGCGGGCCGAGCCCGCGCCGGACGCCACGGCTCCGGACGAGCGCGTGACCGACCTGCCGCACCTCCTCCCGCTCGGCGCGCGCTGGTGGGTCGCCCCCTCGGGGGCGCGCGGGGTGACCGTCCACCTGTGGGACGCCGTCGAGGGCAGGACGCGGGCGGTCACCACCGGTCGGCCGCCCGGTGCCGACCCCACGTTCCGCCGCTCCTGGGACCTCCCGCTCGTGTGGGGACGCTCGGTGGAGTCGCTGTGCCGCGGCCCGTTCGCCCTGCGCGGCGCGACCGAGCGCGCGGGGACGCTGCGCGCGGGCGAGGAGCCTGTCGTCGAGCCGCTCGGGCCGCTGACTGCCGACGCGCTGCGGGACGTCGCGGAGCGGACGGTGTCGCTCGACGCGCGGACCGAGGTCGGGTTCGGGCGGAGACCGGTCGTGGTGCGTGTCGTCATGGTCCGGGACGCGGGCCGTATCGGCGTCGACGAGGTCGCGCAGGAGCTCACG
The DNA here is from genome assembly GCF_042269845.1 of Cellulosimicrobium sp. NPDC055967. Classification (NCBI taxonomy): domain Bacteria; kingdom Bacillati; phylum Actinomycetota; class Actinomycetes; order Micrococcales; family Promicromonosporaceae; genus Cellulosimicrobium; species Cellulosimicrobium sp. NPDC055967. Next base: position 63,461 of record NZ_JBHJYJ010000009.1, on the reverse strand, counting down.
TGGCACCTCGTGGCCGCCGACGGCGCCCCGACCGTCGTGCGCGTCGACGCCGCGGACGAGCCGGCCTGCGACACCCTCCTCGGGGTCGCGGCGGGGAACCGTCGCCTCGTCGCCGTCGCGGTCGAGCACGACCTCGACTCCGGCGGGGTCGAGGCGGTCGGCCTGTTCGTCGAGCGTCCCGGCGGCGGGCTCGGGCTCGTCGTGCCGACGCTGACGCCCGCCTACGACCACCGCGCCTGGTCGAGCACGTGGACCCGGCTGCGCGCACGCGTCCGGGCGCTGCGCGGGCGCGCCACGACCCAGGTGCACGAGGTCACGGCACCGGCCCCCGTCGAGGACGTCTGCGCCACCGTGCTCGACGCCGCCGTGGCGCTCGCCGCGACCGGCCGTCGGCACCTGAGCCCCCAGCAGGAGGCCGCGCTCGCGCGCGCGGCGCGCACCGCGGACGACGTGGGGGCGCCGACGCTGTCCGGCGCGGTGGCGCTCGTCGCCGGCGAGCCCGACGCCGCGCGGCTCCTGCGCGCGGCGCTCGTCGCGTCGCGCGGTCGCGCCCTCGCGCGCGCCGTGACGGCTCCCGGCGGCACGACCGACCGGGCGGCGCGCGCATGAGCACGTACGCCGTCCACGTCGGGCCGCTCGACCGGGCCAGGGTCGAGCACGTCGTCGACGGCCCGGCGGACCTGGTCCGCGAGACGTGGGACGACACGAACCGGTGGTACCCGCGGCTCCTCGCGGAGGGCCGGCGCGTGGAGCGGTCGCACGACCTGCGCCTGTCGCACGTCGTGCTGCGACGCTCGCAGCTCGCTGCGGGCTCGGCGCTCGCGCGGCGCGAACCGGGTCCGTGGGACGTGCTCGCCGCGGTCTCCGCGGGGCGTGAGCCGACGGCGGAGCCGCGGCCCGTGGGCCTGTTCGAGCTCGGGCCGCAGGACGCGCCGCGCGTCGAGCTCGACCCGGTCGCGGAGCTGCGCGACCAGCTCGCCGCGGTCGGGGGGGCCGACGGCCCGGGCGGACCGGGGCGCCTGCGGATGCTGCTCGCCGCCGAGTCGGCGGGTGCGCTCGTCGCGGCGGAGATGCACCACGCGGGCGTCCCGTGGCGCGCCGACGTGCACGACGCGATCCTCACGGACGCGCTGGGCCCGCGTCCGCGACCGGGCGAGCGGCCCGCCCGCATGGAGGACCTGGTCGCGCGCATCCGCGCCGCCCTCGACGCACCACCGACCCTCAACCCGGACTCGCACCCGGACCTGCTCAAGGCCCTGCAGTACGCGGGCGTCGGCGTGCGGTCGCTGCGCAAGTGGGAGCTCGAGCGCGCCGACCACCCCGTCGTCGAGCCGCTGCTCGAGTACAAGAAGCTCTCGCGGCTCTTCACCGCGAACGGCTGGTCCTGGCTCGCCACGTGGGTCCACGACGGCCGGTTCCGCACCGAGTACGTCGTGGGCGGCGTCGTCACTGGCCGGTGGGCGTCGAGCGGCGGCGGGGCGCTGCAGCTCCCTCAGCAGGTGCGCCGCGCGGTCGTCGCCGACCCGGGCTGGAAGCTCGTGGTCGCGGACGCCGCGCAGCTCGAGCCGCGCGTGCTGGCCGGGCTCGCGCACGACGAGCGCATGGCGGCGGCCGGGCGCGGGGGCGACATGTACGCCGGCATCGTCGCGTCGGGGGCGGTCGCGACGCGCGACCACGCGAAGGTCGGGATGCTCGGGGCGATGTACGGGGGTACGACCGGCGACAGCGCGCTCGTCCTGCCGCGCCTCGCGAAGGCGTTCCCCGACGCGATCGGGCTCGTGGAGCGCGCCGCGCAGGCGGGCGAGCGCGGCGAGGTCGTGTCGACCCTCCTGGGCCGCAGCTCGCCGCGCCCCGGCGAGTCGTGGCAGGCCGCCCAGGAGGGCGCGTACGCGGTCGAGGACGGCGCGGAGGACGTCGGGAGCGGCCGGACGGGCGCGGACGCGCAGGCCCGCGCCCGGTCGTACACCCGGGCGTGGGGCCGCTTCACCCGGAACTTCGTCGTGCAGGGCACGGCCGCCGAGTGGGCGCTGTGCTGGCTCGCCTCGATCCGGCGCCGGCTGTGGGAGCTGCCCCTCGCCGTGACCCCGGGGGCCGCGCCCGCGCCGTTCGCCGACCGGGCGCATCTTGTGTTCTTCCTCCACGACGAGGTCGTCGTGCACGCGCCGGCCGAGCTCGCCGAGGCGGTGGCCGACGAGGTGCGCGCGGCGGCGGCGGAGGCGGGGCGCCTCCTCTTCGGGGAGTTCCCGGTCGACTTCCCGCTCACCGTCGCGGTCGTCGACCACTACGCCGAGGCGAAGTGAGGGACGAGCGGCGGGCCGCGGCGGACCCGTCGCCCGGTGGTGCCGTCGCCCGGCGGCGTCAGCGCCGCGGCTCGCCGCGGTAGGTGCCGAACGACCACAGGTTGCCCTCGGGGTCCTGGAGGACGAGCTCTCGGCTCCCGTAGTCCGTGTCCCGGAGGGGGATGACGACGCGACCTCCGGCCCCCGGCGCGCGCTCGCGGAGCCGCGCGTCGAGCGCCTCGATCTCGCTGTCGGGGACGACGACGTACGTGCCGCAGGTCCCGGGCTCGCGCGACCACTCGCGGTCGGGGGAGTGGCTGCCGAGCATGACCCCGCCGCCGTGCGGCCAGTCGAGCTGGGCGTGGGCGACGTCGCGGTCGTCGCCCGCCATGACGGCCGTCGCGACGAACCCGACGACGTCGGTGAGGAACGCGACGAGGTCGCGGGCGTCGTGCGCCTGGAGGGTGGGCCAGACCGTCGGCGGCGGCGCGTCGGGCACCGGGGTCGGCGCCGCGGCGGTGGGGGAGGTGTCAGCGGTCGTGCGGGTGCTCTCGTGGATGCTCATGTCCCCACCCTGGCCCGTCGGTGTGGCCGCCGGCTTGGATGTTCCCGAGCTCTTCGCGCACCCAGGCGGTCGGGCTCGTGCCGGCGAACCGGCGGAAGTCGCGCACCAGGTGGGAGTGGTCGGCGTACCCGGTCTGCGCGGCGACGTCGGCGAGCGTCCAGGCGCCCCGGCCGAGGGCGAGGCGCTGCACCTGGCGGCGTGCGGCGTCGAACCGCACGAGACCGCGCGCGGCCCGGGGCGTGACGCCGAGCTCGGCCCGGAACAGCGTCTCGAGCTGTCGCTCGCCGAGGGCGACGTGCCGCGCGACGTCGCGGACGCGCGCCCGACCCCGGCTGCGGACGAGCAGGCGCCACGCCTCCGCGACCTCGGCGCGCACCTCGGTGCGGACCGGTGGGGCACCGGGGCCGCCCGGCGGTCCGTCGCGGCCGGCGAAGGTCGCGAGGACGGGCTCGAACGCGGCGGGCCACGAGCCCGCCTCGGCGGCCTGCTCGCGCAGCCGCGCGGCGGCGGGGCCGAGGACGGCGTCGCCGTCCTCGACGAGGCCGAGGTCGCCCGCGCGCACGCCCAGCAGCGCCCGGCAGGCGAGGGGGTCGAGCGCGAGCTGCACGCCCGCCTGCTCCTGCGGCTGGTGGATGAGGGCCGGCCGGGTGTGCAGGCCGCCGACCAGCGACTCGTACCGCACCGGGACGTCGTCCGGCCCGGGCGAGGTCGGGACGACCCCGGCGGTGCTCACCACGAGCGTGAGCCACGGCGAGGGCAGGCCACGGTGGACGGGCGGCGCGCCCTCGGTGGGCGGGGTCCGGAGCCGGTAGCCGACCATCGACACGACGCCGGGCGGCAGCGCGCGGGACGGGGCTCGCACGAACTCGTGCATCCGACCACGCTAGACGGCCCGCGCACCGCTCACAGCCCGAGCGGTCGGTGCCATCCGACGTCGACGCGGAGCGTGGGGCCGGACGCCTCGTCGTCGACCTCCCCCACGCACCGGACCCGCCGGTCGAGGACCGACATCGCGTCGCACCGCCGCCCCGCCTCGTCCAGGCCGACCCGCGCACGGACGGCGTCGCGGTCGTGCCCGGGCCACGAGAGCGTCAGCTCGCGCCAGCAGCCGCCCGAGCCGCAGCCGATCCCCTCGTCGACGACCTGGACGCCGTCGGGGAACGTCGGGAGCGGGGGCGTGCCCGCCTCGTCGAGCTCGACCCGGAGCACGGGACCGACCAGCCACACGACCAGGAGGACCAGCCCGGCGGCCGCACCAGCGGCCCCGGCGCGACGGCCCACCCTGCGCTGCACCGCCGCATCGTACCGAGGGTCAGGTCGACGGGCGCAGCCCGCGCACCTGGGGGACGTCCGTGCCCCGGGCGGCGCGACGCACGTGGGAGCGCGCGTGCTCGATCGCGTCGTCGAGCGTGTCGAAGAGGTGGTTCTCGTGGCGGAGCTCGGCGAGCGCCCCGACGTTCGTGAGGAGAGACCGGTGCCGTTCCTGGACGCCCTTGACGAGCACGGTCACGCCGCGCGCCTCGAGCCCCTCGACGAGCTCGCCGAGCGCCTTGGCGCCGGTCGCGTCGACCATGCGGAGCTGGGAGAGCCGCAGGACCACGACCGCGACGTCGTCGTGCGCCGAGGCGTCGGTCACCTCGGTGAGCACGCGGTCCGCGGCGCCGAAGAACATGGAGCCCTCGAGACGGAAGAGCGCGACGTGCTCGTCGCCCGGCTGGGCGGGCCCGGGGAGCGGGTCGCGGTGCACGGCCGAGGCGCGGGCGACGGTCCGCAGCGCGAAGAACGCGGCGACGAGGATGCCGATCTCGATGGCCTGCACGAGGTCGAACGCGACGGTGACGACGGCGGTCACGACGAAGGTCGCCGCGCTGGACCGTCCGGCGCCGACCACCGAGCGGATCGTGCGGGCGCCGATCATCCGGAAGCTCGTCACCATGAGCACCCCGGCGAGCGCGGCGAGCGGGATCCGGGAGACCGGGCCGGTGGCGAGGTAGATGACGGCGAGGATCACGACGGCGTGCACGACGGCGGCGAGCCGCGTGCGGGCGCCGGAGCGCACGTTGACGGCGGTGCGGGCGATGGCTCCCGTGGCGGGCATGCCGCCGAAGAGGCCGCTCGCCACGGACGCGAGGCCTTGCCCGACGAGCTCGCGGTCGGGCTGGTAGACGGAGCCCCCGGGCGACCCGGTCTGCACCATGGACGCGGCGACGCGGGCGGACAGCAGCGACTCGATGGCCGCGAGCGCGGCGATCGCGAGGGCGGCGCCGCCGAGGTCGCGCAGCGCGCCGGGGGTGAACGTCGGCAGGACGGGCGCGGGCAGGGACGACGGCAGGGCGCCGATGCGCGGGACGGGCGCGCCGAGCACCTCGACGAGGACGGTGGCCAGCACGACCGCGACGAGCGACGCGGGGATCGCCGCGTGGGCGCGGGGGAGCAGCAGCATGGTCGCGGCGACGAGCGCGACGGACCCGAGCGTCCACAGGACCGGGGCGGGCGGGACGTCGGTCACGGCGGTGCGCACGGCCCCGACGGCGGTCACGAACGTGTTGTGGCCGGGGTCCGCGTCGACCCCGACCGCGGCCGGGACCTGCTGGAGGAAGATGATGCAGGCGATCCCGAGCGTGAAGCCCTCGACGACCGGCCAGGGGATGTATGTGACGACCCGCCCGAGCCGGGCGAGCCCCGCGACGAGGACCACGAGCCCGCCGAGGACGGTGACGAGCGCGACGGAGCCCAGCCCGTGGGTGACGACGATCGGCGCGAGCACGACGGCCATCGCCCCGGTCGGGCCGGAGACCTGGTGGTTCGACCCGCCGAGCACGGCGGCGACGACGCCGGCGATGACGGCGGTGACGAGACCGGCCGCCGCCCCGACGCCGGAGCTGACGCCGAACGCGAGCGCGAGCGGGAGGGCGACGACGCCCACGGTGACGCCGGCGAGCAGGTCGGCGCGCAGGGTCCGGGGTCGCAGGTCGTAGTCGGAGCGGCGCGGGAGCAGGTCGCGGACGGCGGCGAGGCGGCTCATGCGGAGACGGTCGACGTGGTGGCGTCCGACGCGGTCGCGTCGAGCACGGCGCGCGCCGACGCGCCCGGCAGGGCGGGGAGCCGTCGCGCGGCCTCGAGCTGGCCGGACGCGCCCGCGAGGCTCGAAAGGAGGAACGCGCGCGCGACGACGAGGAGCTCGGCGACGAGGGGCTCGGCGAGGCGGTACTCGACCGCGTTGCCGCTGCGGGTCGAGGTGACGACCCCGGCCCGGCGCAGCACGGCGAGGTGCTGGGAGAGCTGGGAGGGCTCGCACCCGGTGACGTCCAGGAGGTCGGACACGGGTGCGGTGTGGTCGGCGTCGGCCGCCAGGACCTCGAGCACCTGGATGCGGGTGGGGTGCGCGAGGCACCGGAAGAGCTCGGCCTTGATGCGGTAGAGGGGAGCGGCCTCGTCGGTGCCGCGGACGCCGTCGCCGCGGGCGCCGTCGTCGGGTCGGTCGGGGCGAGGTGTGCGGGGCACGGGTCCTCCGGTGCAGCGGGATGATGGTTTGCGCAATCCATCAAACCACGTCCGGCGGCACCCGGGCGCCCCGCGCGGGATAGCCTGCCGCCATGACCGTCGCGCCCGACCCGAGCACCGAGACGACGAGCCCCGAGACGGGCACCGCGACGACGGGCGCCGAGACGGGCACCGCGACGACGAGCGCCGACCCCTCGTCCGCCGTCCCCGTGGCCGACGCCGCCGTGCACCCGACGCTCGGTCGCGTCGTGCGGACGCTGGACGAGCTGTACCCGCCGTCGACGGTCGAGGCGTGGGACGCCGTCGGGCTCGTGGCCGGGGACCCGGGCGCGCCCGTGCGCAGGGTGCTGTTCGCCGTCGACCCGGTCGAGGAGGTCGCGGACGAGGCGCTCGCCTGGGGCGCGGACCTCCTGGTCACGCACCACCCCCTGTTCCTGCGGCCCGTGCACTCGGTCGCCGCGACGACGTTCAAGGGCTCGCTCGTGCACCGGCTCATCCGGGGCGGCTGCGGCCTGTACGTCGCGCACACGAACGCCGACGCGGCGGAGCGCGGCGTCGCCGACGCGCTCGCAGACGCCCTCGACCTGCTGCACCGCGTTCCCCTCGTCGCGCACCCGGCGCCGTCGCCGCACGAGGCGGCGTCGACCGGGACGGGCCGGGTCGGGCGCCTCGCGGAGCCGACGACGCTGCGCGGCTTCGCGCAGCGCGTCGCCGAGGTGCTCCCGCCCACGGTCCAGGGCGTGCGCGTCGCGGGCGACCTCGACGCCCCCGTGGAGTCCGTCGCCGTGGTCGGCGGGTCGGGCGACTCGCTGTTCGACGCCGTCCGGGCGAGCGGCGCCGACGTCTACCTCACGTCGGACCTGCGCCACCACCCGGTCTCCGAGCTGCGCGAGCGCGCGCGGCTCGAGGGCGGCGGCGAGGCGGGGACGCCGTTCCTCGTGGACGTGCCGCACTACGCCTCCGAGTGGCCGTGGCTCCGCTACGCTGCCGAGGACCTCGCGCGCACCCTCGCGCGCGAGCAGCCCGGGACCGCCGTCGAGACGCGCGTGAGCACGCTCGTCACGGACCCGTGGACCGCACGGGTCGCGTCCGTGCCGGCCGACCTGCCCGCCGATCCCGACGCCCCGCACGCCTGACGCCCCGACCCCGCACGCCGGCCCCGCACGGGGCCCACGAAAGGAACCACCTGTGGCCACCGCACCGCCCGCCGACCAGCTCCGCCTGCTCGACGTCCAGGAGCTCGACACGCGGGCGCAGCAGCTCGCGCACCAGCGCAAGAACCTGCCCGAGCACGCGCGCATCGCCGAGCTCGACGCCCAGATGGCGGACCTGCGGGGCAAGCTCGTCGAGTCCCGCACGGCGGTGAGCGACCTCAAGCGCGAGCTCACCAAGGCCGAGACCGACGTCGAGCAGGTGCGCACCCGCGCGGCGCGCGACCAGTCGCGGCTCGACTCGGGGCAGGTCGGGGCCAAGGACGCGCAGGCGCTCGTCGCCGAGCTCGAGTCCCTCGCGCGCCGCCAGGGCGTGCTGGAGGAGGTCGAGCTCGACGTCATGGAGCGGCTCGAGGCGCACGAGGAGGCGCTCGCCAGGCTCGAGTCCGCGAACGCCGAGCTCGAGGCCGCGAAGGCCGAGGTCGTGGCCGTGCGCGACGCGCGCTTCGCCGAGCTCGACGCCGAGGCCGGCCAGGTCGCGGGCAAACGGACCGACGCCGTCGCGGGCCTCGACGCCGGGCTCCTCGCCCTGTACGAGCGCGTGCGCGACCAGAACGGCGGCCGGGGCGTCGTCGCGCTGCGCGGCCAGCACGTCGACGGGCTGAACGTGTCCCTGAGCCCGGCCGAGCTCGCAGCGATCACGTCCGCCGCGCCCGACCAGGTCGTGCGGCTCGAGGACTACGGCCACATCGTGGTGCGGCCGGAGGGCGCCGGCGCGTGAGCGCGGACGGTCGGCGGCACCTCGTCGTCGAGGCCGACGGCGGGTCCCGGGGCAACCCGGGCCCGGCGGGCTTCGGCGCGCTCGTGCGCGACGGCGCGAGCGGGCAGGTCCTCGCCGAGCGCGCCGCGTTCCTCGGGACGACGACGAACAACGTCGCCGAGTACTCCGGCCTCGTCGCGGGGCTGCGCGCCGCCGCGGAGATCGACCCGGACGCGCGGGTGACCGTGCGGATGGACTCGCGGCTCGTCGTCGAGCAGATGTCCGGGCGGTGGCAGATCAAGCACGACGACATGCGCCGCCTCGCCGCCGAGGCCGCCGCGGTGCTGCCGGCGGGCCAGGTCGCGTACGAGTGGGTGCCACGCGCGCAGAACTCCGCGGCGGACGCCCTCGCGAACGAGGCGATGGACACGGCGGGGACGGTCGCGCGCGACTACCCGCCCGCCGCCGCGCCGGGTGGCGGCGACGACGAGCCCGAACCCGCCGCCGCCGGCGCGCCCGCCGAGGTCCCGGGGGAGTCGGCCGCGTTCGACACCCCCGCCCGCCCGTCCGGCGCCGCGGTCCGGTTCGACGACGCGCCCGCCCTTACCGTCGTGCTGGTGCGGCACGGGCAGACGCCGCTCACGGTCGCGGGCGCGTTCAGCGGGTCGTCGGTCCCCGGCCCGTCGCTGACGGCGCGGGGGCGCACGCAGGCCGCGCAGGCGGCCGACCTGGTGTTCCGAATTGGACGCCAGGCCTGGCCCGACCTGCCACGCCCGACCGCGATCGTCGCCTCGCCCATGGTGCGCGCGCAGGAGACGGCGCGCGCGGTCGGCCGCCGGCTCGGCGTCCACGTCACGACCGACGACCGGTTCGCCGAGGTCGACTTCGGGGAGTGGGAGGGGCTCACCGCCGCGGAGATCGACGCCGCGTGGCCGGGCCGCCTGCACGCGTGGCACACGACGGGCACGACCGCGGCCCCGGGCGGCGAGTCCTACGCCGACGTCGGCGCGCGCGTCTGGCACGGGCTCCAGGACCTCGTCGACACGCTCCTGCCGGGTGCGGGACCGGCGGGCCGGACGACGGTCGTCGTGGGCCACGCGGTGCAGGTGCGCGCCGCGATCGGCACCGCGCTCGGCGCGCCGCCGTCGCAGTGGTCGCGCGTGCGCGTGCCCCCCGCGTCGGTGAGCATCCTGCGCCTGTGGGCCGACGGCACGAGCGAGCTCACCGCCCAGGGCGTCCTGAGCGACCTCTGACGTCCGTCCTCCGCGAGATAGAGCCTCCGGTCGCGAGGTAGAGCTCCGCGCGTTCTACCCCGAGGCGGCGGGTTCTACCTCGCCGGCGGAGTCCGGCGCCGCCGCGGCGCGTTCACACTTCTCCGGGGTTTTTTGCCTTGGCGGGTTCCGTGAGGGCGTGCTCGACGGCCGTCGCGACCCACGCGTCGAGATCGTCCGGGTCGGCGACCCGTGCGCCGTCGACGAGGATCATGCCCGTCATCGGGCGACCGCCCATCTCCATGACCGTGCCGCCACGTTCGAGCGCGGCGCCCGTGCCGTCCTTGCCGACCCGCACCATGAGGTCGTCCCGGGTCACGCCGAGCGCCATGTGCGTGTTGACGAGGAACGCGATGCCGCCGAACATCTTCCGCTCGTCGAACGGAGCGCGCGGCCCCAGAGCGCCGCGGATCCGCTCGGCGAGGTCCTCGCTGTAGACCATGCGTCCACTGTGGACCTCGCCGCGCCGGGCCGCAGCGGGTGCGGGCCTGGGACCCGGTCGATCGCTCAGGCGATGACGAGCTCGAGCGTCCGCGGGCCGGTGCGGGTCGTGGCGTCGTGGAGCGTCGCCTCCAGGAGGCTGTAGCTCAGGCCCGAGCCCACCTCGGTGCCGATCACCGTGCCGACGAGCTCGCCCGCGGCGTCGAGCAGCTCTGCGGCCGACGACGGCGACGCCGCAGTCCGGCGCAGCAGGTGCCCGGCGAGCACGCCGCGGGTGTGCTTGGCGTTGTGCGAGACGACGGTGCGCTTCCCGGCGTGCTCGCGCACCACCCGCACGGCGACCCAGTCGGCCGACCGCGGACCGGTCGTCGCGGGCTTCCACGCGCCCACGTACGTCGCGGACCGGCAGTCGACGACGACGTCCCCGGCCGCACGCTCGTCGAGCACCGGGGCGAGGTGCGGTCGCCACGCGGCCGCGAGCTTCCCGACCCCCGGCAGGTCGACGGCCATGGAGAGCCGGTAGGCGGGGACGCGGTCGGCGGGGGAGAGGGCGCCCCACAGCGCCGACACGACGCGGACGTCCTCGCGCGCCCGGCGCGCGGTCTCGCCGCCCGACGCGAGCGCGCCCGCGAGGTCGGCGGCGCCGTAGAGCACGCCCGTGTAGATGTCGGCCGCGGACCCCGCGGGCGCGGTGCGCAGGGCCGTGTTGCGGCGCACCTCGTCGACGAGCCCCGGCGTCGTACCGAGGACGTCGTGCGCGTCCGGGCGCGCGCTCGCCGCGGCGAGCGCGTCGAGGACCTGCACGCGGTGCGCAGTGAGGGCGGGAGAGGTGAGCGCAGCGAGGTCGACCGGCGCGGCGCCGTCGGGCGCGGGGGTCTTGCCCTCGGACGGGGGGAGCAGCACGAGCACGCGGCCACTCTACGAGCGGACGCCGCGTCGTCGCGGCGGGTGACCAGGGACGACGGCGTGGGGTGCGTCACGGCTAGGCTCGCCCGATGGCCCAGGTGAAGATCTACGGACGGCGCAGCGTGTGGGGCGAGCGGCGGGCGGAGGTGTCCGACGCGCTGCACGATGCGCTCGTGCGCACCTGGCAGCTCCCGCCGGACAAGCGGTTCCACCGCTTCCTGCTCCTGGATGACGACGACCTGGTCGCCCCGCGCTCGGACGCGTACCTCGTCGTCGAGGTCGTGTGCTTCACGGGCCGCACGCGCGAGGCCAAGCGGTCGCTCATCGCGGCGCTGTACGACGACGTCGTGCCCGCCCTCGGCCTGACCCCGGACGACGTCGAGCTCGTGATCCTCGAGAGCCCGCGCGAGAGCTGGGGCATCCGTGGGGTCAGCGGCGACGAGCTCGCGCTGTCGTACCGCGTCGACGTGTGACCGATCCCGCGGACGGCCCCCGTTCAGGCGACGGGGGACGGCCCTGAGCCCGGTGTGGGCCGGCTCATCCTCCCTCGGCGACGACCGCCAGCACCGCGTCGCCGTACCGGGCGAGCTTGTTCTCACCGACGCCGCTCACCAGCGCGAGCCCGTCGAGCGAGCCGGGCCGGGCGGTCGCGATCCCCCGGAGCGTCGCGTCCCCGAACACGATGTAGGCGGGCACGCCCTGGGCCTTCGCTTCCCCCGCCCGCCAGGCGCGCAGCGCCTCGAAGAGCGGGACGTCGGCCTCGGCCAGCTCGGCGGCGGCCGCCCCCTTCCGTGCCTTCGCCGCACGCGCCGGGCGCGCCGGCTCGTGGCGCATCCGGACCTCGCGACGCCGGGCCAGGACCTCCCCGCTCCCCTCGGTGAGCACGAGCGTCCCGTGCACGCCCTCGACCGTGAGCAGCCCCTGGGCGAGGAGCTGACGCACCACGGCCCGCCACTCGTGCTCGGACAGGTCGTTCCCGACCCCGAACACCGACAGCTCCTGGTGCCGGAACCGTCGGACCTTCTCCGTGTCCCGGCCGAGGAGGATGTCGACGACCTGCCCGACGCCGAAGCTCTGCCCGCGCTCGCGGTCCAGGCGGAACACGGTCGAGAGCACCTTCTGTGCGGCGACCGTCCCGTCCCAGGCCTCGGGCGGGGCCTGACACGTGTCGCAGGATCCGCAGCCCCCCGGGTGGTCCTGCCCGAAGTAGGCGAGGAGCTGGGCCCGGCGGCACTCGACGGTCTCGCAGAGGGCGAGCATCGCGTTGAGGTGCAGGCCCAGGTTGCGCCGGTGCGCGGCGTCGCCGTCGGACGTCGCGATCAGCTTGCGCTGCTGCACGACGTCGGCGAGGCCGTAGGCCAGCCAGGCGGTGGACGGCAGCCCGTCACGCCCGGCGCGCCCCGTCTCCTGGTAGTACCCCTCGACCGACTTGGGCAGGTCGAGGTGCGCGACGAACCGGACGTCGGGCTTGTCGATGCCCATGCCGAACGCGATCGTCGCCACCATGACGAGGCCGTCCTCGCGCAGGAACCGGGCCTGGTTCGCGGAGCGCACCGACGCGGGCAGCCCTGCGTGGTAGGGCAGCGCCTCGATCCCGTTCTCGACGAGCGTCGCGGCGGTCTTCTCCACCGACGCGCGCGAGAGGCAGTAGACGATCCCCGCGTCCCCGGCGTGCTCGGTGCGCAGCAGGTCGAGCAGCTGCTTCTCCGGACGGTCCTTGGGCACGATCCGGTAGGTGATGTTGGGCCGGTCGAAGCTGGACACGAAGTGCCGCGCGCCCTCCAGGTCGAGGCGCTGGGCGATCTCGGCCCGCGTGGCCGCCGTCGCCGTCGCCGTCAGCGCGATGCGCGGGACGGACGGCCAGCGCTGGTGCAGCACCGACAGCTCGAGATAGTCGGGCCGGAAGTCGTGCCCCCACTGTGACACGCAGTGCGCCTCGTCGATCGCGAAGAGCGCGATCGGGGTCCTGTCGAGCAGGTCGAGGGTGGCGCGGCTGCGGAGCCCTTCCGGTGCCACGTAGAGCAGGTCGAGCTCGCCCGCTACGAGTTCACGCTCCACGGCGCGGCGGTCCTCGACGGACAGCGTGGAGTTGAGGAACGCCGCGCGCACGCCGAGCGCGGCGAGGGCGTCCACCTGGTCCTGCATGAGGGCGATGAGCGGGGACACCACGACGCCGGTCCCCGCGCGGACCAGGGCGGGGATCTGGTAGCACAGCGACTTGCCCCCGCCGGTGGGCATGAGTACCAGGGCGTCGCCGCCGCCGACGACGGTGTCGATGATGGCGGCCTGCTCGCCCCGGAACGAGTCGTACCCGAAGACCCGCCGGAGCACGTCGAGAGCCGGTTCGGTCGCAGTCGCTGTGGCCACCAGGGCACCCTACCGACGAGGTCCGACACGACGGTCCCGGCGCGCGACCGTCCCGCGCACCGGGGCGCCCGTCACGGACGGCGGAGCTCGGCGGGCAGGTCGTCGCGGTGGCGGACGGCGAGGGAGGTCACCGCGCGGGTCAGGCAGACGTACAGGCGCCGCAGCCCCGTGACCCGGTCGGCCTCGCCCCGGACGACGCCCTCCGGGTCGTCCAGCACGACGTGGTCGAACTCCAGCCCCTTCGCGAGCGACGCGGGCACGAGGTCGAGGCGCGCGTCGAACTCGACCGCGCCGTCGTCGTCCGACGCCTCGCCGACGACCGCGAAGGCGAGGCCGGCCTGGGTGAGCGCCCTGCGCGCGGCCTCCGCGCCGCCGTCGGGCACGATCAGACCGACCGACCCCTCCCGGGCGAGCGCCGTGCGGACCAGGTCCACCAGCGGCTCCGTGGTGAGGACCAGCTCGCCCCGGGCGCGACGGACGGCGACCGGGGGAGCGAGATCCGGCGCGATCGAGGGCAGCAGGCGGGCCGCGTACTCGATGACGTCGCCGGGGACGCGGAAGCCCGCGGTGAGCTGCTCCACGTGGCCGTCGGGCTTGCCGAGGTGCGTCAGTGCGTCGGTCCACGAGGAGACCCCCCACGGCGTCGTCGCCTGCGCCAGGTCGCCCAGCACCGTCAGCGAGCCGGTGCGCGCCCGGCGCCCGAGAGCGCGCAGCATCATCGGCGACAGGTCCTGCGCCTCGTCCACCACGACGTGCGCGACCGACGCGCCGCGGGCCAGCAGGTCGGCGACCTCGTCGAGCAGGACGAGGTCGGCCAGCGTCCAGCGGGCCGTGCCCGGCGTCCGGGACGGTCGGGCCGGGCGCAGCAGCTCCTGCTCGGCCGCGGTGAGGACGCCGTCGGCGCTCGTGGCGAGGAACGCAGGGTCGACGAGGAGCCGGTGCAGCAGCGCCGTCGGCGTGACCTTCGGCCACACCGCGGCGGTGTAGTCCCGGACCGGTCGGGTGCGCGCGAGCGTGTCCCAGGCCCGCTCGTCGAGCGCCTCGCCGGACTCCTCGATCTGCACGAGGACCCGGTGCGCGAGCGCGTGCCGCAGGTGGTCGCGACCGGCGTCGAAGCGTGGCTCCCGGCCGACCACCTGCGCGACGCACTCGCGCGCCTCGTGCGCGGCGACGCGCCAGCGGCGTGCGCCGCGCGGCAGCACCAGGGCCTCGGACGGCTCCGCCACGTGGGACCACACGGCGCGACGGAGCACCTCGGCCATGCGTGCGTCGCCCTTGAGCCGGGCGACGTCCGGCGGCTCCGTCCCGCGCAGACGCCCGTGCGTCGCGACGATCTCCTCGACGGTGGTCTGGGCCGCGTCGACCTCGCCGAGGGCGGGCAGCACGTCGCGGATGTACCGCAGGAAGCTCGCGTTGGGCCCCACGACGGTCATGCCGGCGCGGCTCACCCGCTCCCGGTGGGAGTACAGCAGGTACGCGGCGCGGTGCAGCCCGACGGCGGTCTTGCCGGTGCCGGGCGCGCCCTGCACGACGACGGTCCGGTCGAGCCCGCTGCGCACGATGACGTCCTGCTCGGGCTGGATGGTGGCGACGATGTCGCGCATCGGGCCGGTACGGGGCCGCTCGATCTCGGCCTCGAGGATCGCGGAGGACTCCGCACCGGGACCCGGGGCGGTGAGCGACTCGTCCTCGAAGCCGGTGAGGGCACCGCGCTGGAAGCCGTAGCGGCGGCGGACGGCGACGCCCATCGGCTCGGTGCGGGTGGCGCGGTAGAAGGGCGTGCTCACGGGGGCGCGCCAGTCGACGACGAGCGGGTCGCCCTCGGGGTCGGAGACGTGGCGACGGCCGATGTGGAAGACCTCGGCGGGCGCGCGGTCCACGGCGTCGAGGTCGATGCGTCCGAAGAAGAGCGGGACCTCCGGGTCGTCAGCGAGCTGGGCGAGCCGGCGGGCGAGCGCCGCCTCGAGATACTCGGCGCTGACCCGGTCCCCGGCGAGGGCGTGGAGCGACCGGGCCTGCTCGCGCATGCGGGCCAGCTGCGTGCGGGCGGCGGCCAGGAACTCCTGCTCCCGAGCGAGCTCGCCGGACGCGTCCCCGGCAGGTGCGCGGGTCGGTGCGTCGGGGCCGGACGGTACGGCGGGGGCGGGCACGTCAGACCTCCGGGATCCGGGTGTGAGGGGGCGGGCCATCCTACGGGGGCGCCGCCCCTCCGGTGGGCCGGTCGCTGGTTCGACGATCCGCCCGGGACCGGTAATCTTGCCCGTGCGGACGAGTCGGTCGGACGGTCGCGTCGAGGGGCCTCGTGCTCCTCGCCGAGGAACGTCCGGGCTCCGAAGGGCAAGGTGGTGGGTAACGCCCACCCGGGGTGACCCGCGGGACAGTGCCACAGAGAACAGACCGCCGCGTCAGGCAGGCTTCGGCTTCGCCCGGCGCGGTAAGGGTGAAACGGTGGTGTAAGAGACCACCAGCGGGCCGGGTGACCGGCCCGGCTCGGTAAACCCCACCTGGAGCAAGGTCAGACAGACTGTGTCGGAGGGCTGCCCGCCCGATTCTCTCCGGAGAAGCACAGTCGGGTAGACCGCTCGAGCCCTGCGGCGACGCAGGGCCTAGATGGATGACCGTCGCCCGCGCGAGGGTGACCTCGCGCGGGAACAGAACCCGGCGTACAGACCGGCTCGTCCGCTTCAACGCTTTGACCTGCGGAAACGCAGGGAATCAGACCGCTTCGACGCCCAGTGGCCGCGAAGTGGCCGCACGAGACGGCGCTACCTAGCGCGTTCTCGATGACGTCGCGCGTCCGGTCGTCCGACTCGGGGAACAGCGTGAGTACGTGTCGAGCGTCTCCGACGCGCTCGCGTGACCGAGGCGTGCCACGTTGCGGAACACGAGCGCGGTCGGGACGGCGGGGTAGGCGTCCAGATGGTCCGTGAGCGCGTCCACGGCGACCTGCGGGAGCGGGACCGTGCGGTCGACTCGCGTCCCTCTTGAGTGGTCCTGCCCCGGCCAAGCCGCTGCTTCCGGGAGGCCGCACGCCAGGCTCCCGAGCGCGAGACGGGAAGTGGCCCAGTCGGCTCCTGAACCCGTTGTCGGCCGGTGCGCAGGTGTCTAGCCGAATAGACGCTTGCGTGTCTATTCGGTTAGACTTACGCTCATGGTCCAAGGCACCCGCTCCGCGTCGCAGGTACTCAAGGCGGCACGCAAGCACGCCAAGAGCCTCGGCTGCACGGTAGAGCAACTCCCCAAGCGCGGGAAGGGCTCACACACAATCTGGGTTGTCCTGGACAAGGAGGGCACGGAGGTCGGTCGCATCGGCCTCACCGGCCACGCGGGGCAGATGTCGCAGACGGTGACTCGCTCCAACGAAGATGCACTCGAACCGCTCTTCGGGAAGGGATGGCTAGACAAGTGAAGCGCAAGGTACGTGTCACTCGCGAAGGGCGTTGGTGGGTGGCAGTTGTCGAGGGAGTGCCTGGCGGCGCAACCGAGACGCAACGCCTGGCGGACCTTGAGGGCGAGGTCCGTGACCTCCTCGCCGGACTGCTCGACGAGGACGAAGACTCCTTCGAACTGTCTTGGGATCTCACCGCCGTCCTCGGAGACGAAGGCCAGGCGATGTGGGAGGCGTACATGCGAGAGCGTGAAGAGCTCAACGCGCGGCGCCGAAAGTTCGAAGAGGATCGCAAGGCAACCGTCCGATTGCTACACCAGGCAGGCGTGAGCGTTCGCGACTCCGCCACCTTGGTCGATCTGTCACACCAGCGGGTATCCCAGCTGCTGGACGCATAGTTCGTGACGCACAACGCGAAAGGCTCCGCACCCGACATGGGTGCGGGGCCCTTCGCGCTGTGGGGCGGTCACTGGATGTTCTTGTGCTCCCAGCCGCGCGAGTTGGGCGCGTGGCGGGCAGTCCGCAGATGGTCCGCAAGAGCGCCACGAGCCCCCGAGTCCTTCGACCCTCCCAACGCGTCGAGCCGCGGATCCCCGACGTTCCCGACGCAAACGTGACACCCGCGGACAGTCGACGACCCCGCCGGTAGAACCCGGCGTGCAGACCGGCTCGTCCTCACTCCTCGTCCCGCCGCGCGTCGATATGGTCGAGCCGGTCGCGCGCGTAGTGCTTGCGAGCGGAACGGTGAACCTTCACGCCACGTGGGCCCAGGCGCGCACCGCGGCGCGTATCGCCTCCGACTCGCTGCTCAACCCTTCGGCCTCGGCGCGCGCCTTGAGCGCGGCCAGCGTCGGTCCGTCGAGACGTACTGTCACCGGCTTTCCCGGCCCGGCGCCCACGGTCGGCCGACCGCGACCGCGGCGCCGGAGAGCGGGGAGGTCGTACCCTGCCTCGGCCTCGTCGGCCCATGCCTGTATCTGCTCGTCGGTCACCGGTCGACCGTGGATCGTCTCGTGCGTGTCCCCATCACCCATCAAAATAATGTACACGAAATTACTCGAGTGATGGCGCTCCGTCGATCTGGATGGGGAAGAACAGGCTGCGGAAGGCGGCCGTGTTGCCACGAGCGCGGCGCGTACCATGTCAGGCGTGGAGGCCCGGGCCGACGATCGACCACTTGCGGCGCGCCGCCCGCTCCGCCCGTCGTCCGGCTCCCCGGCGACGATCTCCGACCACCTCCGACCGAGGAGAACCCATGTCGCACGACGACCCCCGCACGCCCCCGCTCGCCTACGTCATCGCCGGGTCGGAGGCGACGGGCGGTGCCGGCATCCAGGCCGACCTCAAGACGTTCCAGGAGCTGGGCACGTACGGCGTCGGCACGCTGACGTGCATCGTCTCGTTCGACCCGAAGAACGACTGGGGTCACCGGTTCGTCCCGGTCGACCCGCAGGTGATCGCCGACCAGTTCGAGGCGGCGACGGTCGCGCACGAGCCGTCGGTCGTGAAGATCGGCATGCTCGGCACGCCCGCGACGATCGACGTCGTCGCGCAGTCGCTGCGCTCGCGCTCGTGGGAGCACGTCGTGCTCGACCCGGTGCTCATCTGCAAGGGCCAGGAGCCGGGCGCGGCGCTCGACACGGACACCGCGCTGCGTGCGCAGGTCCTCCCGCTCGCGACCGTCGTGACGCCCAACCTCTTCGAGACGCGCACGCTCGCGGGCGTGGAGTCGATCGAGACGGTCGAGGAGCTCGTCGAGGCGGCGCGCAAGGTCCAGGCGCTCGGACCGCGCGCCGTCGTCGCGAAGGGCGGCGTCGAGCTGCCCGGCCCGGACGCGGTCGACGTGCTGGTCGACGGCGACGAGGTGCACGTGCTGCGCACGCCGAAGATCGGCGAGGAGCGCGTCAGCGGCGCGGGCTGCACGTTCGCGGCCGCGATCACCGCCGAGCTCGCGAAGGGCGCCTCGGTGCTCGACGCCGCGCGCGTCGCCAAGGACGTCGTCACCGCCTCGATCGAGGACCGCGTGGCGTCGAACGCGCCGTTCGACGCCGTGCGCGTCGGCGCGCGTCGCTGACAACCGCGCGACCGGCGCTCGACCGACGATCACCCCTCGGACGCCTTCACGTCCCCTGACGGTCAAGGAATACTCTCGTCACCGTGAACGACCTCTCCCCTTCGGAACTGTCCCCGTCGCCGGGTGCTGCCGACGCCCCTGACCGGGTCGCCGCCGACGTCTCCGACGACACCGGGCACGCAGGGCGCGGCCTCGCCCGCCACGACGTGCCCGCCCCGCTGCGCGACGACGTCCGCCTGCTCGGCGGTCTGCTCGGCACCGTGCTCCGCGAGACGGGCGGGCAGGACCTGCTCGACGACGTCGAGCGCCTGCGCGAGCTGTCCATCCGCGCGTACGACGACTCGTCCGGCGCGGTGCTGGCCGAGGCGGAGACCCTCGTCGAGGGTCTCTCCATGGCGCGCGCCGAGCAGGTCGCCCGCGCCTTCACGTGCTACTTCCACCTCGCGAACCTCGCGGAGGAGTACCACCGCGTGCGCGTCCTGCGCGAGCGCGAGGCCGAGTTCGCGACCCGCGCGACGACGCCCGACGACTCCCTCCCGGAGGCGTTCGAGCAGCTCGTCGGCGAGGTCGGTCGCGACGAGGCGCTGCGCCGCCTCCGCCGGCTCGAGTTCCGCCCGGTGCTCACGGCGCACCCGACCGAGGCCCGCCGTCGTGCGGTGTCCGGCGCGGTCCGCCGCATCGCGACCCTGCTCGACGAGCGGGACGCGCAGCGCCTCGGCGGCACGTCGCTCGCGGAGAACGAGCGCCGTCTGCTCGCCGAGATCGACACGATGTGGCGCACCGCGCCGATCCGCGAGCACAAGCCGTCCGTCCTCGACGAGGTGAAGACGGCGCTCGGCGTGTTCGACGCGACGATGTTCGACACGTTCCCCACGGTCTACCGGCGCCTGGACGACTGGCTCCTCGGCGACGAGGCGGGGCGCGAGGAGCCGCTCGTGCGGCCGTTCGTCAGCCTCGGCACGTGGATCGGCGGCGACCGCGACGGCAACCCCAACGTGACGGCCGAGGTCACGCGCCAGGCCGCGGCGATCGCGGCGGACCACGCGCTCGCGGCGCTCGAGCAGCAGACGCGTGCCGTCGGCCGCAAGCTCACGCTCGACCAGGACGGCACGCCGCCCTCGGACGGGCTGCGGGCGCTCTGGGAGCGGCAGCGCCGCCTCTCGGAGGCCGTGACCTCCGCCGCGTCGGCGGCGTCCCCGCGCGAGCCGCACCGCGCGGTCCTGCTCGTCGTGGCGGACCGGATCGCCGCGACGCGCGCCCGCAACGCGGACCTCGCGTACGCGACGGCGGAGCAGCTCGAGTCCGACCTGCGCGTCGTCCAGGAGTCGCTCGTCGCGGCGGGCGCTCCCCGCGCGGCGTACGGGGACCTGCAGCAGCTCGTGTGGCAGGTGGAGACGTTCGGCTTCCACCTCGCGGAGCTCGAGGTGCGTCAGCACTCGCAGGTCCACGAGTCGGCGCTCGCGGAGATCGCGGAGAAGGGCCTGCGCGGCGACCTGTCCGACCGCACGCGCGAGGTGCTCGACACGTTCCGCGCGCTCGGCGCGGTCCAGGAGCGCTACGGCGTCCGCGCCGCGCGCCGCTACATCGTGTCGTTCACCCAGAAGCCCGAGCACCTCGCGGCGGTGTACCAGCTCGCGGAGCTCGCGTTCGAGGGCGCCGACGAGGTGCCGGTCGTCGACGCGATCCCGCTGTTCGAGACCTTCGCGGACCTCCGGGCGAGCGTCGACATCCTCGAGTCGATGCTCACGCTGCCCCAGGTGCAGCGCCGGCTCGCCGAGAACGGGCGCCGCGTCGAGGTCATGCTCGGCTACTCGGACTCGTCGAAGGACGTCGGCCCGGTCTCCGCGACGCTCGCGCTGCACGACGCGCAGAGCCGCATCGCGCAGTGGGCCGAGCGGCACGACATCACGCTGACGCTGTTCCACGGCCGCGGCGGGGCGCTCGGCCGCGGGGGCGGTCCCGCGAACCGTGCCGTGCTCGCCCAGCCGCCGGGCTCGGTCGACGGCCGGTTCAAGCTCACGGAGCAGGGCGAGGTCATCCTCGCGCGCTACGGCGACCCGACCATCGCGTCTCGCCACATCGAGCAGGTCGCCGCGGCGACGCTGCTCGCGTCGGCGCCGTCGACGGAGAAGCGCAACGCCGAGGCGACCGAGCGGTACCGCGACCTGGCCGCGGCGCTCGACGTGTCGTCGCGCCGCCGGTTCCACGAGCTGGTCCGTGCGGACGGCTTCCCGCAGTGGTTCTCCCAGGTGACGCCGCTCGAGGAGGTCGGCCTCCTGCCGATCGGCTCGCGCCCGGCCCGCCGCGGCCTGTCCGTCTCCTCGCTCGACGACCTGCGGGCCATCCCGTGGGTGTTCTCGTGGTCGCAGGCCCGCATCAACCTCGCGGGCTGGTACGGGCTCGGGACGGCGCTGAAGGAGTTCGGCGACCTCGAGCTGCTCCGCGAGGCGCATCGCGAGTGGCCGCTGTTCGCGACGCTCCTCGACAACGTCGAGATGTCCCTCGCCAAGACGGACGAGCGGATCGCGGAGCGCTACCTCGCGCTCGGCGAGCGCGACGACCTCGCGCAGGCGATCCTCGACGAGCTGCGGCTCACGCGCGAGCAGGTCCTCGCCGTCACGGAGAACGCGTGGCCGCTCGCCGGGCGCCGGGTCCTGGGCCGCGCGGTCCAGCTCCGCAGCCCGTACGTCGACGCGCTCTCGCTGCTCCAGGTCCGCGCCCTGCGCGGCCTGCGCTCGGGCGCGGAGGGGCCGGTCAAGGACGAGCTGCAGCACCTCCTGCTGCTCACCGTGAACGGCGTCGCCGCCGGCCTGCAGAACACGGGCTGACCCCGCAGCGCCCCGCGCACGGCGGCCGCCACGCCGACCCGGCTCCGGGTCGGGTGGCGGCCGTCGCCGTCTGGACACCCGTCCAACTGTTGAATGAATCCTCAACGACCGGGCCGAGGAACGATATCGACGGCGTCCTGGGTAAAGTCTTCGCCAGAGGCCTACCAGCCAGCGGCATCCGTGGGGTACGCTAGCGACGACCGATCACGCCGGAGCCTCGTTGTCGCCCGACGACGTACGACACCAGGTATCGACCGATCGGTGCGTCAGGCAGGAGGCGCGGTACTCGTCGGGGTGGGCGAGGCAGGGCGGGACGAAGGGCGGGGCAGTGTTGGTGCAGGAGCTGGAGCGGAGCGACGCCGAGGCGGGGACGGGCGGCATCCGGCTGCTCGAGGAGCCCGAGGCGAGCGTCGTGGACATGTGGGGCGAGATCGACGTCGCCCTCCGCAGCGAGGCGAGCGCCGCGCTCGCGAACGCGCTCGAACGGGACGTCCCCGTGGTGATCGACACGTCCAAGGTGACGTTCATGGACTCCACGGGCATCGCGTTCCTCGTGCAGTTCTACACGATCGGCTCCGAGGAGGGGCTGTCCGTCACGTTGCGCAACCCGCCGACGGTCGTGACCGACGTCCTCGAGATGCTCGGCGTCATCGACATCTTCGGCACGGAGCGCCACGAGGTCACGACGAGCTGACTCCGGTCAGCGCGCGTCCGCCGCGAGCGACGCCGCGCCCACGATGCCGGCCGCGTTGCGGAGCTGCGCCGGGACGATGGGTGCCCGCAGGTGCAGCAGCGGCAGGAAGTGCTCGTGCTTCTTGCTCACGCCCCCGCCCACGACGATGAGGTCGGGCGAGAACAGGTCCTCCACGACGCCGAAGTAGCGCTGCAGCCGCTCGGCCCACTGCGCCCAGTCCAGGTCCTCACGGTCGCGCGCCGCGTCGGAGGCGCGCGTCTCCGCGTCGTACCCGTCGATCTCGAGGTGCCCGAGCTCGGTGTTCGGGAGCAGGTGCCCGTCGACGACGATGGCGCTGCCGATCCCGGTGCCGAGCGTCGCGACGAGCACGACCCCGTCCGCGTCGCGCGCCGCGCCGTACCGCACCTCGCCGAGGCCGGCGGCGTCCGCGTCGTTGACCGCGACGACGTGGCGCCCGGTCTCGCGCGCGACGAGCGCAGGTAGGTCGACGCCGGTCCACGACTGGTCGAGGTTCGCGATGAAGCGCACCACCCCGTGCTGCAGCGGCGCCGGGAACGCGACGCCGATCGGCACGTCCTGCGGGAGGTCGTACTCGCCCACGAGCTCGGCGATCACCTCGGCGACGGCCTGCGGGGTCGAGGGCTGGGGCGTCGGGATGCGGTGGCGCTCCTGCGCGAACTCGCCGGTGGTCAGGTCGACCGGCGCGCCCTTGATGCCGCTGCCGCCGATGTCGATGCCGAAGGCGGTGCGGGGGCGGTCCGTCGTGGGGGCGGGGGGAGCAGCGTGAGAGTCGTGGTGCGCGTTCATGGCAGTGTGAGGATCTCCGCTCCGTCGTCGGTCACCAGCAGCGTGTGCTCGAACTGCGCGGTCCGTGAGACGTCCGCGGTGACTACCGTCCACCCGTCGTCCCACATCCGCCACTCGGACGTGCCGAGCGTGAGCATCGGCTCGATCGTGAAGACCATGCCGGGCTCGATGACGGTCGCGTGGTCGGGCGCGGCGTCGTAGTGCGGCACGACGAGGCCCGAGTGGAACGCGCGCCCCACGCCGTGCCCCGTGTACTCGCGCACGACCCCGTACCCGAACCGGGCCGCGTAGCGCTCGATGACGCGCCCCACGACGTTGATCTGGCGTCCCGGTGCGACGGCCTTGATCCCGCGGGCGAGCGCCTCGCGCGTGCGCTCGACGAGCAGCGCGGACTCCTCGTCGACCGTACCGACGGTGAACGTCGCGTTGGTGTCGCCGTGCACCCCGCCGACGTACGCGGTGATGTCGACGTTGACGATGTCGCCCTCGACGAGCGCCGTCGAGTCGGGGATGCCGTGGCACACGACCTCGTTGAGGGACGTGCACAGCGACTTGGGGAACCCGCGGTACCCGAGGGTCGACGGGTAGGCGCCGTGGTCGAGGAGGAACTCGTGCCCGACGCGGTCGAGCTCGTCGGTCGTGACGCCGGGGGCGACGTGGCGCCCGACCTCGACGAGCGCCTGCGCCGCGATCCGGGACGCGGCACGGATCCGCTCGATCGTCTCGGTGTCGTTGACCTCGCTGCCGGTGAACGGCCGCGGTCCGGGCCGCCCGACGTACTCGGGACGCTCGATCGACGCGGGCACCGCGCGCAGCGGTCCCACGACGCCCGGGACGAGCGGCCCGCGCCGCGTCGGGCCGGGCGGTGCGACGGCGTCGGGAGAGGTCGGGGACGGGGCGGGGCTCATGGCGGCCAGTCTACGAAGGTCCGTGGGCGCGGACGGACAGGCGGCCCGGAATGGGGGAGGATCGAGGCATGAGCACCGGATCACGCTTCACCGACGACGGCGAGCCCGCCTCCGAGGGCGAGTACTACTACGACACCCGCACCGGCGAGGTGCACCGCGGACCGAGCGGGTCGTGGACGCACCGCATGGGGCCGTACCCGACGCGCGAGGCCGCGGAGAGGGCGCTGGAGACCGCCCGCGAGCGGTCCGACGCCTGGGACGAGGAAGAGCGCCGCGAGCGCGGCGAGTGACCCACGCGCCACCACCCGGCCCGCGGCGCGTCTGGTCGGGGCGCCTCGGGCTGCTCCTCGCGGGGCTCGCGGTCGGCGCGCTGACGTTCCTCGTCGCGCTGCAGGTCCGGGCCGGTTCCGCGGGAGGGCCGACGACGGTCCGCCCGTCCGGCGACGTGGTCGCCTCGGCCCCGGCGCCCGAGCCGACGACCGCCTCCCCCGACCCGACGGGCGCGAAGACCGGGCCGCCGCCCCTGCTCGCCGGTCTCACGGTCGCCGTCGACCCCGGGCACAACGGCGGCAACGGGGCGGACCCGCTCACGGTCAACGCACCCGTCCCCGACGGGCGGGGCGGCACCAAGGCGTGCAACACCGTCGGCGCGTCCACGGACGCCGGCTACCCGGAGCACGCGTTCACGTGGGACGTGAGCAGCCGCCTCGCCGAGCAGCTCACCGGGCTCGGTGCGGTCGTCGTCCTCACCCGGCCCGACGACGCGGGCGTGGGCCCGTGCGTCGACGCGCGGGGCCGCTTCCCGCAGGAGAACGACGCCGACGTGCTCGTCTCGGTCCACGCCAACGGCACGGAGGACCGCCGCGCGCACGGCTTCTTCGCGATCGTCGCGGACCCGCCCGTCGACGAGGAGCAGGGAGCACCGAGCGTCGCGCTCGCGCACGAGCTCGTCGCGGCGCTCGGCGAGGCCGGGTTCGCGCCGTCGTCCTCGGTCGCCGCGGACGACGGCCCGATCCAGCGGCGTGCCGACCTCGGGACCCTCAACCACGCCGAGCGCCCCGCGGTCATGCTCGAGCTGGGGGAGATGCGCAACCCCGACGAGGCCGCGGTCATGGAGTCCGAGGAGGGGCGCCAGCGCTACGCCGACGCGCTCGCCGCGGGGCTCGTGGCGTGGGTGGCCGACGGCGGCGCCGACGCCGGCTGAGCGCCGTCGTGCCCGTCGTCGTCCCCGCCGCGGCGCCCCGTGGGTCAGCGCGCGAAGCTGTGCGCGTCGTCGGGGAAGGTGCCGCCCCGCACGTCGGCGGCGTAGTCGGCCGCCGCCTGGCCGAGCGCGGCGCCGATCTCGGCGTACCGCTTGGCGAAGCGCGGCGACCAGTCCGTCATGCCCGCCATGTCCGTCCAGACGAGCACCTGGCCGTCGCACGCCGCACCCGCGCCGATGCCGATCGTCGGGATGCGCAGGATCTCGGTGATCCGCGCGGCGACCTCGACCGGGACCATCTCGAGCACGACGGCGACGGCGCCCGCCTCGGCCACGGCGAGGGCGTCCTCGCTGAGCCGCTCCGCCGCGTCGTCACCCCGGCCCTGGACCCGCGGCCCGCCGAGCGCGTTCTCGGACTGCGGCGTGAAGCCGAGGTGCCCCACGACGGGGATGCCCGCGTCGGTGAGCGCGCGGATCTGCGCCGCGATCCGGCGTCCGCCCTCGAGCTTGACCGCGTTCACGCCGGTCTCCTTGAGGAACCGCACGCCCGTCGCGAGCGCCTGCTCGGCGCCCGCCTCGTAGGAGCCGAACGGCAGGTCGACGACCGTGAACGCGCGGCGCGCGGCGCGCGCGACGGCGCGGGCCGGGGGGATCAGGTCGTCGACCGTGACGGGCAGGGTCGTCGTGTGCCCGTGCATGGTGTTGCCGATCGAGTCGCCGACCAGCAGCATGTCGATCCCCGCGTCGTCGAAGATGCGCGCCGTCACGGCGTCGTACGCGGTGAGCATCGTGATCTTCTCGCCGCGCGCCTTCGCCTCGGCGAGGTGGTGCACGCGGACGCGGCGCGGTCCCGTGCCGCCGGTCGCGGCGGGCTCGGGGGCGGTGTGAGCAGACATGACGGCCTTTCCTGGGTGCGGGGTACGGGGCGGACGGCGCGCGGGGTGGCCGGCGCCGTCAGTCGAGCGGCTCGCGCCAGCGGTTGGTGATGGGCAGGCGACGGTCGCGGCCGAACGCGAGCGCGGTGACCTTGGGGCCCGGCGGGTACTGGCGCCGCTTCCACTCGGCGCGGTCGACGAGCGTGACGACCTTGTCGACGACCTCGGGGTCGAACCCGCGCGCGAGCAGCTCGGCGCGGCCCTCGGCGTGCTCGATGTAGGCGTCGAGCACCTCGTCGAGGAGGTCGTACGGCGGCAGCGAGTCCTGGTCGGTCTGGCCGGGGCGCAGCTCCGCCGACGGGGGCTTGGTGATGGACGACTCGGGGATCGGCGGGATCTCGCCCCGGTCGACCGCCTGGTTGTTCCGCCAGCGCGCGAGCTGCCACACGCGCGACTTGTCGACGTCCTTGAGCGGGGCGAAGCCGCCGATGCTGCCGGCGTCGTAGATCGTCGCGTACCCGGTCGCGAGCTCGGACTTGTTGCCCGGCGCGATGACGAGGTGACCCTCGCGGTTGGAGATCGCCATGAGGATCACGCCGCGCACGCGCGCCTGGAGGTTCTCCTCGGCGACGCCCTCGAGCGCGAGCTCGCCCTGGAACGCGTCGACCATCGGCGCGATGGGCTGGACGCGGTAGTCGCCGCCGAGACGCTTCAGGAGGTCCGCGGCGTCGTCCTTGCTGTGCTCGGACGAGTACTGCGACGGCATGGAGACGCCGACGACGTTCTGCCCGCCGATCGCGTCGGCGGCGATCGCCGCGGTGAGCGCGGAGTCGATGCCGCCCGACGCGCCGAGCACGACCGAGCGGAAGCCGTTCTTGCGGACGTAGCCCGCGAGCCCGGTGACGCAGGCACGGTAGACCTCCTCGTCGGGGTGCAGCTCCGGGGCGAGGGGCCCGCGCGGGGCACGGCCGTCGTCGGGCAGCTCCCACACCAGCAGGTCCTCGGCGAACTGCGGCGAGGACGCGACGACCGCGCCCGCGGCGTCGGTGACGAACGAGCCGCCGTCGAACACGAGGTCGTCCTGGCCGCCCACGAGGTTCACGTACGCGACGGGGGCGCTCACCTCGCGCGCGCGGCGCGCGGCGAGGTCCGTGCGGACGTGCCCCTTGCCCTCCTCGTACGGCGAGCCGTTGAGCACGAGCAGCAGGTCGAGCCCGTTGCCCGCCTCGTCGAGCGTCGCCATCTCCGCGACGGGGCCGCCGTCCTGCCAGATGTCCTCGCAGATCGCGATGCCGACGCGGCGCCCCTCGACCTCGACGACCGTCGTCGTCTCGCCGGGCGCGAAGATGCGGAACTCGTCGAACACGCCGTAGTTGGGCAGGTGGTGCTTGTCGTACGCGGCCTGCACGGCGCCGTCGCGCAGCACGACGGCGCGGTTGGTCGGCAGGTCGGCGGGGGAGCCCGAGGCCTCGCGCTCCGCGGCGCCCGCACCGCGCGGCGCGCCCGAGGTTCCCACGGTGCCGAGCACGACGGTGACCGCGCCCAGTCCCTCGGCGTCGAGCCGCGCCGCGATGTCCGCCGCGGCGTCCCACGCCGCGCGCCGGAACGACGCCCGCAGCGCGAGGTCCTCGATCGGGTAGCCGGTGAGGGTCATCTCCGGGAAGGCGACGAGCTGCGCGCCCGCGGCCGCGGCCTCCCGGGTGCGCGCGAGGACCAGGGCGGCGTTGCCGTCGAGGTCCCCCACGCACGTGTCGACCTGTGCCAGCGCGACGCGCAGATCAGCCATGCGTCCACCCTAGACGAGCAGGGCGGACGGCTCGTCCGGGGAACTGCCCCGCGGCACGACGTCCAGGACACGACCGTGTCACCCGTTCGTCACACGGATCAGGCAGGATGTACCGCATGGACAGGCAGCAGGAGTTCGTGCTCCGCACGGTCGAGGAGCGCGACATCCGCTTCATCCGGCTCTGGTTCACCGACGTGCTCGGCATGCTCAAGTCGGTGGCGATCGCGCCGGCGGAGCTGGAGTCGGCGTTCGCCGAGGGGATCGGGTTCGACGGCAGCTCGATCGAGGGCCTCACGCGCGTGTACGAGGCCGACATGATCGCCAAGCCGGACCCGACCACGTTCCAGGTGCTGCCGTGGCGCGGCGAGCGGCACGGTACCGCCCGCATGTTCTGCGACATCCTCACGCCCGACGGCGAGCCGTCCCTCGCGGACAGCCGCAACGTCCTCAAGCGTGCGCTCGCCCGGGCGAGCGACAAGGGGTTCACGTTCTACACGCACCCCGAGGTCGAGTTCTACCTCTTCAACCAGCCGGCGGACGCCGGGTCGCCGCTCGTCCCCGTCGACCAGGGCGGGTACTTCGACCACCTCGCGCGCGGGAGCACGCACGACTTCCGGCGCGCCGCGATCACGATGCTCGAGTCCATGGGCATCTCGGTCGAGTTCTCCCACCACGAGGCCGGGCCGGGGCAGAACGAGATCGACCTGCGCTACGCCGACGCCCTCACCACGGCGGACAACCTCATGACGTTCCGCACGGTCGTCAAGGAGGTCGCGCTCGAGCAGGGCGTGTTCGCGTCGTTCATGCCCAAGCCGATGGCCGAGCACCCCGGCTCGGGCATGCACACGCACCTGTCGCTCTTCGAGGGCGACCGCAACGCGTTCCACGAGCCCGGCGCCCAGTTCGAGCTGTCCAAGACGGCGCGCCAGTTCATCGCGGGGCTCCTGGTCCACGCGGCGGAGATCACCGCGATCACCAACCAGTACGTGAACTCGTACAAGCGTCTGTGGGGCGGCGCCGAGGCGCCGAGCTACGTGTGCTGGGGCCACAACAACCGCTCCGCGCTCGTGCGCGTGCCGATGTACAAGCCGGGCAAGGGCAACTCGAGCCGCGTGGAGTACCGCGCGCTCGACTCGGCCACCAACCCGTACCTGGCGTTCGCCGTCATGCTCGCCGCCGGTCTCAAGGGCATCGAGGAGGGGTACGAGCTTCCCGAGGAGACCGAGGACGACGTCTGGGAGCTCACGGACGCCGAGCGTCGTGCCCTGGGCATCAAGCCGCTCCCGCAGTCCCTCGACGAGGCCATCGCGGTCATGGAGAAGTCGGAGCTCGTGGCGGAGACGCTGGGCGAGCACGTCTTCGACTTCGTGCTGCGCAACAAGCGGCAGGAGTGGGACGGCTACCGCGCGCAGGTCACGCCGTTCGAGCTGAAGCGGTTCCTCCAGGTCCTGTGAGCGGGCCCACGACGACGTCAGGTCGGTCCGGCGGCTCCCGCCGGCCGACGCTCACGGGTCGCCTCGCGCGCGTCGGCTTCGCCGACATCTCGCGCTCGGCGGGCCTGCTCGCGGACCCGGACCTCGCGCTCCTGCTCGACGGCGGGCGCGCACCGGGAACGGACGGCGCGGACGGGGAGATCGCGGACCCGGCGTCCGCGGTGGACGACGAGCTGCTCGCCGCGTTCGGCGGGGCGGCCGACCCGGACCTCGCGCTCCTGCAGGTCGTGCGGCTGGCCGGCGCGCTGCGGCCCGACGTCGAGGCGCACACGCCGCTCGCGGACCTCGCCCGGCGCGTCCTGCGGCCCGGCGAGGCACGTGACCGCCTGCTCGCGGTGCTCGGCGCCTCGGTCGCGCTCGGCGACGACGTCGTGCGTCGTCCCGCGCTGCTCGAGGTCCTCGCGGACCCGACCCCCGGGACCGGGGTGGACGTGCGCGACGTGCGCGCCGAGCTCCTGCGCGCGGCGGGTGCCGACCCGGACGCGGCGGTGCCCGTCGCCGACCGGCCCGGCCCGGAGCGGGTGGACGCCCTGCGCCGCGCCTACCGCGAGCGGATCCTGCGCGTCGCCGCCACCGACCTCACCGTGCCCGACCCGCTCACGCGCATGCCCGCCGTCGGCGCGGCGCTCGCGGACCTCGCCGCGGCGGCGCTCGAGGGCGCGCTCGCGATCGCCCGCGCCGAGCTCGACGACCACGGTGCGGGCGTGCGCCTCGCCGTCATCGGCATGGGCAAGTGCGGGGCACGCGAGCTCAACTACGTCTCCGACGTCGACGTCGTCTACGTCGTCGAGCCCGCCGAGGGCTACGACGAGGCGTACGCGACGAGCGTCGGGGCGCGGCTCGCGACGGGGCTCGCGCGCGTGTGCTGGGGCACGTCGGGGGAGCCCGCGCTGTGGCAGGTCGACGCCGCGCTGCGTCCCGAGGGCGCGCAGGGCCCGCTGGTGCGCACGCTCGAGAGCCACGTCGCGTACTACGAGCGCTGGGCCAAGACCTGGGAGTTCCAGGCGCTGCTCAAGGCGCGCACGGTCGCGGGGGACCGGGACCTGGGTCGCGCGTACGAGGAGGCGATCGCGCCGTTCGTGTGGTCGGCGGCGGGCCGGGAGAACTTCGTCGAGGACTCGCAGGCGATGCGCCGGCGCGTCGAGGACCACGTGCCCGCGGCCGAGGCCGACCGCCAGCTCAAGCTCGGCAAGGGCGGCCTGCGCGACGTCGAGTTCACCGTGCAGCTCCTGCAGCTCGTGCACGGGCGCGCGGACGAGTCGATCCGCAGCCGCGGCACGCTCACGGCGCTCGCCGAGCTCGCCGCCGCGGGGTACGTCGGCCGCGAGCACGCGGCCCGGCTCGGGGTCTGCTACCGGTTCCTGCGCTCGCTCGAGCACCGCATCCAGCTCGTCCGGCTCCGGCGCACGCACCTGGTGCCGACCGCCGAGGACGAGCTGCGCCGTCTCGCCCGGTCGCTCGGGATGCGCGCCGAGGGCGCCGACGGGCTCACCGAGCGGTGGCGCGCGACGCGCCGCGAGGTGCGCGGGCTGCACGAGGAGATCTTCTACCGCCCGCTGCTGCCCGTCGTCGCCCAGCTCTCCCCGGACGAGGTGAGCCTGGCCCCCGAGGCGGCGAAGGCACGCTTCGCGGCGATCGGCTACCGCGACCCGGCGGGCGCGATGCGCCACGTCACCGCGCTCACCGAGGGCGTGAGCCGTCGTGCGGCGATCCAGCGCCAGCTCCTGCCCGTCATGCTCGGCTGGTTCGCCGAGGGCGCCGACCCCGACGCCGGGCTGCTCGCGTTCCGCACGCTCTCGGAGACGCTCGGGGCGACGCACTGGTACCTCAAGCTCCTGCGCGACTCCGGCTCCGCGGCGCAGCGGCTCGCGCACCTCCTGGCGAACTCGCGCTACATGGCCGACGCGCTGGCTCGCTCGCCCGAGTCGGTCCGCTGGCTCGCCGAGGACGCGGACCTCGCCCCGCGCGGGATCGGGCGGCTCACGGCCGAGACGGACGCCATCCTCACGCGCGCCGACGAGGTCGAGCCGGCGACGGTGAGCCTGCGCGCCGTCCGCCGCCGCGAGCTCGCGCGCACCGGCGCCGCCGAGCTGCTGGGCGTGGTCGACGCCGTCGCCGCGGCCCGCAGCATCTCCGACGCCGCGGACGTCGTGCTCGCGGGTGCGCTCCGCGTCGCGGAGTTCGTCGCGCGCGGCGAGCTCGGGTACGACGCCCAGGACCCGGGGTCCGCTCCCGCGCGCCTGATCGTCGTCGCGATGGGCCGACTCGGCGGTCGCGAGATGGGCTACGGGTCGGACGCCGACGTGATGTTCGTGCACGACCCGGTGCCCGGCGCGGAGAGCAGCGACGCCCAGGCGTACGCGCTCGCCGTGGCGACGCGGCTGCGCCAGCTCCTGTCCGCCGTCGGCCCGGAGCCCGCGCTCCCGGTCGACGCCGACCTGCGGCCCGAGGGGCGCAACGGCCCGCTCGTGCGCTCGCTCGCGTCGTACACCGAGTACTACGAGCGGTGGTCGAGCGTCTGGGAGGCGCAGGCGCTGCTGCGCGCGCGCCCGGTCGCGGGCGACCTCGACGGGCTGGGCGCGGCGTTCACCCGCGTCGTCGACGGCCGTCGGTACCCGCAGGGCGGCCTCGACCTGGCGGAGGTGCGCGAGGTGCGGCGCATCAAGGCGCGCGTCGAGTCCGAGCGGCTCCCGCGGGGCGTCGAGGCGTCGCGCCACCTCAAGCTCGGGCGCGGGGGAGTGTCCGACGTCGAGTGGACCGTCCAGCTCCTCCAGCTCCAGCACGCCCACGACGTGCCCGGGCTGCGGACGACCTCGACCGTCGACGCGCTCGAGGCCGCCGTGGCCGCGAACCTCGTCGACGCCGAGGACGCCGCGGTGCTCGGCGAGGCCTGGCACCTCGCCTCGCGCCTGCGCAGCGCGCTCGTGCTGTGGTCCGGCCGGACGACGGGGACGACGGTCGACGTGCTGCCGCACGACCGGTTCGCGCTCACCGGGCTCGCGCGCGTGCTCGACCTCCCGGACGTCGACACGGGCGCCGAGCTCGAGGAGCACTTCCTGCGCACCGCGCGGCGCGCCCGGACCGTCATGGAGCGCGTCTTCTACGGCGAGGACTGAGGGCGTGCCCCGGCGCGACGAGCGTCCCGTCCCCGGCCTGCTCTCCCGGCGGGAGCCGCGCGTGCCCGGCGACGCGCGCCGCCGCGGGGCGGCTACGGCGGGCGGGACCGAGCCCGGGGCGGCCGCGGCGGGCGGGACCGAGCACGGGCGTGGGGCGCCCGGCGGGTCGTTCTTCGGGTGGCGGCTGCGCGGGGCCGGGTGGATCGCGTGGGGGCTCGCGGCGTTCGCCGTCGTCCTCGCGGTCGTCTGGCAGCGCGCCGAGCCGCTGGCCGCCGTGGCGCTGTGGGGAGCGGCCGGCGTCCTGTGCCGGCGGTGCGCCCGCCTCGTCGAGGGGCCGCTCGGCCCCGCCCGCGGGCTCGCGCTCCTCGGCCTCGTGGCGCTGGCTCTCGTCCTGCTGCTCGCGGGCGCGGCCTTCGTGGCCCGGGGCGAGCCTGCCTGACGAGCCCGCCCGGGTCCGGGTCAGATCGTGCGGGGCGCCCGGGCGAGGTTCTCGCGCAGCTCGTCGGCGTCCTGGCGCGCGACGTAGGCCGGCCGGTCCCGCTCGACCCGCCACGACTCCGCGAGCGGGCTC
The DNA here is from genome assembly GCF_042269845.1 of Cellulosimicrobium sp. NPDC055967. Taxonomy (NCBI): domain Bacteria; kingdom Bacillati; phylum Actinomycetota; class Actinomycetes; order Micrococcales; family Promicromonosporaceae; genus Cellulosimicrobium; species Cellulosimicrobium sp. NPDC055967. Next base: position 30,476 of record NZ_JBHJYJ010000009.1, on the reverse strand, counting down.
GTGTCGACCGCGTCGAACCCGATCTCGTCGTAGAAGCGCTCGACCCAGGCCGCGGCCTCGGGGAAGTCGCTCGCGGTCGCCAGGGCGCGGCGTCCCGGCGTGCCCGCGGGGGTCCCGTCGGTCGTGATCTCCGTCGACCGGATGTGGTTGAACGCCTTGGCCACCCGGGACCCCGCCAGGTGCTCCTGGAGCAGGCCCGACGACGTGACCTCGCCCCGGTCGAGCGCGTCGACGTGGCCGTCGCGCTCCCAGTAGTAGTTGTTGGCGTCGAGCACGATCTTCCCGTCGAGCGGCTCGACCGGGACCTCGCGGTACGCCCCGAAGGGCACCGCGACGACCGCGACGTCCGCCGCGCGCGCCGCCTCCTCCGCCGTCGCCGACCGTGCCCGCGGACCGAGCTCGGCGACGAGGTCGTCCAGGGTGCGGGGGTCCCGCGAGTTCGCGATGACCACGTCGTAGCCGTGGGCGATCGCGGCCCGCGCGACCTGTGAGCCGATGTTGCCTGCGCCGATGATCCCGAGTGTCGTCATGGTCATCGACAACGCACCGGCGCGTCCGCTATTTCGGTGGTCTCCGGGACGAGGGTCGTGTGGCATCCTGACGTCCCAGGGGGTGCCCATGATCGATCCGCTGGTCGCGACGTTCGTGATCCTGGCGCTGGCGGTCGTGGGCTTCATGACCAACCGGCTCCCTCTCGTCGTCGTCGCGCTGTTCGTGCCCGTCGCGCTCTGGGCGACGGGCGTGCTCCCGCTCGACGCCGCGCTGAGCGGCTTCAGCGACCCGATCGTGCTCTTCATCGCGACGTTGTTCGTGCTGAGCGACGCGCTGGACTCCACCGGCATCACCGCATGGATCGGGCAGTGGCTCGAGCGGCGCGCGTCCCTGGGGCGGGCCGGGCTGCTCGCGCTGATGGTGGGCGTCGCTGCGCTCCTCGCGGCGGTCATCAGCATCAACGGCGCCGTCGCGGCGCTGCTCCCGGTCGCGGTGGTGGCCGCCGCCCGGGCCGGCATCGTCCCCTCGCGCATGCTCGTCCCGCTCGCGTTCGCCGCGGGCGCGGGCTCGCTCCTCACGCTGACCGGGACGCCGGTGAACATCATCGTCTCCGAGGCCGCGGCCGAGGCGGGCGGTCAGGAGTTCGGCTACTTCGAGTTCGCGCTGGTCGGGATCCCGCTCGTCCTCGCGACGGCCGTCCTCGTCGTGACCCTCGGGGACCGCCTGCTGCCGGAGCGCGTCCCCGAGCACCTGGCCGAGACGACGGCCGACCCGCGCGATCGGGTGCGCTCGTGGCGCGAGAGCTACCCCGCGGAGCTCGACACCGGCCGCCTCTTCACCGGCGGCACGGGAGTGGTCGAGGTGCTCATCGCGCCGCGCTCGTCCCTGGCCGGGCGGCGGGTGAGCCCCGGCATGACGACGCGGGACGAGGGCCTCGTCGTGCTCGCCATCCGCCGCGGCGACGGCAGCACCACGGGCCCCGAGTCCGAGGCCCCCGCAGGGCCGATGATCCTCCAGCCCGGGGACGCCGTGCTCGTGCGCGGACCGTGGGACGCGCTCCACCGGTACACCCAGTCGCCCGACGTGATCGCCGTCGACTCCCCGCGGAGCCTGCAGCGCGGCGTCCCGCTGGGACGCGGCTGGCGGCGCTGCCTCGCGGTGCTGGTCGTGACGATCGTGCTCCTCGCGACCGGGGTCGTCCCGCCGGTGATCGCGGGCCTGCTCGCGGCCGGGGCGCTCGTGCTCCTGCGGGTGGTCACCGTGCCCCAGTCGTTCCGCGCGATCTCGTGGGACACCGTCGTCCTCATCGCGGCCCTCATCCCGCTGTCCGCGGCGTTCGTCTCGTCGGGCGCGGCCGACGCGATCGCGGACGTCGTGCTCCGCGTCACCGGCGGCGGCTCCCCGCACCTCGCGCTGCTCGTCGTGTGCGTGCTCACCCTCGTGCTCGGCCAGTTCATCTCCAACGTCGCGACCGTCCTCGTGATGGCGCCGGTCGCGGTGTCGTTCGCCCAGACGCTCGGGGTGAGCGTGCAGCCGTTCATGATGGCGCTCACGGTCGCCGGCGCCGCAGCCTTCCTCACCCCGATCGCCACACCGGTCAACCTCATGGTCCTGCAGCCGGGCGGCTACCGGTTCGGCGACTACTGGCGTCTGGGCCTCCCCCTCGCGGTCGTGTTCCTCGCCGCCGCGGTCCTCTACGTGCCGCTCGTCTGGCCGTTCTGACCAGTCTGGTCGGAGGCCGGCCCGCCGTGGCAGGAAGCCCCCGTGCGTGGGACGGTATACCGCATCGCGCGGGCCGTCAGCCCGGCGGTGTCCGGACGGACCTGAGACAGGGGAGCGGTGCATGGGCGATGTGGCGAGCGGCGGCGGGACCTACGACGCGGTCGTGATCGGGGCGGGCTTCTCGGGGCTGGCGATGCTCCACCATCTGCGGGAGGTCGGGCTCTCCGTCCTCGTGGTCGACGCCGCCGGAGGAGTCGGCGGGACGTGGTGGGCCAACCGGTACCCGGGCGTGCGCACCGACTCGGAGTACCTCGCGTACGCGTTCTCGTTCTCCCGCGAGGTACGGGACGAGTGGGACTGGAGCGAGCGCTACCCGCGCGGCGAGGAGATCCGCGCCTACCTGGACTTCGTCGCCGACCGGCTCGACCTGCGGCGCGACATCCGGCTGAGCACGACCGTCGAGCGGGCCGAGCACTCGGACGCCACGAACCTGTGGACGCTCACCCTCGCCGACGGGTCGACGCTCCGGGCCACCTACCTCGTGTCGGCGACCGGGCTGCTGTCCCGCCCCGTGTACCCCGACATCCCTGGGCTGGACACCTTCGCCGGGCCCGCGTACCACTCGGCGAGGTGGCCGCACGAGGGGGTGGACCTGTCCGGCAAGCGCGTCGGGCTGATCGGCGTCGGCGCCTCCGGGATCCAGATGCTCCCGGAGCTCGCCGCTCAGGCGGCCCACGTCACGGTCTTCCAGCGCACCCCGAACTACGTCCTGGAGACGACGAGCCCCGCCGTGACCGCCGACGAGCTCGCCGCGCTGCGGGCGGACTACGACGCCGTCTTCGAGCGCGCGGCCCAGCACCCGTTCGGTGTGCCGATGGAGATCCCGACGCGGTCCGCGCTCGAGGTCGACGCCGAGGAACGCCGTCGGGTCTTCGAGTCACGGTGGGAGGCCGGGGGCTTCCGGTTCGCCAACGAGTGCTTCACCGACCTCGTCTCCAGCCCCGAGGCGAGCGCGCTCGCGTCCGAGTTCCTGCGCGGCAAGATCCGCGAGATCGTCACCGACCCCCGGACCGCCGAGGCGCTCAGCCCCTCCACCTACACGTTCATGGGCAAGCGCCCGCCCACCGGGCACGGCTACTACGCCGCGTACAACCGGGAGAACGTCGAGCTCGTCGACGTCCTCGCGAACCCGATCGCGCGGGTCACGCCGCGCGGCGTCGTCGTCGGCTCGGTGGACGGGTCGCGAGAGGTCGAGCACGAGCTCGACGTGCTCGTGCTCGCGACCGGGTTCGACGCCATGACCGGCGCGCTCACCGCGTTCGACGTCGTGGGGCGCGAGGGCGTCACGCTGCGCGAGCGGTGGGAGCGGGACGGCCTGCGGACCTACCTGGGGATCTCCGTCCACGGGTTCCCCAACCTCTTCCTGTCGCTCGGGCCGCAGACGCCGCTGTCCAACCTCACCGTGCCGGTGCAGCGCGGCGCCCAGTGGCTCCAGCGTGCGCTCGCGTACGCGCGGGAGAACGGCGTCGCGCAGCTCGAGGCCACGCGCGAGGCCGAGGAGTGGTGGTACGAGGAGACCGAGCGCGCGGGCCGGGCCACGGTCATGTACGAGGAGGGCAAGAAGGCCGGCGCCTGGTTCGTCGGCGGCAACGTCCCCGGCAAGCGCGCCGAGATGGCGGTGTACCTCGGCGGCGGACCTGCCTACCAGGACGAGTGCGCGCGGGCCGCGGCCGAGCAGTACGCCGGGTTCCGCCCGCGCTCCGGGCTGCCGACGGCCCACGTGCTCGCGACCGTCGCGGAGACCGCAGCGGTCCCTGCCGCACACTGACAGGCGGGTGCGGTGCGCCCCCTGCGCGCACCGCACCCGCCTCACCGCTCGCGGGACGACCCGGTCAGCAGTACAGACCCGAGCCCGGGGCGACGCCCAGGACCTCGGTGATGCGCACGTACCGGTCCACCCGGGACTGCACGGAGGCGGGATTGCCGCCGTCGCACTCGAGCGCACCGTTGAGCGAGTTGATGGTCTGGCCGAACCCGGAACCCGAGACCATCGCCTGGTGCGACGTCATCACCCCGGGGCCGTTCTGCGTGTTCCAGTACCAGAGCGCCGTCTGCCACGCGACGGACGGGTCCTCCTCGACCAGCCACGGGTCGTTCAGCAGGTCGATCCCGAGCGCGTCGCCCGCGGCCTTGTAGTTGAAGTTCCAGCTGAACATGATCGGCCCGCGACCGTAGTACGCCGTCTGGCCGGCGGGGCAGCCGAACGGCTGGGAGTAGTCACACTTGATCCAGTAGTTCGCCTCGTTGATCTCCTTCACGTACCGCAGCCCGACCGACTCGAAGTCGGCGTGCGTGAGGAACGCGGCGACCTCGCGCGTCCGCGTCTCGGGCGTGCCCGTGCTCGCGAACGCGGGGTAGGCGCCCAGCGCGTCGACGAACCCGTCGTACGTGTAGAACGGGTGCCGGTTCGGGAAGATCGCGTCGAACTCCTCGCGGCTCACGACGAAGTCGTCCCCGCCCCCGGTGCACCGACCCGCGTCGATCCAGACGCTCGTCGACCCCGGCGTCTCGCGCTGGGTCCACCAGCGGGCCGTCCAGTTCCGACCGTGGTGCGACGCCGTCTGGCCGCCCGAGTACGCCGTCGTGGCCGACCAGGTCGCGGCGCACGCGGCGCTCGCGGACGGGTCGGCGGTCGCGGACGCCGCGGACGCGCTCGCCGGAGCGGCGAGCGACGCCGCCACGACGGTCGACACCAGCGCGGACGCGACGGCCGTGAGGGCGCGCCGGAAGGGTGTGGTCATGAATCCCCCTGCTCCTGTGGGCGGCATCGTTACCGCCGCTCACAAACTAGCGCGCGACGTGTGTGCCTGACAACCAGGACTTCTGGGGGCCTCTTGACCCGGGCAGAAGATCACAGGGGCGACGGGCGAAAGCACTCGGTGTGCCGCCGAGCCGCGGCTAGGTTGGGCACCGTGACGTCCGAGACAGGAAGAAGCGCAGCCGCCGAGAAGCTCTTCGTCGTGGGCGACTTCCCCGAGTTCGCCGACACCGAGGGGACCGCTGAAGACCGGGCCCTTCCGGACAGGGCGGTGCGTGGCGAGGCGCATTGGGTTCTGAGCAGCGACGAAGGCGACGAGCTCCTCAGACAACCGGAGGACCGGGAGTGACTCCGCGTGGCCGAGACCTTCTCCGTCTCCTTGCCGAGGGATTGGGCACGAGCGACGTCGACCCCGACGACGAGCACGGCCGGTGGCACGTCTACGCCGGCGCCGTCCCGCGTGAGGGCCTCCGCCCGCTGCTCAAGGAGGCGGTCGTCGAGGGCGACGAGATGGCCCGGGTCGTCGTCGTGGACGTCCTCCAGCACGTCGACATCGCCGAGGGCCGCTCCTGGGTCGACGGTCTCGGGGCATCGCCTGGAAGAGCATTCGCAGAACGGCGACTCCGGGAATGGGCGCTGATCCGTGACCTCGTCGCTCGACCCCGGTCGATCGTCGGCGACCTTCCCGACCTCACTCTGTGGTGCCAGCGACAGCTGGTCGAGCGCGTCCCTGCTGACGTCGTCCTCGACGACCTCGCCGAGCACGGGATGTCGAGAAAGGTCCGGCACGTGGCGAGGGAACGTCGCGCGGGTCGGTGGAGGGCGGGGGAGTGAAGCGCTCCATCGCTCGGGCCGCGCACCTGCACGGCACGGTCCGCTTCCTGCTCGGGAGGTGTGAGGAAGCCGTCGCCGGTTTGCTCGGGTTCCGGATGCCCGAGCCCGATCCGTCCTGGGAAGCGCTCGGGAACGCCTGGGAGCGTCGGGCTGGAAGGGCGATTCCCGCGTCGTGGTCCCTTCGGGAGCATCTCGCCGAGCGCTGGGTGCGGTTCCACAGCCTTCCCTACTCGAAGCGATATGCCGACAGCGAGGAAGAGGCAAGGATCCTGCTCGATCGTCACCACCACGTGCTCGCGGCACTCCGCGGATCGAGCGACGAGGTCGTCGTCGTCCTGCTGAGGTGGGACGGGCAGGGGAGGTTCCGCGCGTCGCGCGAGTTCCGCAGGATCTCGAGCACCTGGCCCTTCTGGCGAGCGTTCGTCGACGACACGACCGCCGACGAGGAGAACGAAGCGATCACGGCATCGGCGTTCGTCCGCCGTCTCCCTGCTACGCGTGCGGAGCTCGACCCGTGGTTCCGGCGAGCACCAGAAGACACCGACGTGTTCGTGATCACCGACGACGCCGTCGACTGGGTGTACGCGCCGTACGACGGCGGTGCGGATGTGATCGCACCCACGGTCGAGGCACGGGACGCTCTGCGCGAGCGGTTCTCCGCGTGGCTCTCGCCTCGCACGGACGGGCTCTGAGCGCTGGCACGTCGTCGTCACACTTGCGGGCGCACGGCGGAACGGCGCCCGGCCGGCACTGGAGAGGTGCAGGTCGGACGCCGTTCACGGTCATCCTCCGGAGGACCGTCAGGCCCGCCGATCAGATGTCGTAGTAGAGCTCGAACTCGTGCGGGTGCGGGCGCAGGCGGATCGGGTCGATCTCGTTGGTGCGCTTGTAGTCGATCCACGTCTGGATGAGGTCGGGCGTGAAGACGCCACCCTCGGTGAGGTACTCCTGGTCGGCCTCGAGCGCGTCGAGGGCCTCGCCGAGGGACGCGGGAACCTGGGCGATCTGCGCGTGCTCCTCGGGCGGCAGCTCGTAGAGGTCCTTGTCGATCGGCTCCGGCGGCTCGATGCGGTTCTTGATGCCGTCGATGCCGGCGAGGAGCTGCGCGGCGAACGCGAGGTACGGGTTGGCCGACGGGTCCGGGACGCGGAACTCGACGCGCTTCGCGGCGGCGGACGAGCCGGTCACCGGGATGCGGATGCACGCGGAGCGGTTGCGGGCCGAGTAGACCAGGTTGACCGGGGCCTCGTAGCCGGGGACCAGGCGGTGGTAGGAGTTCACCGACGGGTTGGTGAACGCGAGCAGCGAGGGGGCGTGCTTGAGCAGGCCGCCGATGTACCAGCGCGCGAGGTCGGAGAGACCGCCGTAGCCCTTCTCGTCGAAGAACAGCGGCTTGCCGTCCTTCCACAGGGACTGGTGCGAGTGCATGCCCGAGCCGTTGTCGCCAAAGATCGGCTTCGGCATGAACGTGACGGACTTGCCGGCCTCGAACGCCTCGTTGCGGATGACGTACTTGAACTTCATCAGGTCGTCGGCCGCGTGCAGCAGCGTGTTGAAGCGGTAGTTGATCTCCTGCTGGCCGGCGGTGCCCACCTCGTGGTGCGCGCGCTCGACCTCGAGGCCGACCTGCTCCAGCGTCGCGCACATGTCGTCGCGCAGGTCCGCGAAGCGGTCGGACGGGGAGACGGGGAAGTAGCCGCCCTTGTAGCGCGTCTTGTACGCGAGGTTGCCACCCTCCTCCTCGCGGCCCGTGTTCCACGCCGCCTCGATCGAGTCGAGGTAGTAGAAGCTGGAGTGCTGGTTCGTCGCGAAGCGGGCCTCGTCGAAGAGGTAGAACTCGGCCTCGGGCGCGAAGAACGCGGTGTCGGCGATGCCGGTGGAGCGCAGGTACGCCTCGGCCTTTGCCGCGATGTTGCGGGGGTCGCGCGAGTACGGCTCACCCGTGAACGGGTCGACGATCGAGAAGTTCACGACGAGCGTCTTGCGCTTGCGGTACGGGTCCACGAACGCGGTCTTGACGTCCGGCACGAGCTTCATGTCCGACTCGTGGATCGCCTGGAAGCCGCGGATCGACGACCCGTCAAACATCAGGCCGTCCTCGAACGCCGACTCGTCGAACTGCGAGACGGGGATGTTGAAGTGCTGCATGATGCCGGGCAGGTCGCAGAACCGGACGTCGACGAACTCGACGCCCTCGTTCCGCGTGAAGGCGATTGCCTCCTCCGCGTTGTTGAACATCCGTTGCTCCTTGATCGGGTGGTGCCGTCGGGCTGCGCGGCGAACCTGCCGCTGACGTGGCGCCCACGAACCTAGGCCGAGGCGGTTTCCCCGCCGTGTACCCATTGTTTCGGTCGTGTTACGTCCCGCGTCCCCGTGTGACGTTCGTGCTACACGAGGGCACGCGGCAGCCGCCGGCGGGCGGTGTGCCGTTCGGCACGATACCGCCGTGGGTGCCGGAACCGTCGAGGTCGTCCACCGACCGGCACGTACCCTGGTCCCGTGGTTTCACGCGAGGACATGGGTTCGTGGCTCGAGGGCACCCCGGGCGGTCAGCAGGGCGGTCGCGGCGCGCGGCTCGGCCTCCCGCCCGACGGACCGGGCTCGCTCGCGACCCTGGGACGGCGCGTCGTCGCGCTGGTCATCGACTGGGTGCTCGCGACGCTCGTCGCGTTCCTCTTCTTCCGGCCCGCCGTGCCGGGCTTCTTCGAGGGCATCTCCGCGCTGCCGGTGTGGTCGCAGCCGCTGGTGTTCGCGATCGAGAACGTCCTGCTCGTGAGCACGCTGGGCTTCACGGTCGGGCACCGCGTGATGGGCATGCGGGTCCGCCGTCTCGCCGAGCCGGCCCGCATGGTCGGCATCGGCCGCGGGGCGCTGCGCACCGTGCTCCTGTGCCTCGTCATCCCCGCGGTCGTGTGGGACGCCGACGGGCGCGGGCTCCACGACCGCGCGGCGGGCACCGTCCTGGTCCGCACCTGACGGCGGCTCCGACCCGCGTCCCGCTCAGCGGGTCGCCCGGCACCAGCAGGTCACCCGGGACGACGACGCCCGGCCGGTGAGGAGCGAGCCTCGCCCGGCCGGGCGTCGTCGTGCAGGAGGAGGTCCGTCAGCGACCCTTGAGGCCCTTGCGATCGGGGCGGGCGCGCGTCGGGTCGATGCCCTTGGGGATCGGCAGGCGCGAGACCCCGAGGGCGCGCAGGCGCTTGGACACCTCCGCCGTCTCCGGCTTGGTGAGCGACGGCTTGAGCTTCTGGACGGCGCGCGGGAGCTTGGGGAGGGCGACCTGGCCCTCCTCGTCGCCGACCTGGATCGTCGTGATCGGCACGTTCGGCAGCACACGCGCGACGCGCTTGCGCTCGGCGTCGAGCTGACGCTTCGCGCGGTGCGCCGGGCCCTCGCTCACGAGGACGACGCCGGCGCGACCGACTCCGCGGAACACCAGGTCCTGCGTGCGCGGGTCGATCGCGACGGGCTCCTCGTCGAACGTCCAGCCACGACGGATCGTCCCGAGCGCGGCGCGCGCCGCGCCGGGCTGGCCCTCGATCTGCTGGTACGCCGCGCGCTCCGCACGGCGGGTGAGGACGAACATCGCGCCCAGCGCGGCGAACGGGATGCCGACGATGAGCGTGTAGACCCACTGGCCCCACCACAGGCCGATGCCGAGCGCGACGGCGAGGATGCCGACGAACACGCCGAGCATGACCCACGTGACCGCGGGGTCCTGCTTGCGCGTCATCTGGTACGCGGCCCACACCTGGTGGTACCAGCGCTGCTTCTTGGGCTTCTTCTGCTTCGCGACCTGCTCGCCGGCGGCGGGCGCGCCGGTGCTGTCCGAGTTCTTGCGGGCCATGCCGGTCAGTCTAGTGGGGCGAGCGGGCCAGCAGGCTCGCGGCCTCCTGGCGGGACGTCGTCGGCTCGGCGAGGTGCGCGAGCGCCGCCGGGATCTCCATGCCGCGGCGCGTCATGGCCTGGCCCCACAGACGCCCCGCACGGTACGACGACCGCACGAGCGGGCCCGACATGACGCCGAGGAAGCCGATCTTCTCCGCGGCGTCGGACAGCTCGACGAACTCCTCGGGCTTGACCCAGCGGTCCACGGGGTGGTGCCGCAGCGACGGGCGCAGGTACTGCGTGATCGTCACGAGGTCGCAGCCGGCGTCGTGCAGGTCCTGCAGCGCGTCCTTGGCCTCGTCGATCGTCTCGCCCATGCCGAGGATGATGTTCGACTTGGTCACCAGGCCCGCCTCGCGCGCCCGCGTGAGCACCGACAGCGAGCGCTCGTAGCGGAAGCCGGGACGGATCTGCTTGAAGATGCGCGGCACGGTCTCGAGGTTGTGCGCGAGCACCTCGGGCCGCGAGTCGTTCACCTCGTCGAGCAGCTCGGGGATCGCGTTGAAGTCGGGGATGAGCAGCTCGACGCCGGTGCCCGGGTTGAGCTGGTGGATCTGGCGGACGGTCTCCGCGTAGAGCCAGGCGCCGCCGTCGGGCAGGTCGTCACGCGCGACGCCCGTGATCGTCGAGTAGCGCAGGCCCATCGCCTGGACGGACTCCGCGACGCGGCGCGGCTCGTCCGCGTCGAAGTCGGCCGGCTTGCCCGTGTCGATCTGGCAGAAGTCGCAGCGCCGCGTGCACTGGTCGCCGCCGATGAGGAACGTCGCCTCGCGGTCCTCCCAGCACTCGAAGATGTTGGGACAGCCCGCCTCCTCGCAGACCGTGTGCAGGCCCTCGCGCTTCACGAGGCCCTTGAGCTCGGAGTACTCAGGACCCATCGTCGCGCGGGTCTTGATCCACTCGGGCTTCTTCTCGATCGGCGTCGCGGCGTTGCGGGCCTCGACCCGCAGCATGCGCCGTCCTTCAGGTGCGATCGTCACGGGTGTCTCCCGGTCGTCGTGGCGAGTGAGCGCCGACGTCGCGCCGAGCAGGCAGGTGGGCGGCGCACCGTTCGGGTGCGCGCGCCCGGGTACGACGCCGGACTCCGGTCAGACTACGCGCTCGCCTGCGGCGTCTCCCGCTCGCGGACCACCCTGTGGACGTGACGTCAGCGACACCCCGGTCACGACGAGCAGGACCGCCGCGACCACCGGCAGCGCGAAGGCGCTCGTCGTCGACACCGCGTCGGCGAGCGCGCCGCCGCCGGACGCGCCGATCGCGACGCCGACGACGTTGGCGCTCGCCACGAGCGTCATGGCCGACGCCGTCCGCCCGGCGGGCGCGCGGTCGCCCGCGACGGTGAACACCGTGACCATGACGGGCCCGACGAACAGGCCGGTCGCGGCGACCGCGACGACGACGGCCGTCAGCGAGCTGCTCGCGGCGGCGAGGAGCAGGGCGAGCGTGCCGGCCACGAGGCCGGCGGCGAACGTGATCCACCGGCTGCGCAGACCCCACCGGCGGGGGAGCGCGACGACTGACAGCGCGGTGACGGCGGAGCCCACGCCCATCACGGCGTAGACGAGGCCCGCGCTCCCGGGGACGCCCGCGTCGCGGGTGAGCGCGGTGAGCGCGGCCTGCGTCCCGCCGAACAGGAGGCCCATCGCGAGCATCCCGACGAGCACGACGGCCTCGCGCCGCACGAGCGCGACCGTCCCGACGGCGGTTGCCGCGCTCGTCGTGCCCGTGCCCGCGTCGGACGAGGTGGGGGAGGCGTGGAGGGTCGCGCGGGCCGTCGGGTGGAGAGCGAACGCGGTCCCGAAGACGGCGATGCCGCCCGCGGCGACGAGGACCGCGACCTGCGGCGAGCCGGCCGACGCGAGGACGCCGACGAGCGCGGGGCCGAGCACGAAGCTCACCTCGTCGGCGGTGCTCTCGTAGCTCATCGCGGCCTCGACGGTGCGCGGCTCGTCGGCGGCGAGCCGGAGCCAGCGCACGCGCGCGAGCGGACCGACCTGCGGTGCGCTCGCCCCCGTCACCGCCGCCGCGGCGAGGACGGCGGCCGTCGCCCCGGGCGCCGCAGCGGAGAGCACGAGACCGAGCACGGCGAGCGTCGCGACGGGGACGGCGACGAGCAGGACCCGGCGCTGACCGACGCGGTCGGCGAGAGCGCCCTGGGCCGGGCCGCCGAGGGCCGTGCCGAGCGCCGTCGCCGCCGAGGCGAGCCCGCCGAGCGCGACGGACCCGGTCGTCGACGACACGAGGAGCAGGGTCCCGATGGTGAGCATCGAGAACGGGAGCCGGGCGAGGAACGCCACGGGGAGGAACGCGCGCCCGGCGAGCTGCGGCAGGCGGGCGTAGCCGCTGCGCGCCGGCGCGCCCGAGCCGGGTGGTGCCGAGCGGGGCGGCTCCGGGAGGGGTGGGGTCGTGCGGGTGCGCGCCGTCGGGCGCGCGGTGGCGGTCATGCGGTCCAGGTCCTCGGGGTACGTCCTACCGCGCGCCGACCCACCCGTACTCCGGCGCGCGAGGATTCCCTGGAGCCCCCAGCCTAGCCCGCGAGCGCGTCCTGCGGGGAGGCGAGGCGCGCGTCGTCGGGCACGCTCGCGGCGAGCAGCGGCACGAGCGCGTCCTCCAGCGCGGCGACGAGCAGCGGCGCGACCTCCGCGAGCGTGACGTCGCGCCCGAGCTCGGCGGTGAGCGACGTCACGTCGGCGTCCTCGATGCCGCAGGGGACGATCCGGTCGAAGCGGGAGAGGTCGGGGACGCAGTTGAGGGCGAGGCCGTGCATCGTCACGCCCTTCGCGACGCGCACGCCGATCGCGCAGACCTTGCGCTCGCGGCGCGTCGCGTCGGCAGCGACCCAGACCCCGCTGCGCCCCTCGACGCGCATCGTCGCGAGGCCGAGCCGCGCGCACACGCCCATGACGGCCTCCTCGAGCGCGCGTACGTACGCGACGACGTCGACCGGCTCGGCGAGGCGCACGATCGGGTAGGCGACCTGCTGGCCCGGGCCGTGCCACGTGATCTTCCCGCCGCGGTCCACGTCGACGACGGGGGTGCCGTCGTCGGGCCGCTCGTCACGGCGCGTGCGGCGGCCGGCGGTGTAGACGGAGGGGTGCTCGACGAGGATCAGGGTGTCCGGGCGGGTGGTCGCGACGACGTCGTCGTGCACCGCGCGCTGGAGGTCCCAGGCCTCGTGGTACTCCGTGATCCCGGGCAGCGCGAGCAGGTCCATCGGCTCAGGTTAGCCCTCGTCGTGGGGTGCGCGGGGCAGGGTCTCGAGCAGGGCGAGGAGGGCGTCCCGCAGCGCCGCGACCTGCGCGTCGTCGAGACCGCGGGTCGCGAGCTCCTCGGCGGGACGACGTCGTGCGGCGGCCAGGCCCGCCTCGCGCCCGGCCGCGGTGATCGCGACGGCGCGGCGGCGGCGGTCGGCGGGGTCGTCGGTGCGGGTCACGTACCCGGAGCGCTCGAGCCGCGCGACGACCCGGCTCATGGTCTGCTCGGTCACGCCCGACTCCTCGGCGAGGACCCGTTGCGAGCGAGGTCCGGCGAGCAGGTGCATGAGCACGGGGAAGCCCGCATGGTTGAGGTCCCACTGCCCGAGGTGGGCGTTCCACTCCTTCTCGATGCGACGCGCGACGGCGAACAGGAGGCGGCCGGTGGCCCACTCCTGGGGGTCGGTGGGTGTGGGGTCGCCGACGTCCGGGCCGGCGTACCGCCCGGTGCTGCCGTTGCTCGACGCGTGCTCCACCGTGCATTCCTCCCTCCGCCATGGCACCATTCCTCAGCATGCTGAGCAATAGGACGGGCGGGTTCCTCCGCGGGCTGATCATTGTCGCAGTCATCGGTCTGTGGATGGCGATCGGCGCGCTGGGCGGGCAGGCCCAGGGTCGCCTGAGCAGCGTGCAGACCAACGACGCCGCCGCGTTCCTCCCCGCGAGCGCCGAGTCGACGCGCGCGGCCGAGGTCGCCCAGGAGTTCACCGACTCCGAGACCCTCCCCGCGCTCGTCGTCGCCACGACGGGCGACGGCAGCGCCCTGACGCCCGAGGACCTCGCCGCGCTGGACGCGTACGCCCAGGCGGTCCCGGACGCCCCGCTCGCCGGGACGTCGGGCGACGAGCCGGCGACCGTCGGCGACGTCTCCGTGGCCGACCCCGTCGTCGTGCCGTCCGAGGACGGCGAGGCGGCGCTCGTCGTCGTCTCGCTCGACGCGTCCGTCGCGTCCGACCGGATCGGCGCCGACGAGGACAGCGTGAGCGAGCTCGCGGTCGGCGCGCTGCGCGACCTCGCCGCCGCGGGAGCGTCCGAGGGCGGGCTCGCGGGCACCTCGCTCGACGTCTGGGTCACCGGCCCGGCCGGGTTCGTCGCCGACCTCGTCACCGCGTTCGGGGGGATCGACACCGTCCTCCTGCTCGTCGCGCTGGGCGCCGTGCTCGTCATCCTCGCGATCGTCTACCGGTCGCCGATCCTGCCGTTCCTCGTGATCCTCACGGCCGTGCTCGCGCTGACGCTCGCGGGCCTCGTCGTCTACCACCTCGCCGCGGCAGACGTCCTCACGCTCAACGGGCAGTCGCAGGGCATCCTCTCGATCCTCGTCGTCGGCGCGGCGGTCGACTACTCGTTGCTCGTCGTCGCGCGGTACCGGGAGGAGCTGCGCCTCGTCCGCTCGACCACGACGGCGCTGCGCCGCGCCGTGCGCGCGTCCGTCGAGCCGATCGCGGCGAGCGCGGGGACCGTCATCGCGGGCCTGCTGTGCCTGCTCCTGTCCGACCTGTCGTCCAACCGCAGCCTCGGCCCGGTCGCCGCGATCGGCATCGCCGCAGCGTTCGTCGCGGCCCTCACGCTCCTCCCGGCGCTCCTGCTCGTCGCGGGCCAGCGGTCGCGCGGCCTCTTCTGGCCGCGCATGCCGCGGTACGAGGGCGCGCACGCGCAGCACGACGGCGCCGCGGCGGGCGCCCGGCCCACGACGGTCGAGAGCGACGACGCGGTGCGCGTCGACGGCCACGGCGTGTGGTCGCGCGTCGCGAGCTTCGTCGGCCGGCACGACCGGCGCGTGTGGGTCGTCACGGCGCTGGTCCTCGCCGCGTGCGCGGCGTTCGTCCCGACCCTCGACGCCGACGGCACCGGCGACTCGGAGGTGTTCCTCGCGGACGTCGACTCCGTCGCCGGCGAGGCGGCGCTCACGGAGCACTTCGAGGGCGTCTCCGCGCAGCCCGCGATCGTGGTCGCCCCCGAGGAGGACCTCGACGCGGTCGTCGCGGCCGCCGAGGGCACCGAGGGCGTCTCCACGGCCACGCCGGTCACCGACCAGCCTGCCCCCGCGCCGGGTGCACCCGCGCAAGGCGACCCGCTCGTCGTCGACGGACAGGTGCGGGTCGACGTCACGACCGCCGCGCCGTCGGACAGCCAGGAGGTCGTCGAGACCGTCTCGGCGCTCCGTGACGCCGTGCACGAGGTCTCGCCCGAGGCGGTGGTCGGGGGCGCCGCCGCCGAGCGCCTCGACACGCAGCTCGCGGGCCAGCGCGACCTGCGGGTCATCGTGCCGGTCGTCCTCGCCGTGATCCTGCTGATCCTGATCCTGCTGCTGCGGTCGGTCGTCGCGCCGGTCCTGCTCATGCTCGCCAACGTGCTGTCGTTCGGCGCCGCGCTCGGCGTCGCCGCGATCGTGTTCGACCACGTGCTCGACTTCCCGGGCGCCGACCCGGCCGTCCCCCTCTACGCGTTCTGCTTCCTCGTCGCGCTCGGGGTCGACTACTCGATCTTCCTCATGACGCGCGTGCGGGAGGAGAGCCTGCGGGTCGGGACGCGACGCGGCGTCCTGCGGGGGCTCGCGGTCACGGGGTCGGTCATCACGTCGGCGGGCGTGGTGCTCGCGACGACGTTCGCCGCGCTCGGCATCATCCCGCTGCTGTTCCTCGCCCAGCTCGCGTTCATCGTCGCGTTCGGCGTCCTCGTCGACACGCTCGTGGTGCGGTCGCTGCTCGTGCCCGCGCTCGTGCACGACGTCGGCCGGCGGGCCTGGTGGCCGAGCGCGCTCGGGCGCACGGACCGGGGCCCGGGGGAGCCGGGTCAGCCCGCGGGGAGCGGCTCGGCCGGGCAGTCCTCGAGCACGCGCGCCATCGCCTCGGACTCCGACGGCGTCACCGCGAGCTCGTAGGCGGTCTTCACCGCGACCTGCCGCGCGACGTACGGGCAGCGGAACGCGTGGTTCGGGGGCAGCCACGCGGACGCGTCGCGCGCGCCCTTGGACTGGTTCGCCGGGCCGTCGGCCGCGAGGAGGTTGAGCGGGTCGTTGGCGAACTGCCGGCGCGTCTCCTCGTCCCACGCGCGGGCACCCTTGCGCCACGCGTCGAGCAGCGGGACCACGTGGTCGATCTGGACCGCCATGCTGGTCGCGTTGCCGCGGCGGAAGTCGATGGTCTCGCCGGTGTACGGGTCCTGGAACGTGCCCGTACGCACCTCGCAGACCTCGCCCCGGGTCGAGAACGTGAGGTCGGTGAGGTCGCGCGCGAGGATGTCGTTGCGGGTGTCGCAGCCGTTGCCGTCGACGTCCGCCCACGCGGGACCGAAGAGCCCCCGCTCGTAGCCCGTGTCCGGACCGGGCCCCTTCACCTCGAGCCCCGCCAGCGCCTCGAGCGCGCTGCCCGGGGTCGGGGCCGGCTCGTCGTCGGCGGCGACCGACTGCTGGTTGATCACGTTCGCGACCACGATGGCGACCGCCAGGGCGATCAGGACGTAGCGCAGGACGCTCCGACGAGGGACGCGGCGGCTCGTGGTGCTCAAGGGACGACCTTCCCGAAACCGATTCTCGGCCCGACCCGCGCGAGACGGTACGCAGCGCTCCATACCGGACCAACGCGCACATTCTGCCAGGTCTGCGGGGGTGCTCGGACCACACCGGCGGATGCCTCCGGCACCGGTCGCGCTCACGGCTAGATTGGTCGGCATGGACACCGCCGCACGCACGCTCAGGGTCGGGATCGTCGGGTACGGGGGAGCAGGGCGGGGCATCCACGCGCGCCTCGTCCGCGAGGCCGGGCACGTCGTCACGGCGGTCGTCGTCCGGTCGCCCGAGCGCCGCGCCGCCGCCGTCGAGGAGTGGCCGGACGTGCACCTGCACGACGACCTCGACGCGCTCCTCGCCGACCGTGCCGCGTACGACGTGGTCGTCGTCGCGAGCCCGTCGGCCCTGCACGCCGACCACGCCACCGCGCTCGCCCGGGCGGGCGTCCCCGTCGTCGTCGACAAGCCGCTCGCGCTCGGCGCCGCGGCCGCGGGCGCCGTCGTCACCGCGGCCGAGGAGGCGGGCACACCCCTCACCGTCTTCCAGAACCGCCGCTGGGACCCCGAGCAGCTCACCCTGCGCTCCGTGCTCGACCGCGGCGAGATCGGGCGCGTGCACACGTTCGAGCGGCGGTGGGAGCGGTGGCGCCCCGTGCCGCAGCAGCGATGGAAGGAGAACGACCCCGTCGGCGGCGGCCTGCTCCTCGACCTCGGGCCGCACCTCGTCGACTCCGCGACCCAGCTCTTCGGGCGCGTCACCGGCGTGTGGGCGGAGCTGCGCTCGCACACCACCCCCACCGAGGACGACGTCTTCCTCGTGCTCCACCACGAGCCCGACGCCGACGGGAACGCGGTCGTGAGCCGCCTCTGGGCCGGCTCCGTCGTCGGTGCCCCCGGTCCCCGCACGCGCGTGCTCGGGACGGCCGGGGCGTACGTCGTCACGACGTTCGAGAACGACGCGTCGCCGTTCGAGGTCTTCGACGACGCCGCCCCCGAGGGCACGCTCGGCTGGGTCACGCGCGGTCGCGAGCGCGAGCCGGTCGCGCAGGCACCGGGCGGTCACGCCGACTTCTACCGCGCCGTCGCGGCCTGGATCCTCGACGGCGGTCCCGTCCCCGTCGACCCGCGCGACGCCGTCCGCACCGCCGAGGTCCTCGACGCCGCCCGCCGCAGCGCCCGCGAGGGCCGCCTCCTCGACGTCTGACCGCACTCGGGCGGGGGCGGGCGCAGGCCCGGTCAGCCGCGCGCCCGGGCCCGGACCGGGCGCGCACGGCCGAGGACGCACCGCGATCCGGCCTGTGGACAACGGCACGGCGAGGTCCGGCACGCGGTGTGATGGAGGCATGACGTCGTCGACGTCGCGCCGTGCGCGACCGCCCGTGGAGTCCGTCGCGGACCTGGTTCCCGTGCTCGCGGCAGCGGGGTGGTCGGTGCGGCGGGAGCCCGGCGCGACCGGCGGGTTCGTCGCGTACGACGACGTCGGCGCGGTGTGCGAGGTCGCGCGGCTGGCGGTCCCCGAGGAGCCGGGGGCTCGTGCGGCGCTGGTCGAGCACCTGCACGCCCTCGCCGAGGAGCACGAGCACGTCGTGGCGGTGCGTGGTGTCGTCGAGGCGGGGGAGTCGTCGCTCGTGGTGCTCACCGACCACGTCGACGGCCTGCGCCTCGACGAGCTGGCGGCGGCCCGCGAGCCCTTCCGGGCCGCCGAGGCGGTCACGGTGCTGGTCCCGGTCGCGCAGGGCCTCGCACGGCTCCATCGGGACGGGCGTGCGCACGGGAGCCTCGAGGCGGCGTCGGTGGTCGTCACGCCGAGCGGGCGGGCGGTCCTGCGCCCGGCGCTGGCGCCCGCGCGGGGGACCGCCGCGGACGACGTGCGTGACCTCGCCCGGCTCGTGCTCGACCTCGTGCCGCCCCCCGCGTCGAGCCACCCGTCCTACCGCGCGACCGGCGACCCGGACGAGGCGCGCGACCTCGCGGCGCTGCACGCCGAGCTCGCGGTCGCGCTGCGCGACGAGCCGTCCGCGCGTCCCGCGGCGGGGACCTTCGCCGCGCGCTGCTACGACGCCGTGGAGCCGCGACCGGTCGTGATGCCCGACGCCGCGCGTCTCGTGGCGGGTGCGTTCGGTGGTCGGCGGACCGTGCGGCCCGGCGTCGAGGGGCCGACGGCGGCCGGGAGCGCCGCGCGTGGCGGGACCCGGTCCCGTGGGCGCGGCGCCCGGGCACGACGGCGACGGGCGGTCCGCGCCGTCGGCACGAGCCTCGCGATCCTCACCGGGTGCGCGGCGCTCGTGGTGCTCCTGGTGCACCTGGGGCCGTCGCGGACGGCCGCGCCCGACGGTGGCGAGCAGGCGCCGGGCACGGTCACGACCGCCGTCGAGCCGGACGGCGCCGCGAGCGCGGTGCTCGACCCGGACGATCCGGGCGGCGCCGCACGTGCGCTCACGGCGCGCCGGCTCGCGCTGCTCACCGAGGGCACGGGCGACCTGTCGTCGGTGGTGGTCGCGGGCTCGTCGGCGGAGGCGCGCGACGCCGCGGTGCTGGCGGCGCTCGAGGGCGTGGACGTGCTCGACGCGCGGGCGGAGGTCTTCGACGCCCGGCCCGCCGACGACCGGTCACCCGCGACGGCCGGGACGGGCACGCAGCCCGCCGACGCGGTCGTCGAGGTCGACTACGCCGTCAGCGCGCACCGGCAGCGCACGGTCGACGGCGAGCTGCACGTGCCCGCGACGCCGCGGACCACCGTCGTGCTCGTGCTCCGCTGGACCGACGACGGGTGGCGTGTCGCCGAGGTGCGGTGACGCGCACCGTCGCGGGCCCCGGTCCGGCTCGTCTCGGCCCGGCCCGGCCGTCGGGACAGGAGGTCAGCGACGCTCCGCGACCCGCCGGGCGGCGTCGTCGAGGAGGGGGTCGGAGAACGTGAACCCGCTCGCCTCGAGCACGGTCGGGAGGGCGCGCTGGGAGCCGAGGATGTCGGACGCCAGCTCGCCCAGCACCACGCGCAGCGCGACGGACGGGACGGCCAGCGCGGCCGGGCGGTGGAGCTCCCGCGCGAGCGCGCGGGTGATCTCCGCGTTGGTCGCCGGGTGGGGGGAGCAGAGGTTGACCGGCCCGTGCACGGGGGCGGTGAGCAGGTGGCGCAGCGCGTCGACCTCGTCGCGCAGCGTGATCCAGCTCCAGTACTGGGTGCCCGGGCCGAGGCGTCCGCCGACGCCGAGCCGCAGCAGCGGGAGGAGCCGGCCGAGCGCGCCGCCCTCGGAGGAGAGCACGATGCCCGTCCGGGCGTGCACCACGCGGACGCCCGCCTGCTCGGCCGGCGCCGTCGCGGCCTCCCACTCCCGGACCAGCCGGGCGAGGAACCCGTCACCCGACGCCGACGTCTCGGTGAGCACCTGCGCGCCCCGGTCGCCGTAGTAGCCGATCGCGGAGCCCTGGACCCAGACCGGCGGCGGCGCGTCGAGACCGGCCATGGTCCGGGCCAGGAGGCCGGTGGTCCGGGTCCGGGACGTGACCAGCGTGCGCTTGTACTCGGTCGTCCACCGGTGGTCGCCGATCCCTGCGCCCGCGAGGTTCACGACGGCGTCGGCCCCCTCGACCACGCCGGGGTCCAGGACGCCGGCGTCCGGGTCCCACTCGTGCTCGTCGGACGTCTGCGGGGCACGCCGCACGAGCCGGCGCACGTGGTGGCCGTCCTCGCGCAGCCGCTCGAGCAGCTCGCCGCCGATGAATCCGTGCGAGCCCGCCACGACGATGTCCATGGGGCCACGCTACGGGGCCGCGACCGTCCCGCGCACCCGTGACCGGGAACTTCTCCGCCACCCGGCCCGCGCCAGGTCACGGGAACGCCGCGAGGCCCCGACCGTAGTGGTCGGGGCCTCGCGGCGTGCGTCGGGAGCGCGGAGCGTCAGAGGCCGACCTCGGCCTCGAACGCGCCCTCCTCGATGCGGTTCTTGATCGTGGTGAGGAAGCGCGCGGCGTCCGCTCCGTCGACCAGGCGGTGGTCGTAGGACAGGAAGATGAAGCACGTCGAGCGGATGCCGATCGTGTCGTTCCCGTCCGCGTCCGTCACGACGACCGCGCGCTTGGTGATGGTCCCCGTGCCGAGGATCGCCACCTGGCCGACCGGGACGATCGGCGTGTCGAAGACGGCGCCGCCCGAGCCGGTGTTGGTGATCGTGAACGTGCCGCCCGCGAGCTCGTCCGGCCCGACCTTGTTGGCACGCGTGCGCGCGCCGAGGTCGGCGATCTTGCGCGCGATGCCGGCGAGGTTGAGGTCGCCCGCGTCCTTGATCACGGGGACGACGAGGCCGCGCTCGGTGTCGACCGCGATGCCGACGTTCTCCTGGCCGTGGTAGGTGATCTCGTCCTCGGCGAAGGTCGCGTTGATCTTCGGGTAGGCCTTGAGCGCCTCGACCGCGGCGAGCGTGAAGAACGGCAGGAACGTGAGGTTGGCACCCTCGCGCGCCTTGAAGTCCGCCTTGGCGCGGTTGCGCAGGGCGGCGACGCGCGTGACGTCGACCTCGACGGCCGTCGTGAGCTGGGCCTGGGTGGTCAGCGCCTCGACCATGCGGCTCGCCACGAGCTTGCGCAGGCGGCTCGTCTTCTCGGTCGTGCCGCGCAGCGGCGAGACCGCCGGGACGGAGGCCTTCTTCGGGGCACCACCGGCCGCAGGTGCCGCGGGAGCGGCGGCTGCCGGCGCGGCCTTGGCCTCCTCGGCCTTGCGGGCGGCCTCGAGCACGTCCTCCTTGCGGATGCGGCCGCCGACGCCCGTGCCCGAGAGGGTCGACAGGTCGACGCCCTTGTCCGCCGCGAGCTTGCGCACGAGCGGGGTGAGGTACGTGCCGCCGGCCTTCGCGGCCGGGGCCGGGGTCGCACCCGGGGCGGACGGCGCGGCGGGCTTCTCGGCCGCGGGAGCAGGGGCGCTCGTGGCCGGGGCCGGCGTCTCCTCCTGCGCGGCCTGGGCGGGGACGTCCGCCTCGCTCGCCGGGGTGCGCGCCTCGGTCGGAGCCTGGGCGGGGGCAGCCTCCTGCTTCGGGGCCTCCTGGGCGGGCTCGGCCGGGGCCGCGGGGGCGGCGGCCGGTGCGGCGCCCGAGCCGACGATCGCGAGCACGGTGCCGACCTCGACCGTCTCGTCCTCCTGGACGAGGATCTGCTGGACGGTGCCGGCGACGGGGGAGGGGACCTCGGTGTCGACCTTGTCGGTCGAGACCTCGAGCAGCGGCTCGTCGACCTCGACGGTGTCGCCGACCGACTTGAGCCACCGGGTCACGGTGCCCTCGGTGACGGACTCGCCGAGCGCGGGGAGCGTGATCTCCTCGCCGCCCGACGCCTGGGCGGGAGCGGCCTCCGCGGCGGGGGCGGGCTGCTCCGCGGGGGCGGCGGCCGGGGCCTCCTGCTGGGCCGGCGCGGGCTCGGGCTCGGCCTGGGGGGCGGGCTCCTCGGCCGCGGCGGGGGCGGGCGCGGCGTCGCCGCCGCCGGAACCGTCGCCGATCACGGCGAGGTCGGTACCGACCTCCACGGTCTCGTCCTCCTGGACGAGGATCTGCTCGAGCACGCCCGCGACGGGCGAGGGGATCTCGGTGTCGACCTTGTCGGTCGAGACCTCGAGCAGCGGCTCGTCGACGGCGACGGTGTCGCCGACCGACTTGAGCCAACGGGTGACGGTGCCTTCGGTGACGGACTCGCCGAGGGCCGGCATCTGCACGTTCTCAGACATGACCTGCCTGGTCTCCTTCGATCGTTGGGGTCAGTTGTGGGCGTGCAGAGGCTTGCCGGCCAGGGCCAGGTGCGCCTCTCCGAGTGCCTCGTTCTGGGTGGGGTGGGCGTGGACCAGGGCGGCGACGTCCTCGGGGTACGCCTCCCAGCCCACGATGAGCTGCCCTTCGCCGACGAGCTCGCCGACGCGCGCGCCGATCATGTGCACGCCGACGACGGGCCCGTCCTTGCGGCGCACGAGCTTGACGAAGCCGCTGGTCGCGAGGATCTTGCTCTTGCCGTTGCCGGCGAGGTTGTACTCGAGGGACTCGACCTGGTCGGCCCCCCACGTCTCGATCGCCGCGGCCTCCGTGACGCCGACGGACGCCACCTCGGGCTCGCAGTACGTGACGCGCGGGATCGACGACTCGACGATCGGCGTCGGGTCGAGCCCGGCGATCTGCTCCGCGAGGAAGATGCCCTGCGCGAACCCGCGGTGCGCGAGCTGGAGGCCGGGCACGATGTCGCCGGCGGCCCAGATGTTCCCGACGCCCGTGTGCAGGCGCTCGTCGACGATCACGAACCCGCGGTCGAGCGTGATGCCCTGCGCCTCGAACCCGAGGTCCGCGGTGCGCGGCCCGCGCCCCACGGCGACCAGCAGCAGCTCGGCCTCGAACGTCTTGCCGGACTCGAGCGTGACGGTGACGCCCGAGTCGGTCTCCTTGACGCCCGCGAACCGGTCGCCGAGCGAGAACTTGATGCCGCGCTTGCGGAAAGCCCGCTCGAGCGACTTGGAGAGCGCCTCGTCCTCGTTGGGCACGAGGTGGGGCAGCGCCTCGACGATCTGGACGTCGGCGCCGAACGACTTCCACACGCTCGCGAACTCGACGCCGATGACGCCGCCGCCGAGCACGACCACCGACGTGGGCACGCGGTCGAGCCCCAGCGCCTGGTCGGACGTGATGACGCGGCCGGCGATCTCGAGGCCCGGGAGCGAGCGCGAGTACGAGCCGGTCGCGAGCACGACGTGGCGGCCGGTGTAGCGGGTGCCGTCGACCTCGACGGTGTCCTGCGACACGAGCCGGCCGTGCCCCTCGACGAACGTGATGCCGCGCGAGGCGACGAGCCCCTGGAGTCCCTTGTAGAGCCCGGCGACGACGCCGTCCTTGTAGCCGTTGACGCCCGCCATGTCGATGCCCTCGAGCGTGCTGCGGACGCCGAACCTCGCGCCCTCCCGGGCGCCGTCGGCCAGCTCGGCCGCGTGGAGCAGGGCCTTGGTCGGGATGCACCCGTTGTGCAGGCAGGTCCCACCGAGCTTGCCCGACTCGACGAGCGCGACGGAGAGGCCGAGCTGGGCGGCGCGCAGCGCGGTGGCGTAGCCGGCGCTGCCTCCGCCCAGGACGACGACGTCGAATGGTGTGCCGGGTTCGGCCACGTGCGACTCCTTCAGCGAGGGGAGAGCGAGGGCGGACGTGCACGGCACGTCGACGGGCCGGACGGGAACCGCTGGCCCACGGTGCGTGAACGTTCTCCGGGTGCCATCTTGGCACCTCGGGGACGGGCTCCCCAATCGAAACCAGGGCCTCGCGGCTGTGACGCTGCAGACAGCGGGCCCACCGTATGACCAGGGTCACGCTGTACCCTGCCGCTTGTGCCCCGGCTGCCCAAGCTGTCCAGCCTGTTCTCCCGCCGCCCCGCGCCGACCCCGTCCGCGAGCGGCGCCGCCGCCGCGCCGTCGGACGCCCGCCGCGCGACGCTCGCGCACCTCCAGGACTTCGTGCGCACGCGCGTCGGGGTCGAGGCGTACGTCGAGCCGCCCACGCAGGACACGGGGGCGACGCTCCTGCTCATCGCGACGACGGGCGAGTGGACGCGGCGGCGCGTCCCGGACGAGAAGACGGCGTTCGACGTCGCCGGCTCGCTGGGCGTGCCGGTCTACAACGTCCGCTTCACCGGCTACCCGCAGCGCATGCGCGACTGGAACTCGCGCCAACGCCGTCGCCGGACCTCCTGACACCGCCCGACCAGGCGACCTTCCGGCGTCGAGCAGGTGGCCCTGGTCCGGTCGCCCGGACGGACCAGGACCACCTGCTCGACGAGGCCGGGGTCAGCGGCGGGCGCGACCCTCGACGAGGCCGAGCAGGGTGCGGACGGCGACGCCCGTCCCGCCCACCGGGGTGTAGCCGTGCGCGGAGCCCTCGTTGAACGCCGGGCCGGCGATGTCGAGGTGCGCCCACGGCGTCTCCCCGACGAACTCCTGGAGGAACAGGCCCGCGACGAGCATGCCGCCGAACCGGTCGCCGATGTTCGCGAGGTCCGCGACCTTCGACTTCAGCGACGCGCCCAGCTCCTCGGGCAGCGGCATCGGCCAGAACTGCTCGCCCGCGGCGTCGGCTGCCGCGACGACCTCGGCGCGCACGTCGTCGGCGCCCATGACGGCGGAGACGCGGTTGCCGAGCGCGACCATCTGCGCGCCGGTGAGCGTCGCGACGTCGAGCACGACGTCCGGCTTCTCCTCGACCGCGGCGACCAGGCCGTCGGCCATGACGAGACGGCCCTCGGCGTCGGTGTTGAGCACCTCGACGGTCTTGCCGCCACGGATCGTGATGACGTCGGACGGGCGCTGCGCGGTGCCCGACGGCATGTTCTCCGCGAGGCACAGCCAGCCGGTCACGGCCACGGGCAGCCCGAGGCGCGCGGCGGCGACGACCGTCTGCAGCACGGCGGCAGCGCCGGCCATGTCCGACTTCATCGCCTCCATGCCCTTGGCGGGCTTGATCGAGATGCCGCCCGAGTCGAACGTGATGCCCTTGCCCACGAGCGCGACCTTCGCGGCGGGCCGCGACGGCGCGTAGGCGACCTTGACCAGGCGCGGCCCGCGCGCCGAGCCCTGGCCCACGCCGACCAGACCGCCGTAGCCGCCCGCGGCGAGCGCCTTGTCGTCGAGCACCGTGACCTTGAGGCCCTTGGCGCCCGAGTCCTTCACGGCCTGCTTCGCGACGTCGGCGAACGCGGCGGGGAAGAGGTCGTTGGGCGCGGCGTTGACGAGGTCGCGTGTCGCGTTCACGGCCGCCGCGACGACCTTCGCCCGCTCGACCGCGGCCTTGGCCGCGGAGCTGCGCGTGCTCCCGGCGAGGACCTCGACGGTCGCCGGCGGGCGGCTCGCGGCCGACGACGCGGCCTCGCCCGTGCGGTAGCGCGCGAACGCGTAGGCGCCGAGCAGCGCGCCCTCGGCGACGGCGCCGAGCTCGGCCTCGTCCTCGACGGGGAGCGCGACGGCGACCGACGCCGTCCCGGCGAGCGCGCGCAGCGCGGCACCGGCGGCGCGGCGCAGCGCCTCGGCGCTGAACGTGCCGTCCGCGCGCCGCGCGCCGAGGCCCACGAGCACGAGCACGTCGGCCTTGAGCTCGGGCCCGGCGGGCACCTTGCGGACCTCGTCGGCCGCGCCCGTGATGCCGAGCGCGGGTGCGAGGTCCTCGAGCGCGGCGACCACCGGACGGGGCAGGTCGCCCCCGACGATCGCGACGCCGTCGGACGTCGTGTGGGTGCCGACGACGAGTGCGTCGACCTTGGCACCGGCGGGATTCTTGCTGGAGACGGTCAGTTCAGCCACCCCGCGATGCTATCTCCGGGCGCGCCACCTCTGCCCCCGCGAGGCCCGCGGCACCTGTGGACCGATTCCGTGGCCGCGGGCCGCCCCCGGTACGCTCGGCCGCGTGGTCCTTCCCCTCCTGCTGCTCGTGGTCGCGGCGTGCGTCGCGCTCGCCGGCTGGGCGCTCGTGTTCGTCGCGCGCGACCGCGCGGTGATCCTGCGCCAGCTCTGGGGAGCGGCGGTGATCGAGGGGCTGATCCTCGTGCAGGCGGTCGTGGTGGGCGTGCTCGGCGCCACCGGCACCGCGCCGAGCGACCCCGTGCTGCTGTGGGGCTACCTCGTGACCACCCTCTTCATCCTGCCCGTCGCCGCCCTGTGGGCCTTCGCGGAGCGCTCGCGCTGGAGCTCCGTCGTGCTCGCGGTCGCCGCGCTCACCGTCGCGTTCCTCGAGTGGCGCCTGTGGCAGATCTGGAACGTCTGACCTGGAGGACCTCGCCATGAGCGCACCCGCCGCCCCGGCCGGGACGCCGCACCCGCGCCGCACGAACACCGGCTTCGGCCGGGTCCTCGTCGCCGTGTACGGGATCTTCGCGCTCGCAGCCTCGGCACGCGCCGCCGTGCAGCTCCTGCGCGACTGGCACGAGGCGCCCCTCGCGTACGCGCTGTCGGCGCTCGCCGCGGCCGTGTACGTCGTCGCGACGGTCGCGCTCGCGCGGGGCGGTGAGGTCGCGCGCCGCGTCGCGTGGGTCGCGGTGGGCGTCGAGCTCGTCGGCGTGCTCGCCGTCGGCGCGTTCTCCCTCGCCGACGCCGCGGCCTTCCCGCGCGCGACCGTCTGGTCCGGCTTCGGACAGGGCTACGGCTACGTGCCGCTCGTCCTGCCGTTCGTCGGCCTGTGGTGGCTCTGGCGCACCCGCCCGGGCGCCGCGTCGTCGGCCGGCGCCACCCCGAGCGCCAGCCCGAGCACCACCAGCACCCGCACCGACACCGACGCCCCGGAGGACGCCGCATGACCCGCCGCCGCCCGCTCCTCTACGGACTGCTCTTCGACACCGTCTTCCGCCGCATGGACCCCGAGCGCGCGCACCACGTCGCGTTCGACCTCATCGGCGCCGTCGGCCGCGTGCCGGTGCTGCGCGACGTCGTGCAGGGGGCGCTCGCGCCCTACCTGGGCCGCGGGGCCGGGGGCCGGGGCAGCGTCGAGGTCCTGGGCAAGGTCTTCCCCGCGCCCTTCGGTCTCGCGGGCGGGTTCGACAAGGACGCGCGCG
Source organism: Cellulosimicrobium sp. NPDC055967 (assembly GCF_042269845.1). Lineage (NCBI taxonomy): Bacteria > Bacillati > Actinomycetota > Actinomycetes > Micrococcales > Promicromonosporaceae > Cellulosimicrobium > Cellulosimicrobium sp. NPDC055967. The sequence continues at coordinate 3,413 of NZ_JBHJYJ010000009.1, read as the reverse complement.
CCGTGCGCGGGCTGACGATGCTCGGCTTCGCGTTCGTCGAGATCGGCACGGTCACCGCGCACGCGCAGCCGGGCAACGAGAAGCCGCGGCTGTGGCGCGAGCTCGACGTCATGGGCGTGCGCAACCGCATGGGCTTCAACAACGAGGGGGCCGCGGCGGCCGCCCGCCGGCTCGAGGCGCTGCGCTCGACGAGGTCGGGGCGCGCCGTGCTCGTGGGCGCCAACATCGGCAAGACGAAGGTCACGCCCGCGGCCGAGGCCGCGGCGGACTACGCGACGAGCGCGGGGCTGCTCGCGCCGTACGCCGACTACCTCGTCGTCAACGTCTCCTCGCCCAACACCCCGGGCCTGCGCGACCTCCAGGAGGTCGAGTCGCTGCGCCCGATCCTCGTGGCGGTGCGCGAGGCGGCCGACGCCGCGACCACGGACGCGGGCGTCGCCCGGGTGCCGCTGCTCGTCAAGATCGCGCCCGACCTCGCGGACGAGGACGTGGACGCGGTCGCCGACCTCGTCGACGAGCTCGACCTCGACGGCGTCGTCGCCGTCAACACGACGATCGGGCACGACCGCGGGCCCGGCGGGCTCTCCGGCCCGCCCGTCCGTGCCCGGGGCCTCGCCGTGGTCGCGCGCCTGCGCGAGCGCCTCGGCGCGCGTCGCGCGATCATCGGCGTCGGGGGCATCACGACCGCGCACGACGCCCGCGACTATCTGCACGCGGGTGCCGACCTCGTCCAGGGGTACACCGGGTTCCTCTACCAGGGCCCGCTCTGGGCGGCGCGCATCAACCGGTCGCTCGCACGCCACCCGGAGCCGGGCGAGCACGTGCGCGGCGCCGAGGCGAGGGAGGCACGATGATCCGGCCGCAGTGGGTCTGGGAGCTCGACGACGCCGAGGGCGGCGTCCTCGCCACGCCCGTGAGCCCCGTCTTCACGACGCAGTACGACGCGGAGCAGTGGCTCGGCGAGACCTGGCGCACCCTGGCGGCCGAGGGCGCCGCGGTCGCGCGGCTCCTGCACGACGGGACGCAGGCGACCGCGCCCGTGGAGCTCCGCGCGCGCTGACCGCGGACGCCCGCTCGCGGACGGCCCAGGGCGTCGTCAGCCCGCCACGCGCGCCCACGCCGCGGCGAGCCGGGACACCGCCCGCTCCAGCTCCTCGGGCGGGCGCGAGAACGTGAGGCGCAGCCGGTCCGTGGCGCTGCCGTCAGGGGTGAAGGTGGGGCCGGCGTTGACGAGGACGCCCTCCGCGGCCGCCGCGGCGGCGAACGCCTGGGCGACGGGTGCGCCGACGTCGACCCACAGGGACAGCCCGCCCTCCGGGACGTGCACGCGCCAGTCGGGGAGCGCCGCGCCCAGGAGCCCGCACAGCTGGTCGCGCTGCGTGCGCAGCATCCTGCGGCGCTCGGCGAGCACGCTGCCCGCGTCGTCGAGCAGCTCGACGACGGCGAGCTGCTCGAGCACCGCGGTCGCGATGTCGGCGGACTGCCGGGTGCGCGCGAGCCGCGCGACGAGGTCGGGGTGCGCGCGGACCCACCCGACGCGCAGCCCGCCCCAGAACGACTTGGACGCCGACCCCACGGTGACGACGTACGGCGACGTCCCGTCCCCGGCGAGCGGTTCGGCGACGGGGCCGACGGCGTCGGGGTCGCCGTCGAGGTCGAGGTCGGTGAGGGTCTCGTCCCCGACGACGGTCACGCGGTGGCGCGCGGCGGCGTCGCGCACCCCCGCCCGCTCCTCGGGGGTGAGCGTGTACGCGGTCGGGTTGTGGAAGTCGGGCACGAGGTACACCAGCCGCGGCGAGACCTGGCGCAGCGTCGAGCCGAAGAGGTCGACGTCGAACCCGGGTGCGTCCCGGTCGCGGCCGGGGTGCGGCTCCCGGTCGCCGCGCCCGACCGGGACGGGCACGAGCCGTGCCCCGGCGCGCCGCAGCGCCTCCATCGCGTGGTAGTAGGTGGGCGACTGCACGACGGCGCGGTCGCCGCCGCCGAGGAGCGTGCCCGCGAGCGTGGTGATCGCGTGCTGGGCGCCGGTCGTGACGAGGACCTCGTCGGGCGTCGTCGGCGTGCCGCGCCGGGTGTGGTGGTCGGCGATCGCCTCCCGCAGGACGCCGACGCCGTACGGCTCGTACCCGCCCCCGGACAGGTACTCGGGGAGGCGCTCGAGCGCGCGCGAGTACGCGCCGTGCAGCCCGCTCGGGGCGGCGGAGGTCGCCTGGGAGAGGTCGGCGAGGTCGATCGGCGCGACGTGGGGCGCGGGCGCGGGCGGGGCGTCGCCCCCGTGGGCGCGGGGCGCGGACCGGGGCCGGGTCGCGCGGGGGAGCACGACGACGGTCCCCGACCCGGTGCGCGAGCGCGCGAAGCCGAGCTCGCGCAGCCGCCCGTACGCGGCCGCCGTGGTGGTGCGGGAGACGCCGAGCGCGGCGGCGAGGTCGCGCTCGGAGGGGAGCCGCGTGTGCGGGGCGAGCGTGCCGGCCAGGACGGCGGCACGCAGGCCGTCGGCCAGCGCCGTGTACGCGGGGCCGCCCGCGTGCCAGCGGCCCAGGAGCCGCGCCGCGGCGGCGGGGGAGAGGTGGCGGTGGACGTCGACGGACCCGGGCGGGGCGAGGCTCATGGGGCCACTCTCTCGCGATTGGCTATGGATGTCGATGCCACTTGGTCGTCAGGATGGCTCGCATGAGCCCCGCCCGTCGTGCCGTCCAGCTCCTCCTCGGCCTCCTCGCCTACGCGCTCTCCATGGCGATGCTGCTCCACGCGGGCCAGGGCGGGATGCCGTGGGACGTCCTGCACCAGGGCGTCGTGCTCCGCACCGGGCTGCCGTTCGGCGTCGTCGTCGGCTCGCTCAGCGTGCTGGCGCTGCTCGCGTGGATCCCGCTGCGCCAGCGCCCCGGTGTCGGCACCGTCGCGAACGTCGTCGTCATCACGCTGACCATCGACCCCGCGATCGCGCTCGTGACGCGCCTCGTGCCCGACCCCGGCGTCGCGGCGAGCGTCGCGCTCGCCGTCGGCGGGATCGTGCTCAACGGGCTCGCGACGTCGGCGTACCTCGGGGTGCGCCTCGGCCCCGGCCCGCGCGACGGGCTCATGACCGGCCTGGTCGCGCGCACGGGGTGGTCGGTGCGCCTCGTACGCACGCTCATCGAGGTCGTCGTCGTGTCGGTGGGCTGGGCGCTCGGCGGCACGCTGGGCTGGGCGACCGTCGCCTACGCGCTGGGCGTCGGGCCGATCGTCCAGCTCACCGGGCGCTGGTTCGCCCCGCGGGGGCTCGTCACGCCGCGCCCCGCACGCGCCCGGGCGCGCCGTCGGGCGCACGCCAGGACGGGACCGCGGGAGCCGGTCCCCGCGACCACGGGCCTCCGGCCGGGCGAGGGAGGCATGCCCGAGCCCGGCCGGTGAGGAGACGGCGACGGCCCCGGCGG
>NZ_JBHJYJ010000008.1:0-197832 GCF_042269845.1 Cellulosimicrobium sp. NPDC055967 | reverse complement strand
CGCCCACGCCGTGTCAGTCAGCTCACCACGCCCCACACCCACAACCCGGACATTACCGGACACATGCCAAGAACATTCGCAGGACAGGGCCTAGAACCGAACCCCCACCACGGACCCGGCCGGGGTTCAGCCTCGGCGGGACGACATCGGTCGCACCCGCGTATCGGGGAGGGGCGGCGCGGTGGGCACGTCGCCGGTCACCACTAGAATGGCGACCATGTCCACCATCTCCCGTGACGAGGTCGCGCGCGTCGCCGCGCTGGCCCGCATCGATCTGCGACCTGAGGAGCTGGACCGGCTCTCCGGCGAGCTCGACGTGATCGTCGACGCCATCGCCAAGGTCAGCGAGGTCGCGACGCCCGACGTCCCCGCGACGAGCCACCCGCTCCCGATGACCAACGTCTTCCGGGACGACGTCCCCGAGCCGCCGCTGCCGGTCGAGGACGTGCTCGCCGCGGCGCCGTCGGCCGAGGACGGGCGCTTCGCCGTCCCGCAGATCCTCGGGGAGGAGTGAGATGAGCGAGGACCTGACCCGACTGTCCGCCGCCGAGCTGGCGGAGGGACTGATCGCACGCGACTTCTCGAGCGTCGACGCGACCCGGGCGCACCTGGACCGGATCGCCGCGGTCGACGGCGCGGTGAACGCGTTCCTGCACGTGAACGCCGAGGAGGCGCTGGCGACGGCGCGCTCCGTCGACGAGCGGCGTGTGGGCGGCGAGGAGCTGCACCCGCTCGCCGGCGTGCCGATCGCCGTCAAGGACGTCGTCGTGACGAAGGGCATGCCCACGACGGCCGGCTCGAAGATCCTCGAGGGGTGGGTCCCGCCGTACGACGCGACGCTCGTCGAGAAGATCCGCGCCGCCGGGCTGCCGATCCTCGGCAAGACGAACATGGACGAGTTCGCCATGGGCTCGTCGACCGAGCACTCTGCCTTCGGCAACACGCGCAACCCGTGGGACCTCGACCGCATCCCCGGCGGTTCCGGTGGCGGTTCCGCGGCGGCGGTCGCCGCGTTCGAGGCGCCTCTCGCGATCGGCACGGACACGGGTGGCTCGATCCGCCAGCCCGGTGCCGTGACGGGCACCGTGGGCGTCAAGCCGACGTACGGCGGCGTCTCGCGCTACGGCCTCATCGCGATGGCGTCGTCGCTGGACCAGGCGGGCCCGGTGACGCGCACCGTGCTCGACTCCGCGCTGCTCCACGAGCTCATCGGCGGCTACGACCCGCGGGACTCGACGTCCATCCCCGGTCGTGGGCCGGCGCTCGTCGACGCGGCTGTGCAGGGCGCGACGGGCGACCTCTCGGGCCTGCGCGTCGGCGTCGTCAAGGAGCTCAACGGCGAGGGCTACCAGGAGGGCGTGAGCGCGCGGTTCGCGCAGTCGCTCGACCTCCTGCGGGGCCTGGGCGCGGAGATCGTCGAGGTCTCCTGCCCGCACTTCGAGTACGCGCTCGGCGCGTACTACCTCATCATGCCGTCGGAGGCGTCGAGCAACCTCGCCAAGTTCGACGGCATGCGCTTCGGCCTGCGCGTGGAGCCCGAGGAGGGTCCCGTGACCGCGGAGCGGGTCATGGCCGCGACGCGTGGCGCCGGGTTCGGCGACGAGGTGAAGCGCCGCATCATCCTCGGCACCTACGCCCTGTCGGCGGGCTACTACGACGCCTACTACGGCAGCGCGCAGAAGGTCCGCACGCTCATCCAGCGCGACTTCGCGGCGGCGTTCGAGCAGGCGGACGTGCTCGTCTCCCCGACGGCGCCGACCACGGCGTTCCGGTTCGGCGAGAAGCTCGACGACCCGCTCGCGATGTACCTCAACGACGTCGCGACGATCCCCGCGAACCTCGCCGGGGTCCCGGGGATGTCGGTGCCGTCGGGCCTGTCGGACGACGGCCTGCCCGTCGGGTTCCAGATCCTCGCGCCGGCCAAGGCCGACGACCGCATGTACCGGGTGGGCGCCGCGCTCGAGTCCGCGCTCCTCAGCGCGTGGGGCGGGCCGCTGCTCGACCGCGCGCCGGCGCTGCCCACGGCCACCATCGAGAAGGAAGGCCAGGTCGGATGACCGCCACGACCGTCGACCTCGTCGACTACGCCGACGCCACGCGCCGCTACGACCCCGTCATCGGGATCGAGGTGCACGTCGAGCTCGGCACGCTGACCAAGATGTTCTGCCCGGCCGAGGTAAGCTTCGGCGCCGAGCCGAACACCCAGGTCACCCCGGTGTCCCTCGGCCTGCCGGGGGCGCTGCCCGTCGTCAACGGCAAGGCCGTCGAGTACGCGATCCGCATCGGCCTCGCGCTGAACTGCCAGATCGCCGAGACCTGCCGGTTCGCACGCAAGAACTACTTCTACCCGGACGTCCCGAAGAACTTCCAGACGTCGCAGTACGACGAGCCCATCGCGTACGACGGGTGGATCGACGTCGAGCTCGAGGACGGGACCGTGTTCCGTGTCGAGATCGAGCGCGCGCACATGGAGGAGGACGCCGGCAAGAACACCCACGTGGGTGGCGCGACCGGCCGCATCCACGGCGCCGAGTACTCGCTCGTCGACTACAACCGGGCCGGCATCCCGCTGGTGGAGATCGTCACGCGGCCGATCACGGGCGCGGGCGACCGCGCGCCGGAGGTCGCGCGTGCGTACGTGCAGACGCTGCGCGACATCTTCCGGGCGCTCGACGTGTCCGAGGCCCGCATGGAGCGCGGCAACGTCCGGGCCGACGTGAACCTCTCGCTGCGTCCGACGCCCGAGTCGCCGCTCGGCACCCGCACGGAGACGAAGAACGTCAACTCGTTCCGCTCCGTCGAGCGCGCGGTCCGGTACGAGGTCTCGCGCCAGGCCGCCGTCCTTGACGCCGGCGGCACGGTGATCCAGGAGACGCGGCACTGGCACGAGGACACGGGCATCACGACGTCGGGGCGCGTCAAGTCCGACGCCGAGGACTACCGGTACTTCCCGGAGCCCGACCTGGTCCCCGTCGCGCCGCCGCGCGAGTGGGTCGAGGAGATCCGCGCCGCGCTGCCGGAGCTTCCGGTCGCGCGCCGCCGTCGTCTCCAGGGCGAGTGGGGCTACGCGGACGCCGAGATGCGGGACGTCGTCAACGCCGGCGCGATCGACCTCATCGAGGCGACGGTCGCGGCCGGGACGAGCCCGGCCGGTGCGCGCAAGTGGTGGATGGGCGAGCTCGCCCGTCGCGCGAAGCAGGACGAGGTCACGCTCGAGCAGCTTCCCGTGACGCCCGCGCAGGTCGCGGCGCTGCAGGGGCTCGTCGACGCGGGCCGGATCAACGACAAGCTCGCCCGCCAGGTCCTCGACGGCGTCCTCGCCGGCGAAGGGGACCCGGAGGCCGTCGTCACGGCGCGGGGCCTGGAGGTCGTGTCCGACGACGGCGCGCTCCTGGCCGCGATCGACGAGGCGCTGGCCGCGCAGCCGGACGTCGTCGAGAAGGTGCGGGGCGGCAACCTCGGGCCGGTCGGCGCGATCATCGGCGCGGTCATGAAGGCGACGCGCGGCCAGGCGGACGCCGGTCGTGTGCGCGAGCTCATCCTCGAGCGGATCGGCTGACGCCGTGACGCGCGGACCGGTCCTGCTCGGGGAGATGGTGCGCCTGCGCCCGATCGAGGCGCGGGACGCCGACCGCATGTGGGAGTCGCTCCAGGACCCGGAGTCCAACCGGCTCACGGGGACGACGGCGACGTTCACGCGCGACCAGATCGACGAGTGGTCGGCGACGATCAGCGACCGCGACGGCCGGTACGACTGGGCCGTCACGGCGAGCGCCGTGCGCGACGGTCAGCTCGTGAGCGACGAGATGCTCGGCGAGATCGTGCTCAACGACCTCGACGAGGACGCCCGCTCGGCGAACCTGCGCCTCTCGCTGCTCCCGAACTACCGGGGCCGCGGCTACGGTCGTGAGGCGATCTTCGAGGTGCTGCGGTTCGCGTTCGAGGGCGCGACCGACGCCGACGGGGTCCGCCACGAGGGTCCGCGCCTGCACCGTGTGAGCCTGGACGTGCTGAGCATCAACCCGCGGGCACGGATGCTCTACGAGTCGTTGGGCTTCCGCGAGGAGGGCCGGCTGCGCGACGTCTACCGCGACGGCGACGGCTGGGCGGACGCCACCGTCATGAGCATCCTCGAGGACGAGTTCCGGGCGGGGCTCGGCGCGTCCTGAGCGCGGCGGGAGCTCCCGCGTCCGACCGGCCGAAGGGCCCGGCAGCTGCTGCTGCCGGGCCCTTCGTCGTCCCTCGGGGCGAGAGCCCGTGTCGTCCCCGGAGGTGAACCGGCATCCGGGCCGTGCCGCGTGCGCGGCGCGGGGACGCCGTCCGTGCCGCCGTCGGCGCCGTCGTCCGTGCAGCCGTGGTGCGACGTGCGGTGACGCCGACGGCGGGGGACCGTGGTTGACATGGCGCAGCCGTCCGACGTACATTCATAAGACGGAAACAAACTTCCGAGATGTGGAATTGCATCGTAGGCCAGGTCAGGTCCGGCACCGCCGACCGGCCGGACGTCGAGAGGGACACGCAGCGATGACGCTGGACGAGTTCAACCGGTTGTCGCCGTCGGCGGCGCGCGAGGCGCTCCTCGCGTGCGCGCACGTCACGCGCTGGGCCGACGCCGTCGCCGACGGACGCCCGTACGCGAGCGTCGAGGACGCGGCCGACGCCGCCCTCGGGGCGGCCGACCCGTGGACGGACGACGAGGTCGACTCCGCGCTCGCCCGTCACCCTCGGATCGGGGAGCGTGCCCGGGGCAGCGCCGCGGACGCGACCATGTCGCGCGCCGAGCAGTCCGGCGTCGACACCTCCGACGACGACGTGGCGCGCCGCCTCGCGGACGGGAACCGTGCCTACGAGGAGCGGTTCGGGCACGTGTTCCTCGTCCGGGCCGCCGGGCGCAGCGCCGAGGAGATCCTCGAGCAGCTCACCGAGCGGCTCGGCAACGACGCCGAGACCGAGCGGGCGAACGCCGCCCGCAACCTGCGCGAGATCGCCGCGCTGCGGCTGAAGGGAATGCTGACCCCATGAGCACCCACGCCAGCCACATCACCACGCACGTACTCGACGCGGCCAGCGGTAGGCCCGCCGAGGGGATCGCCGTCCGCCTGGAGGCGGCTCCGGAGATCGCGGACAGGACGACGGGGCAGGGCTGGTCCCTGGTGGCGTCCTCCCGCACGAACGACGACGGTCGCGTGCCCCAGCTCGGGCCCGAGACCCTCGTCCCCGGTACGTACCGGCTCGTGTTCGACACGGGTGAGTACTTCGACCGGCGAGACACCGTGTCCTTCTACCCGGAGGTCGTCATCGTCTTCCGGGTGGCGCGCGCTGAGCAGCACTACCACGTCCCCGTCCTGCTCAGCCCGTTCGCCTACTCGACCTATCGAGGGAGCTGACATGAGCACCACCACCACGACCGCCGCGCAGCCGGCGGCCACGCAGAGCAGCGGGGCCATCGTCCTGGGCGACAACCAGTGGGGCAAGGCGGAGGTGCGCCTCGTGCGCGTCGACCGCGCCACGCCTCGCCACGAGATCACGGACCTCAACGTCTCCTCGCAGCTGCGGGGCGGCCAGGAGGCCACGCACCTGGAGGGCGACAACTCCAAGTGCGTCGCCACCGACACCCAGAAGAACACGATCTACGCGTTCGCCCGCGACGGCGTCGGCGCGATCGAGGACTTCGCGATCCGCCTCGGCCAGCACTTCGTCGAGGACTTCGAGTGGATCGAGGGTGGCCGCTGGGAGATCGAGCAGTACTCCTGGAACCGCATCGAGACCGCGGAGGGCGAGCACGACCACGCGTTCGTCCGGAACAACCAGGAGACGCGCACGACGGTCGTCCAGCGCGACGGCGACGAGGTTTTCGTCGTCTCGGGTCTCACGGACCTCGTCGTGCTCAAGTCGACGGGCTCGGAGTTCCACGGGTTCCCGCGCGACCGCTACACGACGCTCGTGGAGACGAACGACCGCATCCTCGCGACGTCGGTCACCTCGCGCTGGCGCTACACGACGACGGACGTCGACTTCGACGCCGTGTACGCGAAGGTCCGCGCCATCCAGCTCGAGGCGTTCGCGACGACCCACTCGCTCGCGCTGCAGCAGACGCTGTTCGCGATGGGCAAGGCGGTCCTGGAGGCCGTCCCGGAGATCGCCGAGATCAAGTTCTCGATGCCGAACAAGCACCACTTCCTCGTGGACCTGGCGCCGTTCGGCCTCGACAACCCGAACGAGGTCTTCTTCGCGGCCGACCGTCCATACGGCCTCATCGAGGCGACGGTGCAGCGCGAGGGCGAGCCGGCCGAGCCGCGCGCCTGGGCGTCCGTCACCGGGTTCTGCTGAGCCGACCATGACGGACGGACGCGCCCTGCCCGGCCGCGGAGCCCCCGCGGTCCGGCAGGGCGCGCCCGCACCGTCGTGGCCGGGCGCGGCGCCACCCGGCCGCTCCGGCCCGGGCGTCGCCTCAGGGCGCTGCGGTGATGAGCTCGCGCGTGAGCTCGCTCGCGACGCGGTGCAGCACCGGCACGGCGCGCTCCCCGAACTCGTACGTCACGCGGGCCGCGGGGCCGGAGACGGACAGGGCGGTGGGGGTCGGGGCGTCGGGCACCGCGACGGCGAAGCAGCGCACGCCGAGCTCCTGCTCGCCGTCGTCGATCGCGTAGCCGCGGTCGCGCGTCGCCGCGAGCTCGGTGAGGAGCGCGTCGACGTCGGTGATCGACTGGTCCGTCGCGGGCGGCATGCCGACCCGGCCCATGATCTCCCGCACCGTCTGGTCGGGGAGCTGGGCGAGCACGGCCTTGCCGACGCCCGTGCAGTGCGTGTACACGCGCCGGCCGACCTCGGTGAACATCCGCATCGAGTGGCTCGACGAGGCCTGGGCGACGTAGACGGCCATGTCGCGGTCGATCATCGCGAGGTTCGCCGACTCCCCGAGGTCGTGCGCGAGCCGCTCGAGGTAGGGGCGGGCGCCGGCGCCGAGCTGGCGCCCCGCCGACTCGCCGAGGCGGATGAGCCGCGGGCCGAGCGTGTAGCGGCGCGACGGCGTCTGGCGCACGTAGCCCTGGGCGAGCAGCGTCCGCAGCAGCCGGTGGATCGTCGGCAGGGGCAGCCCGGCGTGCTGCGCGAGCTCGCTGAGCCCGGACTCGCCGCCGAAGTCGGCGAGCAGCTCGAGCAGCTCGATCGCCCGGTCCACGGACTGCACGCCCCCGGCCGGCTTCGCCGGCCGGGCGCTCGGCGCGGTCTCCGTCGGCTCCGTCGCCGCCGAGGTCTCGGCCATCTCACCATCTCCTGTCCACCAGGTGCCGCCCGACGGCGGGCGCACCTCGCCTGAGCAGTGCGGGACCGTCCCGCTCCCTTCCGCATCACGGAAGACACGCATCAGCATACGAGAAGAAGGAACGAACATGACGTCCGAGACGAAGGCCCCGGAGACGCCGGCCTCGACGGCGAAGGCCGCGGCGACCAGCCCGAGCTACTCCATCACGCTGCGTGTCGAGGCCCCGAGCGGGCACCGCACCGCGAGCGACCTCGTCGCCGCCGTGAGCGCGACGGGCGCCGCGATCACGGGCGTCGACGTCTCGGAGTCGGGCGCCGACCGCCTCGTCGTCGACATCACGGCCGACACCGTCGACGCCGCGCACGTGGAGCAGATCCGGGACGCGCTGGGCGCGCTCGACGGCCTCACCGTGCGGCACGTGAGCGACGCGACGTTCCTCATGCACCTCGGCGGCAAGCTCGAGGTCAACCCCAAGGTGCCGCTGCGCCACCGCGCCGACCTGGCCCGCGCCTACACGCCGGGCGTGGCGCGCGTGTGCCTCGCCATCGCGGAGCGCCCCGAGGACGCGCGTCGTCTGACGGTCAAGCGCAACACCGTCGCCGTCGTCACGGACGGCACGGCCGTCCTCGGCCTGGGCGACATCGGTCCCGCCGCGGCGCTCCCGGTCATGGAGGGCAAGGCCGCGCTCTTCAAGCAGTTCGCGGGCGTCGACGCCTGGCCGGTCTGCCTCGACACGACCGACACCGAGGAGATCATCCGCACCGTCAAGGCGATCGCGCCCGTGTACGGCGGGATCAACCTCGAGGACATCTCCGCGCCGCGCTGCTTCGAGATCGAGCGCCGCCTGCGCGAGGAGCTGGACATCCCCGTGTTCCACGACGACCAGCACGGCACCGCGATCGTCGTGCTCGCCGCGCTGACGAACGCGCTGCGCGTCGTGGGCAAGCAGATCGAGGACGTGCGCGTCGTCGTCTCGGGCGTCGGTGCCGCGGGCAACGCGATCATCTCGCTGCTCCAGGGCCAGGGCGCGCGCCGCATCGTCGCGTTCGACCGCCACGGGGCGATCCACCCGGGCGCGAACCTCACCGACGAGCACCGCCGTCGTCTGGCCGAGACGACCAACGCCGAGGGCTTCACGGGCACGCTGCGCGAGGGCCTCGCGGGGGCCGACGTGTTCATCGGCGTGTCCGGCCCGAACATCCTCACGGGCGACGACGTCGCGACGATGGCCGACGACGCGATCGTCTTCGCGCTCGCGAACCCGACGCCCGAGGTCGACCCCATCGCCGCCGCGCAGCACGCGACCGTCGTCGCGACGGGCCGCAGCGACTACCCGAACCAGATCAACAACGTGCTCGCCTTCCCGGGCCTGTTCCGCGGGCTGCTGGACGTCGGCGCGAGCGAGATCTCGGACGAGATGCTGCGCGCCGCGGCCGTCGCCATCGCGGACGCCGTCGCGCCCGAGGAGCTCAGCGCGAGCTACATCGTGCCGAGCGTGTTCGAGCCCGCCGTCTCCAAGGCCGTCGCGCGCGCCGTCGCCGAGGTCGCGGAGCGCGCCCGTGCGGAGCAGGCTCAGGAGAGCACCACGTCGGGTCACCACGCCGGGACGGCGCCCCGGGCCTGACGCACCGTCGTCAGCCCTGAACGCCCGCAGAAAGGACACCACCATGACCACCACCACGGCCGTCGCCGTCCACGGACCCGCCGTCGAACGGTCCGACGAGATCCTCACGCCCGACGCGCTCGACTTCGTCGCCGACCTGCAGCGGCGCTTCGGTGCCCGCCGCGACGAGCTCCTCGCCGCGCGCGCCGCGCGCCGCGACGAGGTCTCCCGCACAGGACGCCTCGACTTCCTGCCCGAGACCGCCGACGTGCGCGCAGGCGACTGGACCGTCGCGGGTGCGCCCGCCGACCTGGTCGACCGCCGCGTCGAGATCACCGGCCCGCCCACGCCGAAGATGGCGATCAACGCCCTCAACTCGGGAGCGAAGGTCTGGCTCGCCGACCTCGAGGACGCGTCGACGCCGCACTGGGCGAACGTCGTCGGGGGCCAGGTCGCTCTGCACGACGCCACGCGCCGCACGCTCGCGTTCACGTCGCCGGAGGGCAAGCAGTACGCGCTGCGTCCCGAGGCCGACGGCGACCCGCTCGCCGTCATGGTCGTGCGACCACGCGGGTGGCACTTCGACGAGGTGCACCTCACGGTGGACGGGACGCCCGCCGTCGGCGCGCTCGTCGACTTCGGCCTGCACTTCTTCCACAACGCCGCGGAGCTCCTCGCGCGCGGTTCGGGCCCCTACTACTACCTGCCCAAGATGGAGTCGCACCTCGAGGCGCGGCTGTGGGACGAGGTCTTCACGCACGCCGAGGAGTCCCTGGGCGTCCCGCACGGGACGATCCGCGCGACCGTCCTCATCGAGACCATCCCGGCCGCGTTCGAGATGGACGAGATCCTCTACGAGCTGCGCGACCACGCGTCGGGGCTCAATGCCGGGCGCTGGGACTACCTGTTCTCGGTCATCAAGTACTTCCGCGACTCCGGTCCGTCGTTCACGCTGCCCGACCGCGGCGCCATCACCATGACCGCGCCCTTCATGCGGGCGTACACGGAGCTGCTCGTCCAGACGTGCCACAGGCGCGGCGCCTTCGCGATGGGCGGCATGGCCGCGGTCATCCCGAACCGTCGCGAGCCCGAGGTCACGGCCCAGGCCTTCGACAAGGTGCGCGCCGACAAGCAGCGTGAGGCGGGCGACGGGTTCGACGGGTCGTGGGTCGCGCACCCCGACCTCGTGCCCGTGTGCCGCGAGGTGTTCGACGGCGTGCTGGGCGAGCGGCCCAACCAGCTCGACCGGCAGCGCCCTGAGGTCCACGTCACGGCCGAGCAGCTCCTCGACGTCTCGACCGCAGGGGGTGACATCACGGAGGCCGGGCTGCGCAACAACCTCTACGTGTCGGTCGCGTACGTCGCGGCGTGGCTCGCGGGCAACGGCGCGGTCGCGATCCACAACCTCATGGAGGACGCCGCGACCGCGGAGATCTCGCGCTCGCAGGTGTGGCAGTGGGTGCGCTCGGGCGCGTCGTTCACCGCGGGGGAGGGCGCGGGCACGACGATCACCGCCGACCTGGTCCGCACGCTCCTGCGCGAGGAGACCGCCCGGCTGCGCGACGACGTCGGGCACGAGGCGTACGACGCCGGCCCGTACGACCGGGCCGCCGCGCTCGTCGCGGACATCGCGCTCAACGAGCACTACGTCGACTTCCTCACGCTGCCCGCGTACGAGGACGTCGTCGCGCACGAGCAGGACGCCTCCTGATGCCGGCGGGGTTCCCGGAGGGATCGGGCTCGGCATCAGGGAAGGGCTTCAGCGAGCAGGGGACCGCCGCGCTGCACGCGACGCTCGACGGTCTGCTCGGGCCGTGGGACGCGGAGCTCGAGGCGCGGTACCCGGGCGACGACGGCTCGCGCCAGCCCGTGCATACCGTCTACGTGCCGGGCGACCGGTACACCGCGGGTCTCGTGCCCGAGTGGGCGGCCCGGGCGCGAGAGGCCGTCGACGCGGCGGGCGGTGCTGTCGATGGGGTACGTCGCCTCGTCGACCTGCTCGGGATCGGTGCGGGCTCCGGGGACGGCCTCGCCGACGCCGTCGCCGAGCGCGTGCGCGCCAAGCTCGCGGTCGAGGCGATCGAGGACCTGCGGATCGACTTCGAGGACGGGTTCGGGGACCGCGGGGACGCGGCCGAGGACGCCGCGGTCACGGCGGCCGCGCGCGAGCTCGCGCGGGCCGAGGCACAGGGCACGGCGACGCCGTTCTCCGGCATCCGGATCAAGTGCCTCGAGGCCGCCACGCGCCGGCGCGGGGTGCGCACGCTCGCGCTGTTCGTGGCCGAGCTCGTCGCGGCCCGCGCCGCGCAGGGACACGCGGGCCTGCCCGACGGCTTCGTCGTCACGCTCGCCAAGGTCACCGCGCCGCAGCAGGTCGAGGCGATGGCGGTCGCGTGCGAGCGTGTCGAGGCGGCGAACGGCCTGGAGCCGGGCAGCCTGCGGTTCGAGGTGCAGGTCGAGACGCCGCAGGCGCTGCTCGCGGCGGACGGCACCGCGACCGTCGCGCGGCTCGTGCACGCCGCACCCGGCCGCGTCACCGCGCTGCACTACGGCACGTACGACTACTCGGCGTCCCTCGGCATCGCGGCGGCGTACCAGTCGATGGAGCACCCCGCGGCCGACCACGCGAAGTCCGCCATGCAGCTCGCGGTCGCGGGCACGGGGGTGCGGCTCTCGGACGGCTCGACGAACGTGCTCCCGGTCGGCGACCCGCAGGCCGTCGACGCGGCGTGGCTCCTGCACGGACGGCTCGTGCGTCGCTCGCTCGAGCGCGGCTACTACCAGGGCTGGGACCTGCACCCCGCGCAGCTCCCGAGCCGGTTCGCGGCGACGTACGCGTTCTACCGCGAGGGCGCGGCCTCGGCGCTCGCGCGCCTCGCCGCGTACGTCGGGTTCGTGCCCGACGCCGGCGGCGTGCTCGACGAGCCCGCTACGGCCAAGGCGATGGCCTGGTTCCTCGGGCGCGGCGTCGACTGCGGCGCGCTCACCGAGGCCGAGGTCCGCGCCGCGACCGGTCTCGACCGCGCCGGGCTCGACGCCGTCCGCGTCTCGGGCCACGCCCCGCAGTTCGTCGCGGGTTGACCCACGCCCGCGCACCTTCCCGTCCACCCGCCGCCCCCGTCCAGCCCGCCGCGACCGACCGCCGTCGGCCCGGGCCATCATCTCGAGGAGTGAACCCATGACCCAGACCACCCCCTACTACACCCCGCAGGGTGGCCTGCCCGGCCAGACCGAGCTGCTCACCGACCGCGCGATCGTCACCGAGGCCTACACGGTGATCCCGCGCGGCGTGCTGCGCGACATCGTCACGAGCAACCTGCCCGGCTGGGAGAAGACCCGGCTGTGGGTGCTCGCCCGGCCGATCGAGGGGTTCGCGACGACGTTCGCGCAGTACGTCATGGAGGTCTCGCCCGGCGGCGGGTCGGACCAGGGCGAGGACGAGGAGACGGTGCAGTCCGTCGTCTTCGTCACCGAGGGCACGCTCGTGCTCACGCTCGCGGGCGTCGAGCACGTGCTGGAGCCGGGCGGGTACGCGTACCTCGCGGCGGGGGAGCGGTGGGCGCTGCACAACCGGTCGGACGCCAAGGCGGCGTTCCAGTGGATCCGCAAGGTCTACGAGCCGATCCCGGGCCACACCGCGACGTCGTTCGTCACGCGCGAGCAGGACGTCGAGCCGCGCGCGATGCCGGACACCGACGGGGTGTGGGTCACGACACGGTTCGTCGACCCCGACGACCTCGCGCACGACATGCACGTCAACATCGTGACGTTCCAGCCCGGCGGGTCCATCCCGTTCGCGGAGACGCACATCATGGAGCACGGGCTCTACGTGCTCGAGGGCAAGGCGGTCTACCGCCTCAACGGCGACTGGGTCGAGGTCCAGGAGGGCGACTTCATGTGGCTCCGCGCGTTCTGCCCGCAGGCCTGCTACGCGGGCGGCCCCAAGCCGTTCCGTTACCTGCTCTACAAGGACGTGAACCGGCAGGTCAAGCTCGACCGCCGGCGCTGACGCGACCTGACGAAGCACGACGAGGGCCCGGTTCCGCACGCGGAGCCGGGCCCTCGACGCGCTTCAGGGATTTCACCCGGCGCGGCGGCAAGATCATCCGGCTCCGAACGGTTCTCGGCCCGCCGGCGGTGCCACAGTGAGGTGTACAGCAACGGATCACGTGAACCAATGGAGTGTTCATGGCACCGCGCTACAACTCCCCGCCCAACTGGCCGCCGCCCCCTCCAGGGTGGTCACCGCCGCCAGGCTGGTCGCCTGACCCCGCATGGGGACCCGCGCCGCAGGGGTGGCGGTTCTGGGTCGATGACGCCGGGGCCGGTTCTTCCGATTCCCGAGAGTCGCTTGCCGAGGTCGGTGTCGGCGAGGAGAGCGTTGGCGCAGCACAGAGGAAGTCCTGGATTGCGCGGCACAAGCTCCTGACGGGAGCAGGCGGTGTGGTCCTGCTCATCGTCGCCATCGCGGCGCTGGTCGGCGGGAATGGCGGCGCAGGCGAAGATCCCGTCGTCGTCGCGACGACGCAAGATGCCGATACGGGCGAGAAGTCGGCTGACGAGATCGCTGCGGAGGAGCAAGCAGAGGCGGATCGCCTCGCCGAGGAGGAAGCTGCGGCGGCGGCGGAAGCCGAGGAGGAGCGGCTGGCGGAGGAGCAGCGACTCGCTGACGAGGCTGCTGCTGCAGAGGCGGCCGCTGCCGAAGCGGCGAGGATCGGGTCGGTCGCGCAGCAGAATGCGTACCGGTCGGCCGTGAGCTACCTCGACCTGACGGGGTTCTCGCGTTCGGGCCTCATCGGGCAGCTCGAGTTCGAGGGTTTCAGCACGGCCGACGCCGAGTTCGCCATCGCTCGACTCGAGGCCGAGGGCGGCGTTGACTGGAACGCGGAGGCCGCCGAGAGCGCGGCGAGCTACCTCGACTTGACGTCGTTCTCGCGAGCCGGTCTCGTCGACCAGTTGCTCTTCGAAGGATTCACGCCGGAGCAAGCCGAGTACGGAGTGGGTACCACGGGACTGTGACTCAGGCCCGGTCCCGACCGGTCGCCGTCATGCGTCGTGGAGGACCAGGCCGCACGTCGATTCCGCCTGTCGACGAACGTCCCTGTAGCGACGAGGTTTGCGCCTCCGTCGAGCCTCGCGTTCTGCGCCTCCACGAAGGCCACGCCCGCCCACTCCTCGAAGAGCACCGCGACCGGCCCTTGACCTCCTGACCGAGCGGCAGCGCGTCTCGCCTTCGCCATCCCGATGATGCACGACGTCTGAACGTCGCCGAGCGCGACTCGAGCGCGCACGCCGGAAACGGGAGCCGTCGCACGACCCGCCTTCGTGGGTCGTGTGAGAGCGGACGAGAGCAGCGCGCGAGCCCAAGTTCGTCGCCCTCTCTTGCCACCGTCGTCGCCAGGGTCTGCACCCGAGGCCTGGGAGAGGTTCAGCCTTGCGCGCCCTCGTGAGACTCCGCTGACGGGCTTCCCATCGCACCAGCTACGGGAAGGCGCCGACGGCCTGGACGTCGCACCGAGGCCTCTTCGACGGTTGACGCTCTGCATGAACGGTGTCTACACTTCCATACAGCAGAAGAAAAGTTCCGCAGAATGGAATCGCAACGCAGCGAGACGCGGACGGATCCAGGGAGACGACGATGAGCCCCGCACCGACGTACACCGTCAACTGCTCGATCCTGCTCACGGACCTGCCGCTGCTCGAGCGGCCGGCAGCCGCGGCGGCCGCGGGCTTCCGCGGGGTCGAGTTCTGGTGGCCGTTCGCGTCGCCCACGCCGGCGCAGGACGAGGTGGACGCGTTCGTCGGCGCGATCGAGGCGGCGGGCGTCCAGCTCACCGGGCTCAACTTCGACGCCGGCAACATGCCCGGCGGCGACCGCGGCCTCGTGTCGTGGCCCGCGCGGTCGGCCGACCTGCGTGCGAACCTCGACGTCGTCACCGCGATCGGCGAGCGCACCGGCTGCCGCGCGTTCAACGCGCTCTACGGCAACCGCCAGGAGGGCGAGTCGCCCGAGGCGCAGGACGCGCTCGGCGCCGAGAACCTCGCGCTCGCGGCCCGCGCCGTCGGGCGCATCGGCGGCACGGTGCTCGTCGAGCCCGTGAGCGGCGCGCCGGCGTACCCGCTGAAGACGGCCGCCGACGCCGTGCGCGTCCTCGACCGGGTCGCGGCCGACCACGGCGAGACGAACCTCGGCCTCCTGTTCGACGTCTACCACCTGGCCGTCAACGGCGACGACGTCGACGCGGCCCTGTCGACCCACCGAGGCCGCATCGCGCACGTGCAGGTCGCGGACGCGCCCGGGCGCGGCGAGCCCGGCACGGGCGACCTGCCGATCGACCGCTGGACCAAGGACCTGCGCGCCGGCGGCTACGACGGCTGGATCGGTCTCGAGTACAAGACCGACGCCGCCGACCCGTTCGCGTGGCTCCCCGCCGCCGAGCGCTGACGCGACCCCCGGCCGTCCGTCGGCCGCCTCGACCCCCGACCTGAACCACCCAGAGGAGCACACCATGGCCTCCATCGCCTTCATCGGACTCGGCATCATGGGCAGCCCCATGGCCGTCCACCTGCAGAACGCCGGTCACGACGTCGCGGGCTACAACCGCAACCCCGAGAAGACCGCGCCGCTCGTCGAGGCGGGCGGGCGCGCGGCCGGGTCGGTCGCCGACGCGGTCTCCGGCGCCGACGTCGTCGCGATCATGGTCCCGGACTCGCCCGACGTGGAGGCGGTCCTCACGGGCGACGACGGCGTCCTCGCGAACGCGAAGCCGGGCGCGCTCGTCGTCGACTTCTCCTCGATCCGTCCCGACGTCACGGTCGCGCTCGCGCAGCAGGCGAAGGACGCGGGGCTGCGGATCGTCGACGCCCCCGTCTCGGGCGGCGAGCCCGGCGCGATCAACGCGGCGCTGTCGATCATGGTCGGCGGCACGCCCGAGGACTTCGAGGCGGCCAAGCCGTTCCTCGACGTCGTCGGCAAGACGGTCGTGCACGTGGGCCCGAACGGCTCCGGACAGACCGTCAAGGCCGCGAACCAGCTCATCGTCGCCGCGAACATCCAGGCGCTCGCCGAGGCGGTCGTGTTCCTCGAGGCGTACGGCGTCGACACCGACGCCGCGATCGAGGTGCTCGGAGGCGGGCTCGCCGGCTCGGCCGTGCTGAACCAGAAGGCGCGCAAGATGCTCGACCGCGACTTCGGTCCCGGGTTCCGCATCGAGCTGCACCACAAGGACCTCGGCATCGTCACCGCCGCGGCCCGCGAGGCGGGGGTCGTCGCGCCGCTCGGCGGCCTCGTCGCCCAGCTCATGGCCTCCGCCCGCGCCAACGGCGACGGCGGCCTCGACCACTCCGGCCTGTTCCGCGGCGTCGAGCGCCTGTCCGGCCGCGACGGCTCCTGACCTTCCCCCTGACGACGACGTCACCTCCAGCAAGGAGAGAAACCATGCCTCGTATGCGTGCGGTGGACGCCGCCGTGGCGATCCTCGAGATCGAGGGAGCCACCCAGGCCTTCGGCCTGCCCGGCGCCGCCATCAACCCCTTCTACTCCGCGATGCGCGCCCACGGCGGCATCGGGCACGTGCTCGCGCGTCACGTCGAGGGCGCGTCGCACATGGCCGACGGCTACTCCCGGGCGAAGCCGGGCAACATCGGCATCTGCGTCGGCACGTCCGGCCCCGCGGGCACCGACATGATCACCGGGCTCTACGCCGCGTGGGCCGACTCGGTCCCGATCCTGTGCATCACGGGCCAGGCGCCGGTCGCCAAGCTCGACAAGGAGGACTTCCAGGCCGTCGACATCGCGAGCATCGCCGCTCCGGTGACCAAGATGGCCAAGACCGTCCTCGAGGCCGGCCAGGTGCCGCAGGTGTTCCAGCAGGCGTTCCACCTCATGCGCTCGGGCCGCCCGGGCCCCGTGCTCATCGACCTGCCGATCGACGTGCAGCTCGCGGAGATCGAGTTCGACCCGGCCACCTACCAGCCGCTGCCCGTGCACCGCCCGACGGCGACGCGCGCGCAGGCCGAGAAGGCGATCGACCTGCTCCTCGCGGCCGAGCGTCCGCTGCTGATCGCGGGCGGCGGCATCGTCAACGCGGGGGGCGAGGACCTGCTCGTCGAGCTCGCCGAGACCCTGGGCGTCCCGGTGATCCCGACGCTCATGGGCTGGGGCGTCATCCCTGACGACCACGCGCTCATGGCCGGCATGGCGGGGCTGCAGACGTCGCACCGCTACGGCAACGCGAACCTGCTCGCCTCGGACTTCGTGCTCGGGATCGGCAACCGCTGGGCCAACCGTCACACGGGCGGGCTCGACACCTACCGCGCGGGCCGGACCTTCGTCCACGTCGACATCGAGCCGACGCAGATCGGTCGCGTGTTCGCGCCCGACTACGGCATCGTGTCCGACGCGAAGGCGGCCCTCGAGCTGTTCGTCGAGGTCGCGCGCGAGCGCCGCGACGCCGGACGGGCGCGCGACTACTCCGGCTGGGCCGCCGAGTGCGCCGAGCGCAAGCGCACGCTGCAGCGCAAGACGCACTTCACCGAGATCCCCATCAAGCCGCAGCGCGTGTACGAGGAGATGAACAAGGCGTTCGGGCCCGAGACCCGCTACGTCACGACGATCGGCCTCTCGCAGATCGCCGGCGCGCAGTTCCTCCACGTCTACAAGCCGCGGCACTGGATCAACGCCGGCCAGGCGGGCCCGCTCGGCTGGACCGGACCGGCGGCGCTCGGCGTCGCGAAGGCCGTGCCGGACGAGCCGGTCGTCGCGCTCTCGGGCGACTACGACTTCCAGTTCATGATCGAGGAGCTCGCGGTCGGCGCGCAGTTCAACCTGCCGTACGTGCACGTCGTCGTGAACAACTCCTACCTCGGCCTCATCCGGCAGTCGCAGCGCGCGTTCGACATGGACTACCACGTGCAGCTCTCGTTCGAGAACGTCAACTCGCCCGAGGTGAACGGCTACGGCGTCGACCACGTCAAGGTCGCCGAGGGCCTCGGCTGCAAGGCGATCCGCGTGACCGACCCCGCCGAGCTGGGCGACGCGTTCGCCAAGGCGCAGGCCCTGGCGGCCGAGTTCCGCGTGCCGGTCGTGGTCGAGGTGATCCTCGAGCGCGTGACCAACATCGCGATGGGGGTCGAGCTCACGGGCGTGAACGAGTTCGAGGACCTCGCGATCTCGGCCGACGACGCGCCGACCGCCGTCGCGCTGCTCGACTGAGCGTGACGCACCGTGGGGAGCACGAACGGGTGCCCGGACAGGAGGAGGCCGCGATGAGCGCGACGACGGAGCGCGACTACGACCTCGTCGTGCGCGGCGAGCGGGTGCTCGTGGCTGGCGGCGAGCACCCGCGCGAGGTCGGGATCAGCGGGGGAGTGGTCCGCGCGATCGAGCCGCTCGGCGCCGGGCTCGACGGCGCGCGCGTCGTCGAGCTGGCGCCGCACCAGGTGCTGGTCCCCGGGCTCGTCGACACGCACGTGCACGTCAACGAGCCCGGGCGCACCGAGTGGGAGGGGTTCGCGTCCGCGACGCGGGCCGCCGCCGCGGGCGGGGTGACGACGATCGTCGACATGCCGCTCAACTCGATCCCCCCGACGGTCGACGTCGCGGCGCTGGAGACCAAGCAGAAGGTCGCGCGGGACCAGGCGTTCGTCGACGTCGGGTTCTGGGGCGGTGCCGTGCCCGGCAACGCCGACGAGCTGCGTCCGCTGTGGGACGCCGGCGTGTTCGGCTTCAAGTGCTTCCTGCTGCACTCGGGCGTCGAGGAGTTCGGGTACCTCGAGCCCGACGAGCTGGAGGCGGACCTGCGCGTCCTCGGGGACTTCGACGGGCTGATGCTCGTGCACGCCGAGGACTCGCGCGCCATCGAGCACGCGCCCACGCCGCACGGCGACCACTACGACACGTTCCTCGCGTCCCGCCCGCGCGGCGCGGAGAACGTCGCGATCGCCGCCGTGATCGAGGCAGCCCGCTGGACGGGCGCGCGCGCCCACGTGCTCCACCTGTCGAGCTCCGACGCGCTGCCGATGATCCGCAGCGCGAAGCGCGAGGGCGTACGGATCACGGTCGAGACCTGCCCGCACTACCTGGCGCTCGCGGCCGAGGAGATCCCCGACGGCGCGACGCAGTTCAAGTGCTGCCCGCCCATCCGGGAGATCGACAACCGCGAGCTGCTCTGGGAGGGGCTGGTCGACGGCACGATCGACTGCGTCGTCTCGGACCACTCGCCGAGCACCCTCGACCTCAAGGACCTCGACACGGGCGACTTCGGGACGGCGTGGGGCGGCGTCTCGTCGCTCCAGCTCGGCCTCGCGATCGTGTGGACGGAGGCCCGGACGCGGGGCGTGCCGTTCGCGCGCGTCGTGGAGTGGATGTCGTCACGCCCGGCCGGCATCGCCGGGCTCCGGCGCAAGGGCTCGATCACGCTCGGCTTCGACGCCGACCTCGCGATCGTCGAGCCGGACACGGCGTTCGTCGTCGACCCGAGGGCCCTGCACCACAAGAACCCCATCACGCCGTACGCCGACCGCGTGCTCTCGGGCGCCGTCGTCGCGACGTACCTGCGCGGCGAGGAGATCACGTTCGACCGCCCCACCGGTCGCCTCCTCGCCCGCGGCGAGGCGTGAGGGGCTGAAGACTCCCGTGCCCGGCCGCGGGGGCCGGGCACGGGGAACCACCGAACCCGACCGACGACGACGGGGCGGCACCGCTGGTGGGTGCCGCCCCGTCGTCGCGCGGGTCGGGTCAGGACTCCGCGAGGAGCTCGTCGAGCTGCTCGTAGCCCTCGCGGACCCCGACCTCCATGCCGCTGGCGACGAAGCCGTCGCGGCCCTCGAACGAGTCGACGAGCGACGTCGCGGTGAGCCGGCTGCGACCGCCGGGCAGGTCCTCGAACACGAGGCGGTCCAGGGAGACGCCGTCGGGGAAGCCCTCGAACGTGAACGTCTGGACGATGAGCTCGTCCGGGCGCACCTCGTGGACGCTGCCGAAGAACGCGTACTCGTTGCCGTCGGGGTCCACCTGGACGTACCGGTACGCGCCGCCCGTGCGCACGTCCCAGAGCTCGTTGCGCTGGGTGAGGTAGCGCGGGCCGTTCCAGCGCGCGAACAGCTCGGGGTCGACGTGCGCGCGGAAGACCTTCGCCGCGGGGGCGTCGAACTCGCGCACGATGCGGACCGTCGGGAGGTCCTCCGGGACGACGATCTCGGTCTCGTGGGTGCCGGTGGTGGTCATGATGATGCTCCTGTCGTCGGGTCGTTCGGGGGCGCGGCCGGCTCGTCGGGCAGGTCGCGCAGGACGTCGTCGAGGCGGCGGTAGCGGTCCTCCGCCTCGCGCCGGTAGCGCTCGATCCACTTCGTCATGAGGTCGAAGACCTCCGCCTCGAGGTGCACGGGGGCGCGCCGGGCGTCCGTCGTGCGGGTCACCAGGCCGGAGTCCTCGAGCACCCGCAGGTGCTTGGACACGGCCTGGACGGACATGTCGTACGGCCGGGCGAGCTCGCCCACGCTGGCGTCGCCGGACGCGAGCCGGGCCACCATGTCGCGGCGCGTGGGGTCGGCGAGCGCCGAGAACACGCGCGAGAGCGGGTCGGCCGTCACGGGACCTCCTCGTGTGGGGCGCCGGGTCGGCGTCCGGTTAGTCAACTGTTCGGTTGACGATGACGTTACGCTCGCGACCGGTGTCCGTCAACCCTCTGGTTGAGAAAGGTCTCAGCGCTGCCGGGCGCGCTCGAAGTCGTCGAGCGAGACCCGCCGCTCCACGGCGTGGTCGACGATCCGCTCGGGGTACCCCGCGGGCTGCTCCCGCAGCGTCCACGGCTCGTGGACCGCCCGGCCCTCGACGCCGCGCAGCTCCGGCACCCAGCGGCGCACGTACGTGCCGTCCGGGTCGAACGTCCTGCCCTGCGTCACCGGGTTGAAGATGCGGAAGTACGGCGCGGCGTCGCGCCCGGTGCCGGCGACCCACTGCCAGTTGAGCTGGTTCTGCGAGACGTCGCCGTCCGCCAGGTGCGCCAGGAAGTGCGCCGCGCCGCGCTGCCACCGCACGTGCAGGTCCTTGACGAGGAACGACGCGACGACCATCCGTACGCGGTTGTGCATCCATCCCTCGCCGAGGAGCTGACGCATGCCGGCGTCGACGAGCGGGTAGCCGGTGCGCCCGGCCGTCCAGGCCGCGAGGTACCGGTCCTCGTCCGCGCCGGTCGCCCACGCGTCGTCGGGCACGACCGTGCGCAGCGACCGCCGCGCCGCCCCCGGGTGGTGGAACAGGACGTCCGCGTGGAACTCGCGCCACGCGAGCTCGGACCGGTAGGCGAGCGCGTCGTCGGACGGTGCGAGCCCGTCGTGCAGGGCGCTCCGCACGTCCGCGAGAAGGGTCCGCGGGTGGAGCTCGCCCCACTTGAGCGGCACGGACATGCCCGACGTCGCGGCTCGGTCGGGGCGGTCGCGCTCGGTCGCGTAGCCCGCGAGGTGGTCGGCGAGGAACGCGCGCCACCGGCGGCGCGCGGCCGCCTCGCCCGCGGTGGGGAGACGGGCGTCCGTCCCGGGGTCGTCCGGGACGCCGTCCGACCGCACGTCCGCCCACGGCACGTCACGCGGACGGGGTGCCGGCTCGCGCCACCCGTGCGCGACCCACGCGTCGCGGAAGGGCGTGAAGACCTGGAAGGGTGTCCCGGTGCGGGTTACCACACGCCCGGGCGCGACGGCGTAGGGCGAGCCGGTCCGCACGAGGCGCGCCCCGGCGTCGGGCAGCGACCGTTCGACCGCCGCGTCCCGCGCGACGCCGAACGGCTCGTACGACGCCGCGACGTGCACCTCCTCGGCGCCCACCTCGCGCGCGAGCGTGGGGACGACGCTGCGTGGGTCTCCGTGCCGCACGACGAGCCGCCCGCCCGTCGCACCGTCGAGCGCGGCGAGGCTCCGCGCGAGGTAGGCGCGACGTGGGTCGCCCGCCGCACCCCAGAGGCGAGGGTCGAGCACGTAGAGCGCGACGACGTCGTCGCCGGCCTCCCGGGCCGCTTCCACCGCCGCGACGAGGGCCGGGTTGTCGGCGAGGCGGAGGTCGCGGCGGCACCACCAGATCGTCGGCATCCGGCCACGCTAACGGTCGCCCGTCGCGCACGCCGGTGGGAGCATCGAACGCATGACGACGCAGGGTGGCGGCGGCGAACGCGAGTTCGAGGTCGAGCCGGACCCGGGCGCACCGCCCGGCCCGGGCGGGGTCGCGCGCCCGGCGGGCTCGTCGGCCGGTCCTGCGTCTGACTCGGTGCCTGGCTCAGCGTCTGACTCGGTGCCCGCGGCGGGTGCGATCGAGGGGGACCACGCGTTCTTCGGCCACCCGCGCGGGCTGCTGACGCTCTTCACCACGGAGCTGTGGGAGCGGTTCAGCTACTACGGGATGCGCGCGATCCTGCTGTTCTACCTCACGGACTCCGTGGCGAACGGCGGGCTGGGCATCGGCGAGACGACCGGGCTCGCGCTCGTCTCGATCTACGGCACGAGCGTCTACCTGCTCTCGGTCGTCGGCGGATGGCTCGCCGACCGGGTGATCGGCTCGCGGCGCTCGGTCCTGTACGGCGGGATCATCATCGCCGCGGGTCACGTCAGCCTGACGGTCCCTGGGCTGACGTTCTCGATGCTCGGCATCGCGATGGTCGCGCTCGGGACCGGCCTGCTCAAGCCCAACGTGTCCTCGATGGTCGGCGAGCTCTACGCGCGCGACGACCCGCGACGCGACTCGGGCTTCTCCATCTTCTACATGGGCATCAACTTGGGGTCGTTCGTCGCGCCGTTCCTCGTCGGGGCGGCGCGTGCCTGGGGTGGGTACCACGCCGGGTTCGCCGTCGCGGCGGTCGGCATGGCCGTCGCGCTCGTGTTCTTCGTCGCAGGCCGGCGCTACCTGGGCGAGGCCGGCGCGCACGTGCCCAACCCGGTCCGCCCGGAGGAGCGGGCGAAGATCGCGCGCATCTTCCTGCTCATCGCCGCGGGCGTCGTGCTCGTCGGGCTGATCGCCGCGCTCGTCGCCGGCGGCTTCGACATCTCGACCTTCATCGACACGATGTCCTACCTGGCGTTCCTCGCGCCGATCGCGTACTTCGTCGTCATGTACCGCTCGCCGCGCGTGACCGACGCCGAGCGGCCGCGCGTCATCGCCTACATCCCGCTGTTCGTGGCGGCGATGCTCTTCTGGATGATCTTCGAGCAGGCCGCCACGACGCTCTCCGCGTTCGCGAAGGACCGGACCGACCTCACGTTCTTCGGGGTCGGCATCAGCCCCGAGTTCTTCCAGTCGGTCAACCCGCTGTCGATCATCGTCCTGGCGCCCGTGTTCGCGTGGATCTGGCTCAAGACGGGCGACCGGCCGACGACGGCCAACAAGTTCGCGATCGGCCTCACGCTCGCGTCGGTGTCGTTCCTCTTCCTCGCCGTCGCGTCCGCGGTCGTCGGTGACGGCAAGGCGCCGTCGTGGGTGCTGGTGCTCGTCTACGTGATCCAGACGCTCGGCGAGCTGTGCCTGTCTCCCGTCGGCCTCGCGGCGACGACGCTGCTCGCGCCGAAGGCGTTCCGCTCCCAGGCGATGGCGCTCTGGTTCCTCGCCCCCGCCGCGGGCCAGGCCATCACGGCGCAGGTCGTGCAGGTCACCGAGGGCGCGTCGGACACCGCGTACTTCGGGGGCATCGGCGCCGTGACGCTCGTGTTCGCGCTCGCGCTGTTCGCGCTCGCCCCGTGGGTCACGCGGCACGTCCGCCACGCCGACGAGCTCGAGGGCGCGCACACGGGCGGCGCCTGACCGGGGGTGCCGCGTGCGCACCGTGCCGGTGGCCGCGCGAGGTCGCGCCGTTGCGACCTCGCGCGGGTCCCGGCCGGGCGGGCCGCGGTCAGCGCAGCCAGGGCGCCCGGCGGACGAGGGGCAGCGCGGCCCAGCGGCGTCCCAGCCCCCAGGTGTCGCCCGCGAGCGTCGTCGCGAGGACGACGAGGAGCAGCACCACGAGGACGTGCTGGTCGACGACGGGGTTGTTCGACCCGGCCGCGAACGGCCACTGCGACAGCCAGAGCATGCCGAAGAGCAGCGCGCCGCTCACCGCGGCCACGCGCAGGCCGATCCCGAGCAGGAGGGCGAGGCCGACGCCGAGCAGCCCGAGCATGAAGAGCCAGTCGGTGACCGGGCCCGCCATCGTGGTGAACGTGCCCGCGAGCGGGCCCTGGACCCCGTGCTCGAGGTACCCCTGGGTCGGGGCCGCGCCCGCGAGCCACGCGCGCTCGCGCGGCGTCGCGTACCCGAGGCCGAGGAGCTTGTCGGCGAACGGCCAGAGGAAGACGACGGCGCCGCCGAGCCGGGCGAGCGCGAGGGCGTGCCGCGCGGAGGAGCGGGTGACGACGTCGTCCTGGGTGACGGGACCGGTCGTCGGGGCGACGCCGACGCTCCCGGCGGGCTCGGAGGCGCTGCCGGGCGGTGAGGTCGTGCGCGTGGTGGACGTGGACATGAGGTGCCCCCTCGGGAACGGGATCTGAAGATCGGGTCGGTGCCGGGACCTGACCTGCTGCACCACGTGGTGCCGCTCTCCGTCGAGGCGTCGCGGAGGTCCAGGCCGTGACGTGCCCGTCCACGGTGGCAGGGGTACCCGCGGTGATTCAACCCTTACGTAACGTTTAGGTGGACATCCCTCGGTGGGTAGGGACTCCACGTACGTAGCCCGACGACCACGAGACGGACGACCGGTTCGTCCGGTCGCCGACGGGCGTAATGTGACCCGGCGGCCGGAGGATCGGCCGCGGCCACCCGTCGAAGGAGCTGAACCGACATGAGCCGCCCCCTGCGCTCCCGGACGTCCACCCACGGCCGCAACATGGCCGGCGCCCGCGCCCTCTGGCGTGCGACCGGCATGGGCTCGGAGGACTTCGGCAAGCCGATCATCGCGATCGCGAACTCGTACACGCAGTTCGTCCCCGGCCACGTCCACCTCAAGGACATGGGCGACCTCGTCGCGTCGGCGATCCGCGAGGCGGGCGGCGTCTCCAAGGAGTTCAACACGATCGCCGTCGACGACGGCATCGCGATGGGCCACGGCGGCATGCTCTACTCGCTGCCGAGCCGCGACCTCATCGCCGACTCGGTCGAGTACATGGTCAACGCGCACTGCGCCGACGCGCTCGTGTGCATCTCGAACTGCGACAAGATCACGCCCGGGATGCTCAACGCCGCGCTGCGGCTCGACATCCCCGTGATCTTCGTGTCCGGCGGTCCCATGGAGGCGGGCAAGGCGGTCGTCGCCGACGGCGTCGCCAAGACCCCCCTCAACCTCGTCAACGCGATCAACTACTCGGCGGACGACGACGTGTCCGACGCCGCGCTCGCGCAGGTCGAGGAGAACGCGTGCCCCACGTGCGGGTCGTGCTCGGGCATGTTCACCGCCAACTCGATGAACTGCCTCACCGAGGCGCTCGGCCTGTCGCTCCCCGGCAACGGCTCGACCCTCGCGACGCACGCCGCGCGCAAGGAGCTGTTCCTCGAGGCCGGCCGCACGATCGTCGACCTCGCCAAGCGTTACTACGAGGACGAGGACGACTCGGTCGCGCCGCGCTCGATCGCGACCAAGGCCGCGTTCTCCAACGCCATGGCGCTCGACGTCGCCATGGGCGGCTCGACCAACACGGTGCTGCACATCCTCGCCGCGGCGCAGGAGGCCGAGGTCGACTTCGACCTCACCGACATCGAGCGGATCAGCCGCCAGGTGCCGTGCCTGTCCAAGGTCGCGCCGAACCACCCGAACTTCCACATGGAGGACGTGCACCGCGCCGGCGGCATCCCCGCCCTCCTCGGCGAGCTGGACCGCGCGGGCCTGCTCGACCACGACGTCACGAGCGTCCACACCCCGACGCTGCGGGAGTGGCTCGACGACTGGGACGTCCGCGGCGGCAAGGCGACCGAGCGGGCGATCGAGCTGTTCCACGCGGCGCCCGGGGGAGTGCGCACCACGCAGGCGTTCTCGACCTCGAACCGCTGGGAGTCGCTCGACACCGACGCGGCGGACGGCTGCATCCGCGACCTCGAGCACGCGTACACCGTCGAGGGCGGCCTCGCCGTGCTGCGCGGCAACCTCGCCGAGGACGGCGCCGTGTTCAAGACCGCCGGGGTCGACCCGGACGTCTTCCACTTCGTCGGCAAGGCGCTCGTCTGCGAGTCGCAGGACGAGGCGGTCGAGAAGATCCTCACCAAGCAGGTCGAGCCGGGGCACGTCGTCGTCGTGCGCTACGAGGGCCCCGCGGGCGGCCCGGGCATGCAGGAGATGCTCTACCCGACCTCGTTCATCAAGGGCCGGGGTCTCGGCAAGGTGACCGCGCTCATCACCGACGGCCGGTTCTCCGGCGGGTCGTCGGGCATCTCCGTCGGCCACGTCTCGCCCGAGGCCGCCGCGGGCGGCGTCATCGGCCTCGTCGAGGACGGCGACGAGATCGAGATCGACGTCGACACGCGCCTCATCCGCCTCAACGTCCCGGACGAGGTGATCGCCGAGCGCCGCGCCAAGATGGAGGCGCGCGAGAACCCGTGGCAGCCTGTCGACCGCGACCGCTACGTCTCGCCCGCGCTCCAGGCGTACGCCGCGATGGCGACCTCCGCCGACCGCGGCGCCGTCCGCGACGTGTCGCTCATCAAGCGCAGCCGCTGATCCGGCAGACGACGGGCCCGCACCTCGCGAGGTGCGGGCCCGTCGTCGTGCCAGGGCGTGCGCCCGTGGAGGGTGTCAGCACTCCTCCTCGGACTGCTCCGTGACGACCCACCGCGTCCCCGCGGGCGCCATCACGGCGCTGCCGCAGTCGCCGCCGGCGTAGACGACGGACAGCACCGTCGCGTCGGCGCGCTCCTCGCGGACCGCGATCTCGACGTCCGGGACGTCGCCGACGGCCGCGTACAGTCCCGCGGTCGTCGTGGTCATCGACGCGCAGTCCGTGATGCCCGGCCACCCCTGCAACGTCATCTCGGCGACCATCCGCTCGACGAGCTCCGGGGCGAGGTAGCCGCACGCGACCTCGACGTCCGGCACTCGGCTCGCGGCGAGCCAGGCACGGAACGACTCCTCGGGCGTCTCGCTGCGCTCCTCCGCGGGCTGCTCCTCGGGTGCGGTCCCGGTCTCGTCCTCGGTCGCGACGTCGTCGGGGGTCGCGGTCGGGGAGCTCGACGGCGACGCCGACACCGGCGACGTCGCGTCACCCGGGTCCGTGCCCGACGGCCCCGGGGAGGTGCACGCGGTGGTCACGACCAGGGCGAGGGCGGAGACGAGGGCAGCGGGGGCGAGGGATCGTGTGCGCACGGGCCCATGATGCCGTGCGGTCCCTGGCCGGGTCGGCGTGTCTCGGGACGTCCGGCGCGCCGTCCGGCGAGGGCGTTCCTAGAGTGGGGGCATGACTGGGCAGACCCCGCGCACCGACGCCGGACCCGACCTCAAGCCTCGTTCCCGCCAGGTCACCGACGGTCTGGAGGCGACGGCGTCGCGCGGGATGCTGCGCGCCGTCGGGATGGGCGACGAGGACTTCGCCAAGCCGCAGATCGGCATCGCGAGCTCGTGGAACGAGATCACGCCGTGCAACCTGTCGCTCGACCGGCTGGCGCAGGGCGCGAAGGAGGGCGTGCACGCGGGCGGCGGGTACCCGCTGCAGTTCGGGACGATCTCCGTGTCCGACGGCATCTCCATGGGCCACGAGGGGATGCACTTCTCGCTCGTGAGCCGCGACATCATCGCGGACTCGGTCGAGACGGTCGTGCAGGCGGAGCGCCTCGACGGGACGGTGCTGCTCGCGGGGTGCGACAAGTCGCTGCCGGGGATGCTCATGGCGGCCGCGCGGCTGGACCTCGCGAGCGTGTTCCTCTACGCCGGGTCGATCATGCCGGGCTGGGTCAAGCTCTCCGACGGCACGGAGAAGGACGTCACGCTCATCGACGCGTTCGAGGCCGTCGGGGCGTGCGCGCGCGGGCTCATGAGCCGCGAGGACGTGGACCGCATCGAGCGGGCGATCTGCCCCGGCGAGGGCGCGTGCGGCGGCATGTACACGGCGAACACGATGGCGTCGGTCGCCGAGGCGATGGGCATGTCGCTGCCCGGCTCGGCGGCGCCGCCGTCGGCGGACCGGCGCCGCGACGCGTTCGCGCACCGCTCGGGCGAGGCCGTCGTCAACCTGCTGCGGCTCGGGATCACCGCACGCGACATCATGACCAAGGAGGCGTTCGAGAACGCGATCGCCGTCGTCATGGCGTTCGGCGGGTCGACCAACGCGGTGCTGCACCTGTTGGCGATCGCGCACGAGGCCGAGGTCGACCTCACGCTCGCCGACTTCGACCGGGTCGCGAGCCGCGTGCCGCACCTCGGCGACCTCAAGCCGTTCGGGCGCTACGTGATGAACGACGTCGACCGCATCGGCGGCGTGCCCGTCGTGATGAAGGCCCTGCTCGACGCGGGGCTGCTGCACGGCGACGCGCTCACGGTCACGGGGCGCACCGTGGCGGAGAACCTCGCCGACATCGACCCGCCGGACCCGGACGGCAAGATCCTGCGGGCCCTCGACAACCCGATCCATCACACCGGCGGCATCACGATCCTGCACGGGTCGCTCGCGCCGGAGGGCGCCGTCGTGAAGTCCGCCGGGTTCGACGAGGACGTGTTCGAGGGCACGGCCCGCGTCTTCGAGCGCGAGCGCGCGGCGCTCGACGCCCTGGAGGACGGCACGATCACCGACGGGGACGTCGTCGTCATCCGGTACGAGGGGCCCAAGGGCGGCCCGGGGATGCGCGAGATGCTCGCCATCACGGGTGCGATCAAGGGCGCGGGGCTCGGCAAGACCGTCCTGCTGCTCACCGACGGCCGCTTCTCCGGCGGGACGACCGGCCTGTGCGTCGGGCACGTCGCGCCGGAGGCGGTCGACGGCGGACCCATCGCGTTCGTGCGCGACGGCGACCCGATCCGGCTCGACGTGGCGAACAAGACGCTCGACCTGCTCGTCGACGCGGACACGCTCGCCGCGCGCCGCGACGGGTGGGCGCCGCTGCCGCCGACGTTCACGCGCGGCGTGCTCGCCAAGTACGCCAAGCTCGTCCAGTCCGCGTCCCGCGGCGCGATCCTCGAGTAGAGGCCGCCGGGCGTCTCCGGTCGATGAGACCGTGTTGCGCCCGGCGGGCGTGACGCACGATCCTCTGTGCGCGGGGCGGTGACGTGCCGGCCCGCATCGCTGCGCAGGGGGCCGGTGGAAGATGTGGGCAGGGCGTGTCGTCAGGAGCTGGGTTGCCGGGTGCATCGTCGTGGGGATCCTCGCCGGATGTTCGGGCGTCTCCGCCCTGAGGGACCATGAGGTCGAGCCCGAGGACGCCCACCTCGGCGACGCGGTCGTCGCGTTCTTCCTGTCACCGCAGTCCGTCACCTTCTCCCACGGGTCGACCGGCTATCTCGTCCTCGTCGACGCGGACGGGCACTACCGCGTTCTGCTGACGGAGCCGATGGACGTCGGGCGGCCGGTGTGGACGGACGACGGGTTGTTCTTCGCCGACTCGGGTCACGACTACCTGCTCAGCGACGACGGGTTGAGTGTCGTCGAGAGCGTGAAGCCCGACTATCAGAACGCGCTGCTCGAGATCGACGGTTCGATGGTCGGCGTCTACAACCACGGTTTCGTGGGGGAGTCCGGCTACCGGGACGTTCTCGTCGCCCACACGGCAGGGCGGTCCACGGCCACTCCGCTCGAGGGGGACTTCGGCGTCGTCGCGGACTGCGCGGGCGTGCTCGTGGGATGGACTGAGATCGCCGGGACGATCCCGGAGGACGCCGGGCTGCCCGAGCTTCCGGAGACGAGCGAGACGGTCCGGTCGGTGCTCTCCCGCCTGTGGCCGGGAGACCAGACGGTGCTGGGGACCCACGAGGAAGAAGGCTCTGCCGGCACCGGCGTCGTGGCGGCTCCCTGCCTCGACGGTGTCGTCCACGTGCTGGGGAGTCGCCGGGTCGGCGCGGCGGACAGCACCGGCGGTTACGGGATGGCGCCCGTTCTCCTGTCCTGGGACACGGAGACCGGTGAACGGATCAGCCGTGACCTCGTGGACCACGACGGCGGCCGCCTCGACCTGTCGACCGACGAGATCTCGAGCGCCCAGTACGGCAGCGCGTCCGTGGCGGACGGTCGGCTGCGCTGGCTGGCGCCGAGCGGAGGTGTGTTCTCGACAGAGCTCGCGACGGGTGTGACGACGGAGCTCTTCGACACGGGTATCTCCCTCTGGGACGGACGGAGCGCGAGCACGCTCTTCACCGACGACGACCTCTACGTCCTGGCGAGTCCTACCGACGCCCGGGGCCCGCTCGAGCTCCAGCGGTTCGCCCTTGCCGACGGAGCGTCGGACCAGGTCGTCTCCGTCGACGGCATCACCTCGGTGCTGTCCGTCCACCTCGTGCTCCGCGGCGTCGCCGTCGCACCCGAGGTTCGGGGGGTCCGATGAACCTGCAGGTGGCGAGCGCCGATACGGGCCGACGCCCTGGCACCCGACGGTCGGCCATGCTCGTCGCTGCGTCGGCGGCACTCGTCGGGGCGGTGGTCGTCGGTGGCCGTGCCGACGCCGCGTGCGTGATCCTCGTGGTGGCAGCAGTGGTGGCCGTCGTCGAGCGTCCGGTGCCGAGGGTGCAGGACGCCGGCGGGCGCGCCGTGTCGGGGGCGCGGAGCGTCGCCGTCCTCACCCTGTGCCTGCTCGCCGCGCTGTGGTCGATGCGCGTGGTCGCCCTGGTGCTCGAGGCAACAGGCCTCGACAGCGCGGCGTCAGTCGGGTTGTGGCCGGTGCCGCTCGCGGTCGCGGTCGCGCTGTACACGCTCGTGAGCAGGTACGCGAGGATCGGGCTCGTCGACGACTGGTTCTCGCGCGGGACGGTCGCGCGGCCCGGGGTCCTCCTCACACTGGCGGTGGTTCCCCTCTCCGGGCTCGCGCTCGTGTTGTGGGCGTGGGCGGCGGGCGAGGACGGGAGCGGCCACGAGGCCCACCTCAGTCTTGTGCGTGACGCCTCACCGGTCGTCCTCGTCGCGGGCGCGCTCGGGTTCGCGGTCGTCAACGCCGCGGCGGAGGAGCTCGCGTACAACGGCGTGCTGCAGCGTGCGCTCGGCCTCGAGGCAACGTCGGTCTGGGCGGTGCTGACCGCGGCGACGGCCTTCGGCGCGTCGCACTGGTTCGGCTTCCCCAGCGGGTGGTGGGGAGTCGCTCTCGCCGGGGTGTACGGCGCGATGCTCAGCGTCCTTCGGCAGGTCAGCGGCGGTCTGCTCCTCCCGTGGATCGCCCATGTGCTCGCCGACCTGACGATCGTCGCGATCCTCGTCGCGATCCTCTAGAAGCCACGGCGCGGGAGCGGGCCGGTTGGCCTGGCGTGCTGCGCCTGGACGCGTCAGCATGGGGTGCGTGACCGGCCGCCGGACCACGTGGCGTCCAGCCGCCGCCACGAGATCACGGCAGGGGTGTCGACCCGAAGGAGCGGACGGATGGCCACGACGGACGACCGCATCACCGCGCGGCAGTTCCACGACAGCGACGGCGTCGAGGACTGGCGGTTCATCCTCGGGACGGTGCAGACGCTGTTCCGCACCGGGTCGTTCACCGCGGGGGTGGAGCTGGTCGACGCGATCGGCGAGCTCGCCGAGGCGGCGAACCACCACCCGGACGTGGACCTGCGCTACGGGACCGTGACGGTCCGGCTGTCCTCGCACGACGTCGGCGGCGTCAGCACGCGCGACGTCGCGCTCGCGCGACAGGTCTCGGCCGCGGCGCGCGAGCTCGACCTGGTCGCGGACCCGACGGCGGTGCAGGACCTCGAGATCGCGATCGACACCCTGGTCGGCTCGGCGGTCCAGCCGTTCTGGCGCGCGGTCCTCGGGTTCGACGAGGGCTCCCCGGAGCTGCCCGCGCCCGACCTCCACGACCCGACGGCCCACGGCCCCGCGTTCTGGTTCCAGCAGATGGACGCGCCGCGCGAGCAGCGCAACCGCATCCACGTGGACGTGACCGTGCCGCACGACGTCGCCGAGGCGCGCGTCACCGCGGCCATCGCCGCGGGCGGGCACCTCGTGTCCGACCGTCGCGCGCCCGCGTTCTGGGTCCTCGCCGACGCCGAGGGCAACGAGGCGTGCGTCTGCACCTGGCAGGCGCGCGACTGACCGTCCACCTGTGCCGCCGCACCGGTGAGACGCCCGCGACCGGCGCCGGGCGCGCCTGCGACCCTGGTCCCATGAGAACCGGTCCCGTGAGCTCCCCGCGTCGTCCGAGGCCCGTCCCAGTCGTCGTGCCGCTCCTCGTCGCCGCAGCCTGCGTCGTCGTGCTCGGCGCGTGCTCGGCCGGTGACGAGCCGGGTCCGCGACCGACGACGTCGGCCGCGACCCCGACCCCGTCGGCCGAGCCCGACGACGCGACGAGCGCGGCCGACGCGCCGACGGAGGCGACCGACGACGTGGACGACCCGCTCGCGGACCGGCCGTCGGAGCCGCCCGCGCAGGCGGTCGACGCCGGCACGGTCGCCGCCGGTGCGCCCGCCGTCGTGAGCGGTACGGGGAGCGCGGCGGTGTCGTTCCTGCGTGACGGCGAGTTCGCCGTCGTGGTGCACCTCGACTGCGGAGAGTGCGCCGACACCCGGGCGTTCATGGCGCCGACGGGCGTCACCCCGTACCCCGGCACCCTCGGCGAGGCGGCCGGCTCCTACCTCATGGACGTGTTCGAGGACTCCGCGCCGCAGCAGTCGATCTGGCTCGAGACGCCGGGGGACTGGTCGGTGCGGCTCGAGAGCTGGAACGACCTGCCGCCCGTGACGGGAGCGCAGTCGGGCACCGGCTCGACCGTCCTGCGGCTGGACGGCACCGCGGCGAGCGCCGAGGTCGCGTGGACGCCGGCCGGGCCGGAGGACTCCTTCCAGGGCCGGTACTTCGGCGTCACGCGCGAGGCGTCGCGCGTGTTCGGCGACACCGAGGCGTTCACCGAGACGTTCGACCTGGTGCTGCCCGGCGTCCTGGCCGTGAAGACC
This sequence comes from Cellulosimicrobium sp. NPDC055967, assembly GCF_042269845.1. Classification (NCBI taxonomy): domain Bacteria; kingdom Bacillati; phylum Actinomycetota; class Actinomycetes; order Micrococcales; family Promicromonosporaceae; genus Cellulosimicrobium; species Cellulosimicrobium sp. NPDC055967. The sequence continues at coordinate 164,951 of NZ_JBHJYJ010000008.1, read as the reverse complement.
GCGGGCACGTGGAGCGTGACGCCCCAGGGCTGACGCCCGGCGCGCCGCGGCCCGGCCTCGCCGCGTCAGGCGCGCGCGACGACGAGCTCGTCGTAGCCCGGCACGAGCACGCGCCGCTTGGCGCGGCGGGACACCACGCGCAGGGGCGCGCCGTCGTCGAACAGGGCGTGCAGCAGCGCGGCGATCTCGGCGCGCGCCAGCGCGGCGCCGAGGCACAGGTGGCGCCCGGCACCGAACCAGAGCTGGCGCGTCTCGCGCACGTACGGCCGGTCGGCGCGGAAGGGGCCCGCGGCGACGTTCGCGGCCCACGTGAGGATCATGACGCGCTCGCCGGCGCGCAGGGTGCGCCCCGCGACCTCGACGTCCGCGGAGACCCCGCGCCCGATGACCGACGCCGGGCTGGTCACGCGCAGGCCCTCGCGCACGGCGTTCTCCACGGCGTCGGGCTCGCCCGCGGCGCGCTCGACGGGGTGCGCGCGCTCGTCGGCCATGAGCCGCAGCAGGCGGTGCTGCTCGCCCGTGTCGACGAGGAGCGCGGTCGTGCGGGCCATCGCGGACGCCGACGTCTCCGTGCCCGCGACCATGAGCAGGCTCGCGAGCCCCGTGGTCTCCTCCAGCCCCAGGCCGAGCTCGCGGCACCGGCCGAGCAGGCGGTCGGCGGGGGCGTGGCGCCAGCCGTCGGGCACGCCCCGGGTCAGCTCGGCGACGATCGCCTGCGCCGCGGTGACCTGCTCCGGCGAGAGGTACGTCGAGCCCGCGCTGCCGAGCGCGATCGACGCGAGGCGCTCGCCCGTCGCGAAGGCCGCGAGCGCGTCGTCGTCGCCGGGGACGACGGCGGCGGCGCCGTCGGGGGCGGCCGCGCCGCCGAGCGTCGGGATGCCGAGCAGGGAGATCATCATCCGCCCCACGAGCACGCGCGCGAGCCGGCCGACGTCGACCGTGCTGCCCGCCGCGAGGGTCCGTCTCGCGTCGTCGAGGGCGACGGACCACGCGCCGTCGACGAGCGCCCCGGCGCTCGCCTCGGTGAACAGCTCGCGCGAGCGCGTGCGCAGGTCGTGGTGGCCCGGTCCGTCGAAGAGGTCGAGCACCCAGTCGCCGAGGATCTGCGCCCACAGGTGCCCGACCCCGCCCTCGCCGACGATCGTGAAGTGCCGGTGGTCGGTGAGGATGCGGCGCCCGACCGTCGGGTCCGCGGTCACCCAGCCGAGCCCCGGGACCTTGCGCAGGCCACCGCCCGTGCGCGCACCCGCGAGCGCTCCGCCCGCGAGCAGGACGCCGGCCATCGCGGGCCGCGCGGCGGCGAGCACCTGCAGCTCGCGCCGGGTCGTGGGCAGGGCGCGGCGTCGTTCGCGGGTGGTCACCGGCGCGGTCGTAGTCGCAGTCACCGGGTCAGTGTGGCGCACGCGCGGCGGCTCCGGGCGGGCACGCCGCGATCTGGGGATGGGCAGTTCACCCCATCGGATCCTGTGGACGACCGCCGTCGGAGCGGGTCTGCTTGGCTACTGTGTCGCGCGTGCCAGACAACCTTGCCGGGACGGTGTCCCGCCCGCCCCTCGCTCCGCCAACGGCGGTGCTCGCCGCGGTCGGGGTCCACCTGCCCGAGCGCACGGTCGACGTGCGCGAGGCGGAGCGCGCCCTCGCGGCGCGCAACCCGGGCGCGGCGCCGCGCGTGCCGATGGTCTCGCGCCTCACGGGCGTGCGGCAGGTCCACGTGCTCCCGGACGACTGGGACGCGTCCGACCTCGCGGTGGCGGCCGCGGAGAAGCTGCTCGCGACCGAGGGGCTGGCGACCGACGACGTCGACCTGCTGCTCTTCGCGTCGGCGAGCCAGGACATGGTCGAGCCCGCGACGAGCCACATCGTCGCCGCGAAGCTCGGCGTCCGGGCGCCGGTGATGGACGTCAAGAACGCGTGCAACTCGGTGCTCAACGCGATCGAGGTCGCGGAGGCGCTCATCGGGACCGGCCGGTACACGACCGTCCTCATCGCGTCGGGCGAGGCGCCGTCGCGCGCGGTGCGCTGGGACGTCCCGGACCGCGCCACGTACCTGCTCTCCGCGCCGGGCTACACGATGTCCGACGCCGGGGCGGCGGTCCTCGTGCGCCGCGCCACCGCCGTCGAGGCCGAGGCGCGCGACGCGGACGGCGTGCCCGCCCCGCGCGGCATCCTCGCGAGCGCGTTCGGCGCGGAGTCGACGCACTGGGACGTCGGCATGCTCCCGGGCGGCGGCACCGCGCACCCGCGCGACCTCGAGCGGACCTACTTCGAGATCGACGGCTCGCGCCTGCGCGACGCGTTCCTCGCGCTGGGCCCGGGTGTCGTCCTGGACGCGCTGGGCCGTGCGGGCCTCGGGTGGGACGACGTCGCGCTCGTCGCGGTCCACCAGGTCGCCGTCGCGTACCTCGACGACGTGCACGCCGCGCTCGGCCTCCCGACGGGCCGCACGCTCGTCACCGTCGCCGACCACGGCAACGTCGCCTCCGTGACGCTCCCGTTGCAGCTCGCCACGGCGCTGGAGACCGGCCGGGTCGGGCCGGGGGACGTCGTCGTGCTCGTCGGGCTCGCCGGCGGCATCAGCATCGGCGCGACGGTGGTGCGGCTGTGACCGCGCGCCGGTTCACGCGGCACGTCGCGAGCCCGCAGCGGCTCGCGGTCGTCGTGCCCGCGCGCGACGAGGCGCACGGGATCGTCGCGACGCTCGAGGCGCTGCGCGACCAGCAGGACACCGACTTCGACCTCGTCGTCGTCGACAACGGGTCGTCGGACGGGACGGGCGACCTCGTCCGCGCGACCGCCGCGGCGTGGGGCATGACGCGCTGGCGCGTGGTCGACGAGCCGCAGAAGGGCACGGGCGCCGCGGCCGACACGGGGATGCGGGCGGCGATCGAGCAGGGGGCGACGCACCTCGCCCGCACGGACGCCGACTGCCTCCCGCTGCCGGACTGGACCCGGCGCGTGCGGGCGGCGTTCGCGAGCGGGCACGACCTCGTCGCGGGCCGGCTCGTGGCCCGGACGGACGACCGGCCGGTCTCGCGCGTCCAGCAGGGGGTGCTGTCGGCGGCGGTGAGCGTCGCGAGCACGTTCGGGCGCTTCCGGCCCGGCAACCAGGACCCGTCCTACCTCGGCCCGTACGTCATGGCGCCGGGCTGCAACATGGCGATCACGGCCGAGCTCTACGAGGCCGCGGGCGGGTTCCCGCGCACCGCGATCGAGGACGTCCACGAGGACCGGGCGCTCGTCAACGCGGTGCGGCGCCTGACCCGGAGGTACGGCGCGCACCGCGAGGTCGTCGTGCTCGCGTCGGCGCGCCGCGCGCACGCGTGGGGCCTCGTGCGGACGCTCGGCTGGTACGCCGACCACCGCTACCGGCCCGACGTCGTGGACATCCGGTGACCGGGACGACGCTCGCCCCCGCGCCCGCCGGGCTCGCCGCGGCGATGCGCTGGGAGGAGCGCGTCCAGCGCGGGGCGCACCCGCTCGTCTACCCGGCGATCCGGGCGCTGCGCCACCGCGGTCCGGTCGTGCGCGTCCCCGGCATCGGGGTGGTCGTGTCCGACGCCGCGACCGCGCGAGCCGTGCTGCTCGACACCGAGCGCTTCACCAAGGTGGGCCCGGGGTCGCCGTCGGACCTCTGGACGCCCGTGCTCGGCCCGTCCGTGCTGCTCAACATGGAGGGCGCGGACCACGCGCGCCTGCGCCGCGCGCTCTCGGGGCTCTTCACCCCGCGCGCGGTGCGCGAGCTCGTCGCGGTGAGCGTCCCCGACGTCCTCGCGGGCCTCGCCCCGCGCCTGCTCGCGGGCGAGCGCGTCGACCTCGTCGGGGAGACCGCGACCATGGCGGGCACCGTCATCTGCGCCATGACCGGGCTGCCGCCCACCGACGCCGCCGTGCGCGAGGCGATGACGGCCGCGCAGTCCGTGGTCGGGCTCGTGCGGCTGCACCGGCGCAGCCTCACGCCGGCGCAGGTGCGGCACGCGCGAGCCGTCCTCGCGCGGCTCTCCGCCCCGGCGCGCGACGCGTACCGGGACGGCGACCCCGCGACCGTGCCGGGCCGCATGCGCGAGCTCGGGCTCTCGGAGGACGAGGCGATGGGCGCGGTCGGCGCGTTCGTCCTCACCGGGACGGAGACGATCCAGTCGTTTGTGCCGCGCCTCGTCGCGCTCACGGCGGACACGGGCTGGCTCGACCGGCTCCTGGCCGCGCAGCCCGGTCCCGAGGGCGCGGCGCTGCGCGGGCGCGTCGTCGAGGAGGCGCTGCGGGTCACGGCGCCCACGCCCGCGATGCTGCGCGCGGTGCGGACCGACGCGACCGTGGGCGACGTCCGCGTCCGCGCGGGGGACCGGGTCGTGATCGCGACGATCTCCTGCTGCAAGGACGCGGGCCCCTTCGACCCGGACGCACCCGTCGACCCGGCCGTGCGGCACCTGTGGTTCGGCGCCGGCCCGCACTTCTGCCTCGGCATGCCGCTCGCCATGGCCCAGGTCGACGCGGTGCTGGACGCCCTGCGTCCCGTCGCCGCAGTGGGGCGAGGCCTCGAGGTCACCGAGCGTGCCGTCGCTCGCGGGGTGCTCATCCCCGCGTACCGCTCGCTCGTCGTGCGGGCGGCCGGCGGCGGGGTGGGCGCGTCGGGCGGGTCCGCGTGCCCGGGCGCCGGATCGGCCGTGCCGTCGGCAGGGGAGGCGGCGTGACCGCGGCCGACGACGCGGCCCGCCACCTGCTGGGCCCGATCCTCGAGCGGGGCGCCCCCGGGCACGCGTCCGCGGACGCCGTCGCGCTCCGGCGCTGGACGCGGCCCGGTCGTCGGGGCGCGCGCGTGCGCGAGGAGGTCACGTACGCCGACCTCGCGCGCCGCGTGGAGGCGACCGCGACGGCGCTCGCGGCGGACGGGCTCGTGCCCGGCGACCGGGCGCTGTTCTCGGTGCGTCCCCGGCCGGAGGGCGTCGTGCTCGCGTTCGGGGTCGTCCGTGCGGGCGGCACGATCGTGTTCGTCGACCCCGGCTCGACGCCCGAGCTGTTCACGGCGCGCGTGGGCGCGGCCGGGCCGTCGCTCGCGACCACCGAGTCGCTGCTGTACGCGGTGTCCCGGGGGCCGCTGCGCCGTGTGGCCCGCTCGCGCGGCCTGCTGCTGCCGGACTACGCGAGCCTGCCGCTGCGGCACGTGCACGCGGGGCCGTGGCTCCCCGGGGTGCCGCGCGGCTCGCGTGCGGCGCGCCGCCTCGCCGCCAGCCCGGTCGACCGTGCGGCGCTCCCGATGCTCGACCCGGACCGCGAGGCGCTGACCGTCTTCACGTCCGGCACGACGGCGCAGCCCAAGGCCGTCGTGCACACGGCCGGTTCGCTGCTCGCCGGGTGCGACCTGCTGCGCGACGTGTTCGCGCTCGCGCCGGGCGACGTCGTGCACACCGACCAGATGCTGCTCGGCGTTCCGGCGCTCCTCGCGGGCGCGACGTGGTCCGTGCCCGCCGACCCGCCGAGCCGCGACATCGCGACGTTCGGACGCCAGCTCGACGGCGCCGCGGGCACCTACCTCGTGCCCGCGGACGTCACGGCGCTGCTCGACGCCGTCGAGGACGGGACGGTGCCCGCGCGCGGCCCGCGCGTCGCGCTCGTCGGCGGAGCCCCCGTGACGCGCGCCCTGCTGGCGCGCGCGACGCGCGTCCTGCCCGGCACGCGCTGGGTCGCGGTGTACGGGATGACGGAGATCCTGCCCGTCTCGGTGGTCGAGGCCCGGGAGAAGCTCGCGCACGCGGGGGACGGCGACCTCGTCGGCGTGCCGCTGCCCGGCACGGTCGCGCGGCTCGACCCGGTGGAGGACGACGGGCCGGACGACCCGGCGGACGGTCCCGCCGACGGCGGCGCGGACGTCGTCGGCGAGCTCGTGCTGTCCGGCCCGTCGCTCATGGCGGGCTACCTGCACGACCTCGACGCCCCGGTGCGCGGCAGGGGCGCGCGGGTCGCGGAGCACCGCACCGGCGACCTCGCGCGGCTCGACGACGCGGGGAGGATCGTGCTCGTCGGCCGCACGCGCGACATGATCATCCGCGGGACGACCAACATCTACCCGGGCCTGTTCGAGCCGCGCGTCGCGGCGCTCGACGGCGTCGGCGAGGCGCTCCTCGTCGGCGTGCCCCAGGTGGACGGGGACGAGCGCGTCGCGCTCGTGGTCACGTCGGCGGGCACCTCGGCGGGTTCGGTGACCGACGGCGCGCCGACCCGCGGTGCGCGGCCCGACGGCGACGTCGACCTCGACCCGGACCACCCGCTCGTCGCGCGGGTGCGGGCTGCGCTGCCGGGCGCGCTCGACCACGACGCGCTGCCCGACGTCGTGCTGCACGCCGATCGCGTCCCGCTCGCCGGGCGCTCGCGCAAGCCGGACCGGGCGGCGCTCGCGCGCGCCGCCGCGCCGTTCGTGCCCGTCGAGCCGGCCGCCGCCGGCCGCGACGCGCGCGGTGCCGTCGCGTGAGGGTCGTCGTCACCGGGGCGTCGGGGTTCGTCGGGGGAGCGGTCGCGCGCGGCCTCGTCGCCGACGGCCACGACGTCTGGACGTCCTCCCGCCGCGACCCCGGCGTCCCGGGCGCCCGGCACGTCGCGTGGGACCTCACCGCCGGTCCGCTCGCGGACCCGCCCGCGGTGGACGCCGTCGTGCACGCGGGCGCCGCCGTGTCCGACTGGTGCGCGCTCGACGACGCGCGCGCGACCAACGTCGGCGGGACGCTCGCGGTGCGCGACACGTTCCCGGGCGCGCGGTTCGTGCACGTGTCGTCCGGCAGCGTGTACGACCCGTTCCGCCCGAGCATCCGCGCACGCGAGCAGGAGGCGCCCGTCGCCCGGTACCTCGACGCCTACGGGACCACCAAGGCGGAGGCCGAGCGCGCGCTCGCCCGCGACGCCGCGCACCACCCCGACCGGGGCGCCGTCGTCGTGCTGCGCCCGCACGCCGTCTACGGCCCCGGGGACACGACGCTGCTCCCGCGGGTCGAGGCCGCCGTGCGCCGCGGGCGCCTCGTCCTGCCCGGTGGAGGGCGCGTGCTCCAGTCGCTCACGCACGTGGACACGCTGCTCGCCGCGGTGCGCGCCGCCGTCGCGCTGCCCGACGACGCGGCCCGCGCGCCCGGGCGCGGGGAAGGACCGAACCGCGGGCTGCTCGTCGCGAACGTCGCCGACGCCGAGCCGGTCGTGCTGCGCGACGCGCTCATCGAGGCGCTGCGCCGCCGCGGCACCGACGTCCGGGTCGTCGCCGTCCCGGTCCCCCCAGCATGGGCGCTGGCGGGCGCGGTCGAGACGGTCGCACGGCGGCTGCGGCGTCCCGAGCCGCCGCGCCTCACGCGGTACGCCCTGAGCCACCTCGCGATGGAACGCACCTACGACCTCACGGTCCTGCGCGACGTGCTCGGGGTCGAGCCGGCTCCCACGAGATTCGTCGGGGCCGAGTGGTGGTAGCGGCGAAAGCCCTGGGTGTCGTGACGCCGACCCGCTAGGTTTCCCGGGTGGAAGCCGGGACCGACCTCGCGCGGCGCTACTACGACGAGGTCGTCGGGCCGATCGTGCTCGGCCGCTGGCCCGGTCTGCCGCACGCGGCGGGACGCCTCGGGAGCGGGTCCGACGTGCTGGGGCTCGACGACGCGACGTCGCGCGACCACGACTGGGGCCTGCGTCTGACGCTGCTGGTCGACGAGCCGATGGTCGACGAGGTCGACGCGCTGCTCGATGCGGCGCTCCCTGGCACGTTCGCCGGTTACCCGACCCGGTTCCCGACCACGTGGAGCCCGCACGGTCCGCACCAGGTCGAGGTCGCGTCGCCGTCGGGCTTCACCACGTCCCGCCTGGGACTCGATGCGACGCGCCCGCTCAGCCTGGACGACTGGCTCGCGCTCACCGGTCAGGCGGTGCTCGAGGTCACCGCGGGTCCCGTCTTCGCGGACACCGACGGTCGGGTCACCGCGGCACGCGACCGCCTCGCCTGGTACCCGACCGACCTGTGGCGGTACGCGGTCGCCGTCGACTGGGCGCGGATGGGGCAGGAGCTGCCGTTCGTCGGCCGGACGGCGGAGCGCGGCGACGACCTCGGGTCGCGCGTCGTCGCCGCCCGGCTCGTGCGCGTCGCGATGCACCTCGGGTTCCTGCTCGAGCGGCGCTGGCCGCCGTACGGGAAGTGGTTCGGGACGGCGTTCGCCACGCTCCCGCGCGCCGCCGCCGCCGCGCCCGACCTCGCCGCCGCCCTCGCGGCGGACGACTGGAGATCCCGCGAGGTGGCGCTGTGCCGGGGTCTGGAGACCCTGCACGACCTCCAGGGCGCGGTGGGCCTCCCGACCGTGACCGACGTCGTCGTCCCGTTCTTCGACCGGCCGTACCGGGGGCTCGGGCCGGTGGCCGACGTGGTGACGGCAGCGATCCAGGACCCGGTGGTGCGGGCGCTGCCACCGGGCGTCGGGACGGTCGAGCAGTGGGTCGACGACGTCGACGTCCTCACGGACCCCGGCCGTCGCGTCGCCGCGGCGCGCGGTGTCGGGCAGGCTGGGACGACGACCCCGTGACCCGAGAGGAAGTCGTGCGATGACCTCGTCCGCCCCCACCCCGGACCCCCTGCCCCGCGGCGGGTGGCCCGGCGCCGAGACGCCTGATGACGCGCCCTGGTGGACGCGCTCGGTCGTGTACCAGGTGTACCCGCGTTCGTTCCAGGACACCGACGGCGACGGCGTCGGCGACCTCCCCGGGATCACCCGGCGCCTCGACCACCTGGAGCGGCTGGGGGTGGACGTCGTCTGGCTGTCCCCGGTGTACCGGTCGCCGCAGGCGGACAACGGGTACGACATCAGCGACTACGAGGACGTCGACCCGCTGTTCGGGTCGCTCGCGGACCTCGACGCGCTGATCGAGGGGCTGCACGCGCGCGGCATGAAGCTCGTCATGGACCTCGTCGTGAACCACACGAGCGACGAGCACCCGTGGTTCGTCGAGTCGCGCTCATCCGCGCAGAGCCCGCGGCGCGACTGGTACTGGTGGCGCCCCGCGCGCGCCGGCATGGAGCCGGGAGCACCGGGCGCCGAGCCGACCAACTGGCGCTCGTTCTTCGGCGGGAGCGCGTGGCGGTTCGACGAGGCGACGAGGGAGTACTACCTGCACCTGTTCGACACCAAGCAGCCGGACCTCAACTGGGAGAACCCGGAGGTCCGCCACGCGGTCTACGCGATGATGCGGCGGTGGCTGGACCGCGGCGTCGACGGGTTCCGCATGGACGTCATCAACCTCGTCTCCAAGGACGTCGCCCCCGACGGATCGCTGCCCGACGGCGAGGTGCACTGGGGGACGTTCGGCGACGGGAGCCCGCACTACACGGACGGGCCGCGCGTGCACGAGTTCCTCGCCGAGATGCACCGCGAGGTGTTCGCCCCGTACCTCGCGCAGGGCCGCGAGATCCTCACGGTGGGGGAGACTCCGGGCGTCACCGTCGAGCACGGCGTCCGGTACACCGCCCCCGACCGTCGCGAGGTCGACATGGTGTTCCAGTTCGAGCACATGGGCATCGACCACGGGGCGACGCGCTACGACCCGGTCAGGTGGGACCTCGCCGACCTCAAGGCGACGCTCGGCCGGTGGCAGGCCGGCCTCGCCGACCGCGGCTGGAACGCCCTCTACTGGGACAACCACGACCAGCCGCGCGTCGTCTCGCGCTTCGGCGACGACTCGCCCGCGCACCGCGTCGCGTCGGCCAAGGCGCTCGCGCTCCTGCTGCACCTGCACCGCGGCACGCCGTACGTCTACCAGGGCGAGGAGCTCGGCATGACGAACGCGCCGTTCACGCGCGTCGACCAGTACCAGGACGTCGAGTCGCTCGGGTACTTCCGCGAGCTCACCGGCCGCACGGGCGGCCCGCGGCTGCGCACCGACGGCGAGATGCTCGCCGTGCTCGCGCACGCGAGCCGCGACCACGCCCGCACCCCCGTGCAGTGGGACGCGAGCCCGAACGCCGGGTTCACGACCGGGACGCCGTGGCTCGAGGTCAACCCGAACCACACGGCGATCAACGCGGAGGCCGCGTGGGCCGACGAGGACTCGGTCCTGCACTTCTACCGGCGGCTCGTCGCCCTGCGTCGCGACGAGCCGGTCGTCGCGCTCGGCGACTTCCGCATGCTCCTCCCGGAGCACGAGGCGGTCTACGCGTTCACGCGCGGCCTCGACACGACGCGGACGGACGGGACCGTCGTGCGCGACGAGCTGCTCGTCCTCGTGAACGTGGGCGGGCAGCCCCAGGACCTGCCGGACGACGTCCTCGCCGGCTGGGAGGACGCGTCGACCCTGGTGGCCACGCACCCGGGCGGGCCCGACGCCGGAGGTCGGCCGGGCGCCGTCGGGCACCTGCTGCCGTGGGAGGGGCGGGTGCTCCGCCGGGTGGGCGAGGTCGCCGCACGTCCCAGTGCGTGAGACGGCCGCCTCGACACGTGACATCCCTGGGACATGGGCGTACAGTCCCAGACGTGCAGACGATCCTCCTTGTAGTACTTCCTGAGCGCGCCGGCTGAGGCCACGCCACCAGGCTTCGTCAGCGCGCTCACCCCTCGTCCAGCCCGGCATCCCGGGTCCGAGGGGTTTTTTGTTGCCACCACAACGCCATCAGCACGGCAGACAGACCGCGGCAGGCCCACCCGGCCACCGCGAGCGCCGCACCCGCGAGACCCGCGAGGACCGGCACCCGCACACCGCGACCAGCACGACCGCACCACCACGGTCGGCTCCGGTTCCCGGCGGCGCGCCCCACGGGGCGCCCGCCGGGCCGAGGCCACGACACGCAGGAGACACCATGGCCCAGGGTCCTACCCCGGCACCTCCGCGACCGGGCGCCCCGACGCCCGCCGCCGCGGCGCCGAAGCCCGCCCCGACACCCGCGTCGGTCGCCCCGCGCGGCGACGTCCGGCGCGCCGCCACGGCTCGACCGGCCGGCAGCACGCAGGGCACCTCGACCGGTGAGGAGATGACCGGCGCGCAGTCGATCGTCCGCTCCCTCGAGGAGGTCGGCGCCGAGGTCGTCTTCGGCATCCCGGGTGGCGCGATCCTCCCGACGTACGACCCGCTCATGGACTCGCAGCGGCTGCGCCACATCCTCGTCCGCCACGAGCAGGGCGGCGGCCACGCCGCGCAGGGCTACGCCCACGCGACCGGGAAGGTCGGCGTCACGATGGCGACCTCGGGCCCGGGCGCGACCAATCTCGTCACCCCCATCGCCGACGCGAACATGGACTCGATCCCGCTCGTCGCGATCACCGGCCAGGTCGCCGAGTCGCTGATCGGCACAGACGGCTTCCAGGAGGCCGACATCGTGGGCATCACCATGCCCATCACCAAGCACTCGTACCTGATCACCGACGCGGCCGACATCCCGCGCACCATCGCGGAGGCGTTCCACATCGCCTCGACGGGCCGCCCCGGCCCGGTGCTCGTGGACATCGCGAAGTCGGCGATGCAGTCGCGCACGACGTTCTCGTGGCCCCAGGACGTGCAGCTCCCGGGCTACCACCCGGTGACGAAGCCGCACAGCAAGCAGATCAAGGAGGCCGCGCGCCTGCTCGCGTCGGCCCGGCGCCCGGTGCTCTACGTGGGCGGCGGCGTGGTCCGGGCGAACGCGTCGGCCGAGCTGCGCCGCCTCGTCGACCTGTCGGGCGCACCGGTCGTCACGACGCTCATGGCGCGCGGCGCCGTGCCCGACACTCACCCCCAGAACCTCGGGATGCCCGGCATGCACGGCACCGTCCCCGCCGTGGCGGCGCTGCAGAAGGCCGACCTCGTCGTGTCCCTCGGCGCGCGCTTCGACGACCGCGTCACGGGCAAGCTCTCGAGCTTCGCGCCGCACGCGCAGATCGTGCACGCGGACATCGACCCCGCGGAGATCGGCAAGAACCGCGACGTGGACGTGCCGATCGTCGGCGACCTCAAGGAGGTCATCGCCGACCTGCTCCCGGAGCTCGAGCGCGAGCACGAGGCCAAGGGGAAGCCGGACGTCGAGGCGTGGTGGCGCCAGATCGACGACTGGCGCGAGACCTACCCGCTCGGGTACACCGAGCCCGACGACGGTCACCTCGCCCCGCAGCACGTCATCTCGCGTCTCGGCGAGATCTCCGGGCCCGAGTCGGTCTACGTCGCGGGCGTCGGCCAGCACCAGATGTGGGCCGCGCAGTTCATCCGGTACGAGCATCCGCGGACCTGGATCAACTCCGGCGGCCTCGGCACCATGGGCTTCTCGATCCCCGCGGCGATGGGCGCGAAGGTCGGCCGCCCGGACGCGACGGTCTGGGCGATCGACGGCGACGGCTGCTTCCAGATGACCAACCAGGAGCTCGCCACCTGCACGATCAACGAGATCCCCATCAAGGTCGCGCTGATCAACAACAGCTCGCTCGGCATGGTGCGCCAGTGGCAGACCCTGTTCTACGACAAGCGCTACTCCAACACCGACCTGCACACGGGCCAGGGCACGGCGCGCGTCCCCGACTTCGTCAAGCTCGCGGACGCGTACGGGTGCGAGGGCATCCGCGTCGAGTCGATGGGCGAGGTCGACGCCGCGATCAAGCGCGCGATGGAGATCGACGACCGACCCGTGGTCATCGACTTCAACGTCTCGCGCGACGCGATGGTGTGGCCGATGGTCGCCGCCGGCGTGAGCAACGACGACATCCAGTACGCGCGGGGCATCTCGCCCGCGTGGGACCGAGAGGACTGACCCGCCATGTCCCGCCACACCCTCTCCGTGCTCGTCGAGAACAAGCCCGGCGTGCTCACGCGCGTCGCGGGCCTGTTCGCCCGTCGCGCCTTCAACATCCACTCGCTCGCGGTCGGCCCGACCGAGCACGAGGAGATCTCGCGCATCACCGTCGTCGTCGACGTCGAGGAGCGCCCGCTCGAGCAGGTGACGAAGCAGCTCAACAAGCTGGTCAACGTCATCAAGATCGTCGAGCTCGACGCGGCCGCGTCCGTGCAGCGCGAGCTCCTGCTCGTCAAGGTCCGCGCCGACGGCGCGAACCGCACCGGCGTGCTCGAGGTCGTCAACCTGTTCCGCGCGAAGGTCGTCGACGTCGTGCCCGACGCCGTGACCATCGAGGCGACGGGCACCGGCGAGAAGCTGAACGCCCTGCTCGGCGCGCTCGAGCCGTACGGCGTGCGCGAGATCGTGAAGTCGGGGACCGTCGCCGTCGGGCGCGGCTCCCGCTCGATCACCGACCGCGCGCTGGAACGCGTGGTCCGCTCCGCCTGACGATCGCCTACCCTCGCACCAAGACCCGCACGGGCGTCGGTGCGCACCGATCGTCGTTCCACCGCGAGACATCGCAACAGACCCCCTGCACCGCAACGAAGAACCGAGGAGATCCATCGTGGCTGAGCTGTTCTACGACGACGACGCCGACCTGTCCATCATCCAGGCCAAGAAGGTCGCGATCGTCGGCTACGGGAGCCAGGGCCACGCGCACGCCCAGAACCTGCGCGACTCCGGCGTCGAGGTCGTCGTCGCGCTCCGCGAGGGCTCGAAGTCGACCGCCAAGGCCCAGGACGAGGGCTTCGAGGTGAAGTCCGTCGCCGACGCCGCGGCGTGGGCCGACCTGATCATGATCCTCGCGCCGGACCAGCACCAGCGCTCGATCTACAACGACGAGATCAAGCCGAACCTCGCCGCCGGCAAGACGCTCGCCTTCGCGCACGGCTTCAACATCCGGTTCGGCTACATCGAGGCCCCCGACGGCGTCGACGTCATCCTCATCGCGCCCAAGGCGCCGGGCCACACCGTGCGCCGCGAGTTCGTCGCGGGCCGCGGCATCCCCGACATCATCGCCGTCGAGAAGGACGCGTCGGGCCAGGCGTGGGACGTCGCGCTGTCGTACGCGAAGGCGATCGGCGGCACGCGTGCCGGCGTCATCAAGACGACGTTCACCGAGGAGACCGAGACCGACCTGTTCGGCGAGCAGGCCGTCCTCTGCGGCGGCGTGTCGCAGCTCGTCCAGTACGGGTTCGAGACCCTCACCGAGGCCGGCTACCAGCCGGAGATCGCCTACTTCGAGGTGCTGCACGAGCTGAAGCTCATCGTGGACCTCATGTGGGAGGGCGGCATCGCCAAGCAGCGCTGGTCCGTCTCCGACACCGCCGAGTACGGCGACTACGTCTCCGGCCCGCGCGTGATCGACCCGCACGTCAAGGAGAACATGCAGGGCGTCCTCGCGGACATCCAGTCCGGCGCGTTCGCCAAGCGGTTCATCGACGACCAGGACGCCGGCGCGCCGGAGTTCAAGGAGCTGCGCGAGAAGGCCGCGCAGCACCCGATCGAGAAGGTCGGCAAGGAGCTGCGCTCGCTGTTCGCGTGGAAGCAGCAGGACGCCGACTACACCGAGGGCAGCGCCGCACGCTGACGCAGGCAGGGCGACGAAGGAGCTCTTGCCGGAGTCGGCGGGAGGTGTCTGCCCGACCGTGAGAACCGAGGGCAGCGCCGCACGCTGACGCAGGCAGGGCGACGAAGGAGCTCTTGCCGGAGTCGGCGGGAGGTGTCTGCCCGACCGGGAACGTCAAGGGCAGCGCCGCACGCTGAGCCTGACGTCCGTCGCTCACCTCGAGGAGGGGCGGCGTCGTGCGCGATCTACCATCTGGCCTCGTGCCTCGGCCTTCGCCGGGCCCGCCACGATCGCGCACGACGCCGCCCTTCTTCGTGCTGTCGGGCGGCCACGGTCCTCGGGCCGGCACGATCACGACGGCCAATCACCTGGACGTGTGTCATCAGCACGTCGGCGGAGGGACGTCGACCTGTTGGAACCGACGAGGAGGTTGCCATGACCGCAGTCTCGTTCGCGCCGCGTGACGAGGATCTGGACCCGTACCTGGCTCCGCGCTGGGAGACGTCGGCCCTGCTGGTGATCGACACGCAGGTCGACTTCGCCGAGGGTGGCAGCACGCCGGTCGCGGGGACACGCGCGGTCGTTCCCGCGCTCGTCGCGCTCGTCGAGGCGTACCGGCGGGCCGGGCTGCCGGTCGTCCACGTCGTGCGCCTCTACGACGGGGACGACGTGGACCTGGTGCGGCGCCGGGCGATCGCCGACGGTGCGCGCGTCGTGTGGCCGGGGTCGCCAGGCTCCGCGATCCTCCCCGAGCTCGTGCCTGCGGGTGCGCCGTCGCTCGACCCCGACGTGCTGCTGGCCGGGCGGCCGCAGGTCCTCGGCCCCGACGAGGTCGTCGTGTGGAAGCCCCGGTGGAGCGCGTTCCACCGCACCCCGCTCGAGGGCCTCCTGCGCGAGCGCGGCGTCGACACGGTCGTCGTGGCGGGATGCAACTTCCCGAACTGCCCCCGCGCGACGCTCACCGACGCGAGCGAGCGCGACCTGCGCGCCGTCGTCGTGCCCGATGCCGTCTCGGGCACGACCGAGGAGGGCCTCGCTCAGGTCGCGGGCCTGGGTGTCGTGCTCCGCTCGTCGTCGGCCGTCGTCGCGGCGGTGGCCGGGTCCGTCGGCGCGCGCGACACGAGGGGGACGAAACGCGAGAGACCGGGCACATCGCCCCTCGGTGCGCCACGATAGGGGCATGACCCGACAGGCGGACGAGGGGGAACCGGTGACGGACGACGTGGTGCTGGACGAGAGGGCGGCGGAGATCGTCGCGTTCTGGGAGCTGGCGCGGCCGAGCGCCGGGATGGCGCGGGTGGGCGTGGTCACCGGCACCACGGTCCCCGAGACGGTGCCGCCGCCCGCGTGGTCGTTCGGCGACAACCCCGCGCTGGCCGACGGCCTGCTCGCGGCGGTGCTGAGCGGGGAGAAGACGGCGACGTCGTCCGCCCTGTGGGAGTACGAGGACTCGGGGGAGCCCGTCCCGCGCGTCGGCGAGCTGTCGATCCTGCTCGACGGGGAAGGCCACCCGCGGGCGCTCGTCCGCACGACGTCGGTCGAGATCGTCGCGTTCGAGGACGTCGACGCGGACTTCGCCCTGGCGGAGGGGGAGGACGACGGCTCGCTCGAGTCGTGGCGCGACGGTCACGAGACGTACTTCCGCCGCGTGCTGGAGCGCGAGTTCGCTCCTGACATGCCGCTCGTGTGCGAGCGGTTCGAGCTGCGCTACCCGCACTGAGGCGGGGATGAGCGGTGACCGGCCGTGCCACGGTCGGCCGGCCACCGCTCGCGGGGCAGGTGAAGAGGACTACCCCGGGATCGACGACGTGCCGACCGGGTGGTCCGGTCGACCCGCTGCGGCGAGCAGGAGCGTGCGCACGTCCTGCGCGACGACGGAGCGCGCCCCGCGCAGGACCGCGAGCTCGGGCACGGCGCTCGCGACGACCGCTCCCGTCCGCTGGTCGGTGCCGCGGAGCGCGGCGGCCGTGGCCTCGGCGAGCGCCGCGCCGCACGCGACGCCCGTCGGCCCGCCGAGCACGACGGCGTCGGGCTCGAGGATCGCGACGACGGGCTGGAGCACGATCGCGACGCGGCGGGCGAGGTCCTGCACGAGCTCGCGGACGGCGGCCGTGTCGTGATGCTCGCGGACCGCGGCGACCGCCGCGGCGTACGGGGTGGTCGCCGTGACCCCGGGGACGCCCGCCCGGGCGCAGAGCTCGACGAGCCGCAGGCCCCCGACGAGGTCCTGCACGTTGACGGAGTCGTCGATGTCCGTGGCGGGGACGGGGAGGTAGCCGATCTCGCCGGCACCGCCCGAGGTGCCGTGGTGGACGCGGCCGTCGAGCCACGCCCCCATGCCGATGCCCTCGCCGAGCCACAGCAGGGCGAAGCTCTGCTCGTCCCGGCCGGCGTCGCGCTCGGCGATCGCGGCGAGGTTCACGTCGTTCTCGACGCGCACGTCGATGCCGAGCGCGTCCTCGAGATGTCCCCGCAGCCCTTCGCGCGGCCAGCCGGGCAGCTCGCCGACGAGGGCGATGTCGCCCGTGCGCGGCGCGACGGCCGCCTGGACGCCGACGACGGCGGTCGCCACGCGTGCGACCGGGATGCCCGCGTCCGCGCACGCCTCGTCGCGCGCCGTGCGGACGTCGGTCGCGGCCGCGCGGTCCGGGCCCGCGGTGACGGTGGTCTCGCCGAGCGTCCGGCCGAGCGCGTCGACCACACTGGCCCGCACGCCGTCGGGCACGACGTCGAGCGCCAGCCCGACGAGGACGTCGGTGCGTGCGGCGTACTGTGTCGCCTGCGGCCCGCGCGCCCCCTGCACGGAGCCGGTCGGCTCGATGAGACCGGACTGCTCGAGCCGTGCGACGATCTGCGAGGCCGTCGGTCGGGACACGCCCGTGCTGTCGCCGATCTGGGACCGGGTGAGCGGTCCGGCGTCGAGCAGGAGCTCGAGCGCCGCGCGATCGTTGATCGTGCGGAGCAGCCCCGGCGTGCCGGGGATCCTCGACGAGGTGGGCGCGGTCATGGCGTTCCTTCGAGCGGGTTTTAGGAAAGT
This sequence comes from Cellulosimicrobium sp. NPDC055967, assembly GCF_042269845.1. Classification (NCBI taxonomy): domain Bacteria; kingdom Bacillati; phylum Actinomycetota; class Actinomycetes; order Micrococcales; family Promicromonosporaceae; genus Cellulosimicrobium; species Cellulosimicrobium sp. NPDC055967. Next base: position 147,548 of record NZ_JBHJYJ010000008.1, on the reverse strand, counting down.
TTCCTAATAGTGCACGGTCCCGCCCTGTCGTGCAACTCGGACGCCGGCGAGGCGCAGTCCGAGACGTGAGACCCCCGTCCCGAGGGGTGGCGCGGCGGCGTACGCTCACCGCATGACGCGCACCATTGATCTGGCAGTCGTGGCCGGGGACGGCATCGGTACCGAGGTCGTCGAGCAGGGTCTCGCCGTGCTCGAGGCCGCCGTGTCCGGCTCGGACGTGAAGGTCTCCACGACGCCGTTCGACCTGGGTGCGCGCCGCTGGCACGCGACGGGCGAGACGCTCACCGACGCGGACCTCGAGGCGATCCGCGGCCACGACGCGATCCTCCTGGGCGCGATCGGCGACCCCAGCGTCCCGTCGGGCGTGCTCGAGCGCGGTCTGCTGCTCAAGCTCCGCTTCGCGCTCGACCACTACGTGAACCTGCGCCCGGGCAAGCTGTACCCGGGCGTCACCTCGCCCCTCGCCGACCCGGGCGAGATCGACTTCGTCGTGGTGCGCGAGGGCACCGAGGGCCCGTACGTCGGCAACGGCGGCTCGCTGCGCACCGGCACGCCCCACGAGATCGCGACCGAGGTCTCCCTCAACACCGCGTTCGGCGTCGAGCGCGTCGTGCGCGACGCGTTCGCCCGTGCGCAGGCGCGCCCGCGCAAGCACCTCACGCTCGTGCACAAGCACAACGTCCTCGTGCACGCGGGCCACCTGTGGCGCCGGACGGTCGAGGCCGTCAACGCCGAGTTCCCCGACGTCACGACGGACTACCTGCACGTCGACGCGGCGACCATCTTCCTCACGACGAAGCCGTCGCGGTTCGACGTCATCGTCACGGACAACCTCTTCGGCGACATCCTCACGGACCAGGCCGCCGCGATCACGGGCGGGATCGGCCTCGCCGCGTCCGCGAACATCAACCCCGACCGCACGGCGCCGTCGATGTTCGAGCCCGTGCACGGCTCGGCCCCGGACATCGCCGGGCAGGGCAAGGCCGACCCGACGGCGACCGTCCTGTCCGTCGCCCTCCTCCTCGACCACCTGGGCCTCGCCGCCGAGGCGAAGCGCGTCGAGGCGGCCGTCGCGGCCGACCTCGCCGAGCGGGGGAGCCGAGTACGCTCGACGGCCGAGGTGGGCCGCGAGCTCGCCGCTCGCGTCGCCGGCTGACACGCCGCCCGGGTCCGCACGGACCCGGGCACCGGTTCGCCCGCAGTCCCCGCACCTCGGTCGTCATCGCCCCAGGACCGGATCCCTCCCGTTCTGACCCGGTGACGCCCCTGCCGCCGTCGTGCCCTCGCGGGGATCGCCGCACGAGCCGTACGGTCGTGGAAAACTAGGCGGAGACCACCCGGGTCGCCAGGTGAAAGGCCTCATGATGAGCACCCTTGCAGCGCAGCACCAGCCGTCGTCCTCGGAGGAGGACCTCGTCGCCCTGTTCGACGTCCGCCCGACCGACGCCCCGACGCCGCCCGCCGAGCGCGAGACCGCGATCGCGGCCCCGAAGTTCGGCACGGTCTTCACGGACCACATGGCGCGGATCAGCTGGAACTCGACCGACGGCTGGGTCGACCGCCGCATCGAGAAGTACGGCCCCCTCCTGCTGGACCCGGCGACCGCCGTCCTGCACTACGCGCAGGAGATCTTCGAGGGCATGAAGGCGTACCGCCACGCCGACGGGTCGGTGTGGACGTTCCGCCCCGAGGCCAACGCGGCGCGCTTCGCCCGCTCGGCCCACCGCCTCGCCCTCCCCGCGCTGTCCGTCGACGACTTCGTCGGCTCGATCACGGCGCTCGTGCGCACGGACGTCGACTGGGTGCCCAGCGGCGACGAGGCGAGCCTCTACCTGCGCCCGTTCATGTACGCGTCGGAGGCGTTCCTCGGCGTGCGTCCCTCGCTCGAGGCCGAGTACCTGGTGATCGCCTCCCCGGTCGGTCCCTACTTCTCGGGCGGCGTGAAGCCCGTGTCGATCTGGGTCGACCGCGAGTACAGCCGCGCGGGCGCCGGGGGCACCGGCGACGCGAAGTGCGGCGGCAACTACGCCTCCAGCCTGCTCCCGCAGGTGGTCGCGCAGCAGCACGGGTGCGAGCAGGTGTGCTTCCTCGACTCCGGGACGCGCACGTTCCTCGAGGAGCTCGGCGGCATGAACGTGTTCGTCGTCAAGGCGGACGGCTCGGTCGAGACGCCCGAGCTCAGCGGCTCGATCCTCGAGGGCGTCACGCGCTCGTCGATCATCCGCCTCCTCACCGACCGCGGGCACGACGTGGTCGAGCGCAGGATCCCCCTCACCGACGTCCTCGCCGGGATCCGGGACGGCTCCGTGACCGAGGTGTTCGCGTGCGGCACGGCCGCCGTCATCACCCCGATCGGACGCCTCGCGGGGTCCGACTTCGACCACACCATTGGTGGGGGTGAGGCCGGGACGCTCACGATGGCGATCCGGACCGAGCTCACCGACATCCAGACCGGGCGCGCCGCCGACCGCCACGGCTGGCTGCGCCGCCTCGCCTGAGCCCCGTCGTCGTGCGGGCCGGTCAGCGTGGACGCGCCGGCCGGTGGGTCAGAGGGCGGTCGCCGGCCGCACGACGATCGTCCGCCCGGCGACGCCCGCGAGCAACGACCAGACCGCGATGCCGATCAGCAGGTTGATGAGCCCGGACAGTGCCGCCGCCGTGACGTCGCTCGACCAGGCGAACGGGAGCACGGCGATCACCACGACGACCAGCGCCATGATCCAGCCGAAGAACGCGCGCGGGCGCGGCGTGCTGAGGATGAGCAGGTGCAGCACGCCTGCGGCGAGGACCGCGAGGATCGCCCCGTCGATCGCCCAGGCCGCCTGGCGCGACCCTGTGCCGAACAGGTCCGGCGGCGGCACCAGCGTGATCGAGAAGATCCGCTCGAAGATGATCACGCCGAGCAGCCCGATGAGCGCGGCGACGAGCGCCGTCGCCGCAGCGCCCGCCCAGAACCGGCCGGCCTCGACCGCGAGGCGCGGGTCGGCCGGATTGACGGGCGGCCTCTGCTCGGGGAAGCCGGCCTGCGGGTCCGTCGGGGGGATCGCGGGTGGCTGGGCGTGCTGCTGCGGCACGGGCGGCTGCCCGTAGCGGCGCGTCGGGGGGTTCTGCGGGTCGTAGCCGCCCGGCGTCGGGTCGCTCATCGTCACTCCTCGGTCGGTCGCCGCCGCGCCCGAGGGCGGTGGGCGGCTCGGTGGATGGACGCTCGTGTCCATCCTCGCGGAACCTGTGGCACCATGTGCCCTGTGACACACCTCGTCTCCCAGCTCATTATCGAGTAGCGCGCCCGGTAGCACCCACCGGACGCGCAGACCTCCCGCACCCTCGGGGGGTTTTTTTGTTGCTGGGCACCACCCCCGCCCGGCGGCACGGATGCCGGGCCTCCCGCCTCACGAGGGCCCGCCCGGCGTCCCGGGAGACGGACCAGAGGGACGGACGCCCCGGCGTCCGCGACACGACGAACGGCAGGAAGAGGCACCATGACCTCGGCGACGACCCCCGTGACCGGTACCCGCGAGCCCCGGGTCTTCCACGTCTACGACACGACCCTGCGCGACGGCGCGCAGCAGGAGGGCATGAACCTCTCCGTCGCCGACAAGCTCGCCATCGCGCCGCTGCTCGACGAGCTCGGGGTCGGGTTCATCGAGGGCGGCTGGCCCGGTGCGGTCCCCAAGGACACGGAGTTCTTCCGCCGCGCGGCCAAGGAGCTCGACCTGCGCCACGCCGTGCTCGCGGCGTTCGGCTCGACCCGCAAGGCCGGGCTGCGCGCGTGGGACGACCCGCAGGTCCGGGCGCTCGTCGACTCCGAGGCGCCCGTCGTGACGCTCGTCGCCAAGTCGGACGTGCGGCACGTCGAGCGCGCGCTGCGCACGACGCCCGACGAAGGCCTCGCGATGATCACCGACACCGTGTCGTTCCTCGTGGGCGAGGGCCGGCGGGTCGTCGTCGATGCGGAGCACTTCTTCGACGGCTACCGGTACGACCCGGCGTTCACACGGTCCGCCGTGCAGGCCGCGTTCGAGGCCGGGGCCGAGGTCGTGGCGCTGTGCGACACCAACGGCGGGATGCTGCCGACCTGGGTCGTCGAGGTCGTCGAGGAGCTGCGCGACGCCGTCGGGCTCCCGCACGGGCGCGTCGCGCTCCCGGGCGACGCGCTGCTCGGCATGCACGCGCACAACGACTCCGGGTGCGCGGTGGCGAACACCCTCGCGGCCGTCGAGGCGGGTGCGGCCCACGTGCAGGGGACGGTCAACGGGTACGGGGAGCGCACGGGCAACGTCGACCTCCTCACGGTCGTCGCGAACCTCGAGCTCAAGCACGGGCTGCGGACCCTGACCGGGGAGGGCCTGGAGGAGGCCACGCGCATCTCGCACGCGATCAGCGAGATCACCAACATCTCGCCGTACGCGCGTCAGCCGTACGTCGGCGCGAGCGCGTTCGCGCACAAGGCCGGCCTCCACGCGAGCGCGATCAAGGTCGACCCCGACCTCTACCAGCACATCGACCCGACGGCGGTCGGCAACGACATCCGCATGCTCGTCTCCGACATGGCCGGCCGCGCGTCGATCGAGCTCAAGGGCCGCGAGCTCGGGTTCGACCTGTCGGGGCAGGGCGAGCTCCTCACGCGCGTGACCAACCGGGTCAAGGACGACGAGGCCAACGGGTACACCTACGAGGCCGCGGACGCCTCGTTCGAGCTGCTGCTCCGCGAGGAGATCACGGGCGAGCGTCCCCCGTACTTCCGCGTCGAGAGCTGGCGCACGATCGTCGAGCGGGCCGGGTCGCGCGGTACCGAGGCCACGGCCGAGGCGACCGTCAAGCTCCACGCCGGGGGAGAGCGCATCGTCACGACCGGCGAGGGCAACGGGCCCGTCAACGCGCTCGACCACGCGCTGCGGCTCGCGCTCGGTCGCGTCTACCCCGAGATCGACGTGTTCGAGCTCATCGACTTCAAGGTCCGCATCCTCGACACCGAGCAGGGGACCGACGCGATCACGCGCGTGCTCATCGAGACGACCGACGGCTCGACGTCGTGGTCGACGGTCGGCGTCGGACCGAACCTCATCGAGGCGGCCTGGGAGGCGCTGACCGACTCCGCGATCTACGGGCTGGTCCACGCGGGGGTCGACCCTCGCTGAGCCGTCGCCGGACGGTCGTGACCGACGTCTCCCGCCGAGCCGCCGCCCCGCGGGCTTAGGGTGGACGGGTGCGTGGTGAGTACAAGGTCCCTGGTGGCAAGCTCGTGGCGGTCGACGTCGAGGTGGAGGCCGGGCGGCTCGCCCGCGTCGCGGTGAGCGGCGACTTCTTCCTCGAGCCGGACGACGCGCTCGAGGACATCGACGGCGCGCTGACGGGCATGCCGGAGACGGCGACGGTCGCGCAGCTCGCGAGCGCCGTCCAGGGCGCGCTCGGCGAGGACGTCACGATGATCGGCTTCTCGCCGGAGGCGGTGGCCATCGCCGTCCGGCGAGCCCTCGGGCACGCGACGGGCTGGGGCGACCACACGTTCGAGATCGTGCACGAGGGTCCGGAGGAGCCGGCGATGCACCTCGCGCTCGACCAGGTCCTCACCGAGGAGCTCGACGCCGGCCGCCGCGGCCCGACGCTGCGGATCTGGGAGTGGGCGTCGCCCGCCGTGATCATCGGATCGTTCCAGTCGCTGCGCAACGAGGTGGACCCGGAGGGCGCGGAGCGCCACGGCGTGACCGTCGTGCGCCGCATCTCCGGCGGGGGCGCGATGTTCGTCGAGCCGGGGAACACCATCACCTACTCGCTCTACGTCCCGGGCTCCCTCGTCGAGGGCCTGAGCTTCGAGCGCTCGTACGCGTTCCTCGACGACTGGGTGCTCGGTGCGCTCGCGGACGTCGGCGTCGAGGCGACGTACAAGCCGCTCAACGACATCGCGTCGCCCGCGGGCAAGATCGCGGGCGCAGCGCAGAAGCGGCTGCGCGGGGGAGCGGTGCTCCACCACGTGACGATGGCGTACGACATCGACGCGGACAAGATGACCGAGGTGCTGCGGATCGGTCGCGAGAAGCTCTCGGACAAGGGCACGACGAGCGCGAACAAGCGCGTCGACCCGGTGCGCTCGCAGACGGGCATGGCGCGCGAGGACGTCATCGAGGCGTTCAAGGCGCACTTCCGGTCGCGCTACCGCACGGTCGAGGGCAAGGTCACGCCCGAGGAGCGCGAGCGCGCCCAGGAGCTCGCGCGGACGAAGTTCTCGACGCCGGAGTGGACCGCGCGCGTCCCGTGACGCCGTCACCCGTGAGGTAGAGCCGCCGGTCGCGAGGTAGGGCTCCCCGGGTTCTACGTCGCGACGGCGGGTTCTACCTCGGCGTGGGACGCGGGCCGAAGACGGCGGTGCCGACGCGGACGATCGTCGCGCCTTCCGCGACGGCGAGCTCGAGGTCGCCGCTCATGCCCATGGAGAGCTCGCGCGCGTCGGCGGTGCCCGGGGCGCCCGAGCCCACGACGGCGTCGCGCACCGCGCGCAGGCGCGCGAAGCCCGCGCGCACCACCGTCTCGTCCGGCGAGTTCGCGCCGATCGTCATGAAGCCCCGCAGACGCAGACCCTCGAGCGCGGCGACGGCGGTCGCGAGGGCGACGGCGTCGTCGGGCCGGACGCCCGACTTGGACTCCTCGCCCGAGACGTTCACCTGGACGAGCACGTCGAGCACGCGGCCGTCGCGCGCGCAGCGTGCCGCGAGCGCCTCGGCGAGCGCGAGCGAGTCCACGCTCTCGACGCCCGTCGCCGTCGCGAGGACCTGGTTGACCTTGTTGCGCTGGAGGTGCCCGATCATGTGGACCTCGACACGCCCCGCCGCCACGAGGTCGGCGAGGTCTGGCGCCTTGGCGACCAGCTCCTGCACGCGGTTCTCGCCGACCAGGTCCGCGCCCGCCTCGACGACCGCGCGCACGGCGTCCGCGGGCTGCGTCTTGGTCGCCACGAGCAGCCGCACGTCCGACGTCGCGCGCCCGGCCGTGCGGGCGGCGTCGTCGACCCGGGTCCGCACCCGGGCGAGGTTCTGCGCGATCTGCGCGGGCAGCACGGACGAGGGGTCGGGGAGGGGCATGCGGTCAGTCTAGGTAGTCGCTCGCGCGTTGGGTTGCGGGACATGCTCGGTTTCGCCCTGTTCGCTGGCGCCTACAGCGATAGTGAATATCGGTAGCTGCCGAGGGGTCGCAACGTCAGCACACAGGGCGCCGGCGAGCACGTTGCAGACGTTCTCCCATGTTCCGTCGTGCGTCCAGACGGTGAAGTAGTGGGACGGGGTGCTGGTCGATCCGTAGACGTCGCGAAGTGTTGGCCAGGCGGCGCCGGAGCGAGCCTTGGCGAAGATCGCGTCGACGCTTCTCCGTACGCGGTCCCCTCGGCCCCTGGGCAGGAGGGGAGCGACGGAGTCCCATTCCTCGTCCGACAGATCCTGAGGCAGCACGCCGATCCCGCGTGCTCTGTGCCACGCCGCGGCGGCGCACGGCGCTCCGCCGCGGCGGGCTTCACGGTCCTCCACGACCGTCACGGTGACGTCCAGCTGGTTCAGCGCGACCCGGCGGAGTTCCGGCCGTGTGATGTCGCGGAGTGACGCGATCGTCCACTCGAGACCCGCACGACGTGACACGTGCGGGAGAGGCTCGTCGGAGCGACGGCCGTCCAGCATCTTGCAGACCGAACGCCAGACGTGGTTGTCCACGAGGTCCGCATCGAGGGTCGCGCACGTGCACGGGGAGCGATCGACCCGGTAGCGACCCCGACAGCGGTACCCGCGGTAGCCCCAGGAGAGCGTGCTGGAGTCGGCGCCCGTGTAGGTCTCGCCGCAGGGAGACGTCATCCTCCCGGAGAGTGGGTACACCGACCGCTCGCGCGCTGGTGAAGTTCGGCGAAAACGCACGACGAGTGCGTCCGCATCGTCCTCGCTGACGATCCTCGGAAGCGAGATCGTGACGCTCGCGCCCCAGAGCGGGTTGCCGTCCGGGGACCGGAGGGCATGCCGCCCGCGGAAGTGGATGGCGGCATCGATGACTGCGGAGGAGAGGACCCTGCTCCGTAGGTTGCCCTCGGTCCAGGGACGACCCGAACGGGTCGGTCGCCCCTCGGCGTTGAGCCGCGCCGCAGCCGCGGCGAACGACATGCCGTCGCGCAGGAGGAGGTCGACCACCTCGGTGATCGTGCGTGCTTCCGAGAGGTCGATCTCCAGGTGCGACGCATAGTGCTTCTCCCGGGCGACGCGGTACCCGAACGGCGGTCTTCCACCGATGTGAGGGGCACCGGTTGCCTGGGCCTTTGCTTGAATCCCGCCTTGTGTCCGACGGCGTAGGTCGTCGACCTCGGCAACTGCGTGCGCAGCGAGGAGTTCGACGGCCGGGCGCCCCAACCGGTACAGATCATCGACCCGCAGCGCCGAGACCGCTGTCGGGACCCCAGCGCCTGCCAGTCCCTCCACGGCGTCCCACACGCCTCGCCCAGAACCGAGTCGGTCGATGCTCTCGATCACCACCATGTCGAACTCGCGTCGTCCAGCGGCGGCCATGAGTGCCGAGAAGGCAGGCCGCCGGGATGGCTGGACGAGTCGTGAGACGCCGAGGTCCACGAACGATCGGAGATAGTGCCACGAGCCGTCCTCTGCGAAGGCACGGATGGCGTTCTCCTGGCGAACGAGTTCGAACCGATCTCCCTGCTGTGTTCGACTGACCCGTTGATACCCGACGGCGCGCGAGCCCACCGACATGTTGGACCGAGCTTCCACGGAGCACCCCTGCTGCTTGTGTCACGGCCGACCACCGGCACGCTGCTGGTCGGGAGCGTAGCTGTCGGGTCCGACAACCTCTGTGCCCTGCAGAGATTCGGTGCTACCGCGCGATCGGGGCCGTCGCGCCCGCCGTGAGGCGCAGGAGGTCCGACGGTGCGAGGCCGACGTCGAGGCCGCGGCGGCCGCCCGAGACGTAGACGGCGTCGAACGCGAGCGCGGAGTCGTCGAGGAACGTGCGGTGACGCTGCTTCTGGCCGAGCGGCGAGATGCCGCCGACGACGTAGCCCGTCGCGCGCTCCGCCGCGGCGGGCTCGGCCATGGCCGCCTTCTTGCCGCCCGCCGCCTTGGCGAGGGCCTTGAGGTCGAGCTGGCGGTCGACGGGCACGACGCCCACGACGAGCGCGGCGCCGTCGACGACGGCGAGCAGGGTCTTGAACACCTGCTCCGCGGGCACCCCGATCGCCGCCGCGGCCTCCAGGCCGTAGGACAGGTCGCTCGACGGGTCGTGCTCGTACGGGTGCAGCGTGTGGGCGACGCCCTCGCGCTCGAGGAGCGCGACCGCGGGCGTGCCGGCGTGCGCGGACGACTTCGACTTCTTGGCCACGGGCCGATTCTGCCGCAGAGCCGCGCTACACGTTGACGTCGAGCAGCGACCCGATCGCGTAGGTCACGCCCATCGCGACCGCGCCGCCGACGACGGTCCGGACCGTCGCGCGCCGGGTCGGTGCGTTCCCGAGGCGGGCCGAGCCCCAGCCCGTGAGCACGAGCGCGAGCACGACGGCGACGAACGTCAGCGGGATGCGCACGGTCTCCGGCGCGAGGAGGATCGCCGCGAACGGCAGCAGGCCGCCCACCGTGAACGACACGATGGAGGCGACCGCGGCCTCCCACGGGCTCGTGAGCTCGTCGGGGTCGATGTGGAGCTCGGCGTCGGCGTGCGCGGCGAGCGGGTCGCGCTCGGTGAGCTGGACGGCGACCTGGCGCGCGAGGTCCGGCGTCAGCCCCTTCGCCTCGTAGATCCCCGTGAGCTCCTCGAGCTCGGCGTCCGGCATCTCGGCGAGCTCGCGCCGCTCGGTCGCGAGCAGCGCCCGCTCGGTGTCGCGCTGCGTGCTCACCGAGACGTACTCGCCCGCAGCCATGGACAGCGCGCCCGCGAGGAGCGCCGCCCCGCCTGCCGTCGCGATGACGGGGATCGACGTGCTCGTCGCTGCGACGCCCACGACGACGCCCGCCGTCGAGACGATGCCGTCGTTGGCGCCCAGGACCCCGGCACGCAGCCGGTTGAGACGTGACCCGGTGCTCTCCGGGTGGTGGGGCTCGCCGGGGTGCTGGCCGTTGCGCGGTGCGTCGCTCATGGGTTCCACCGTAGGGGCCTGCCGGCGCGGCGCGACCCGGACCGCGCGGGCTCCTGCACGACCGGCCGACGTCGCAATGAGCGTGCGCCGCCAGTACGCGGTGAGGTCTGATCGGGGCATGGTGATCGAGCTGGAGACCCCGGAGGTCGACGAGCTGGGCGAGGCCCTGGACGCGCTGCGGACGTGGCAGGACGACGCGGCGCCGCTGCAGCTGCATCCCGGCGACGTGGGCTGGTTCTGGCGGTTCGGCGCGACGGCGACCGCCGCCGCGGTCCGGACGTGGCGCCGCGACGGACGGGTCGTCGCCGTCGGGCTGCTCGACGGCCCCGACCTGCTCCGCCTGGGGATCGCACCGGACCTGCAGCGCGACGACGAGCTCGCGCGGCGCCTCGCCGAGGACGCCGGGCGACCCGAGCGCGGAGTGCTCGGGGAGGGCGGTGCGTCGGTCGAGGCGCCGGTGGGTGCCCTCGTGGACGAGCACCTGGCCGCGGCGGGGTGGCGCGTCGACGAGCGGTGGGCGCTCCTGCGCCGCGACCTGGCCGCCCCGGTCGAGGACCCGGGCGTCCGGGTGCGTGAAGTCGGGCCGTCGGAGGCGGCCGCGTGGGCCGAGGCGCTGCGCTCGTCGTTCGGCGGGACGCGGGCCGCGCCGGAGCGCTGGCACGCCCTGGCGACCGGGCTCCCGTACGCCGACGCGCGCTGCCTCGTCGTGCAGGACGGCCCACCCGTCGTCGGCGACCCGGCCGACATCGCCACCGGGTCCGCGGCGGCGGTGATCGCCGTGTGGTCGGCCGGCCCGGGCCGACCCGGGCTGATCGAGCCCATGGGCGTGCACGCCGAGCACCGGGGCCGCGGTCTCGGCCGCGCGGTCACTCTCGCCGGGCTGGCGGCGCTCCGCGCGCTGGGCGCCTCGAGCGCGCTCGTCGCGACGCCGGCGTCCAACGTCGGAGGCGTCGCCACCTACGTCTCGGCGGGCTTCACCCACCTGCCCGAGCGGTTCGACCGGCGGCGCGAGGCGCGGTGACCGCTCCGCCCGCGACGCCCGCCGTGAGACCGTCGGCGCAGGTCGTACCCCGTCCCCTACGCTGCTCGGCGTGACGCAGGGGAACTTCACGGACGACCGACCGACCACACGCGCGGAGCGCTACGAGCACGGGCGGGGGGTGTTCGGCTCGGTCAACGCGACCGCGGGCGCCGTCCTCGCCGACGCGCTCGCGGACGTCTCGCCCGAGCTGGAGCACCAGATCTCGGCCTGGGCCTACGGCGAGATCTACGCGCGACCGCAGCTGGAGCCGCGCGACCGGCAGCTCGTCACGCTCGGGATGCTCAGCGCCCTCGGCGGGTGCGAGCCCCAGCTCGAGATCCACGTCCGCACCGCGCTCGACGTCGGTCTCACGCCGGCCGAGATCGTCGAGGCGCTGCTGCAGTCCGCCGTCTACTGCGGGTTCCCGCGGGCGCTCAACGCGACGGCCGTGGCCAAGCAGGTCTTCGCCGAGCGCGGGCTGCTGCCGGTCGACTGAGCGGCCAGGGCGGCGGCGCCCCGACCCCCGCGACCGGCTGGTGGTACCCGGCCCCGTGGCGCCCGGCCGGTGGTGGTGCGCGACCCCGTGGCGCCCGGCCGCGGCGCTCGTCGGGGCGCCGGTCTACAGCGGCCCGACGGCCAGCACGGTCACGACCGGCTCGCCCGCCTCGTCGCTCGCCGCGAGGTCGACGCTCGCCGTGATCGCCCAGTCGTGGTCCCCGGCGGGGTCGTCGAGCACCTGCCGCACGAGCCACGTGCCCGCGGGGACGACCCCGCCGGGGGCGTGCTCCGCCGTCGGGCCCTCGTGGCCCGCGGGCAGCTCCGCGCCCGCCTCGACGACCCGGAAGAGTGCCGCCGACCGGGCGCCGGGGCCGATCCCGACCGCGTCGTCGCCCTGGTCCTCGAAGAGCGGGTCGAGCGCGTCGCCCCACGCGTCCGCGTCCCAGCCGGCGCCGCCGTCGAGCGCGCCGAGCGCGCGGTAGTCCTCGCGGGACGCGAGCTCGACGCGGCGGAACAGCGCGTTGCGCACGAGCCGCCGGAACGAGCGCGGGTTGCCCGTGACCGGCCGGGTCGGTGCCTCGGCGCCGGCCCCGGAGAGCGGGCCGTCGCCGACCTCGGTGTCCGCGTCGTCGTCGACCGGGTGCGCCAGGCGCTCCCACTCGTCGAGCAGCGACGAGTCGACGCCGCGCACCAGCTCGCCGAGCCACTCGACGATCTCCTGCACCTCCTCGGTGCGGTGCTCCTCCGGGACCACCTGCCGCAGCGCGCGGTAGGCGTCCGCGAGGTAGCGCAGCACGACGCCCTCCGTGCGCTCGAGACCGTAGACGGACACGAACTCCGCGAACGTCATCGCGCGCTCGACCATGTCGCGGACCACGGACTTGGGGGAGAGCTCGGCGTCGGCGACCCACGGGTTGGACCGCTTGTACATCGCGAACGCGGGCGCCAGCAGCTCCTCGAGCGGCTTGGGCCACGTGATCTCCTCGAGCAGCGCCATGCGCTCCTCGTACTCGTACCCCTCGGCCTTCATCGCGGCCACGGCCTCACCCTTGGCGGCGTTCTGCTGCGCGTAGAGCACCTGGCGCGGGTCGTCGAGCGTGGCCTCGATGACGGAGACGACGTCGAGCGCGTGGGTCGCGCCCTCGACGTCGAGCAGGTCCAGGGCCGCGAGCGCGAACGGCGACAGCGGCTGGTTGAGCGCGAACTCGCGCGGCAGGTCGCCGACGAGGCGCACGCTCGGACGGTACCCCTCCGGGCGCGACGGGTCCTCGACGCGGACCCGCTCGACGATCCCCGCCACGCGCAGCGAGCGGTAGATGCGCAGCGTCTGGCGCACGTGCTCGCGGCGCTGGGTGTCCGTGTCGTGGTTCGCGAGCAGCAGGTGCCGCATCGCCTCGACGGGGTCGCGGCGCGGGTCGGCGGGGTCGACGTGCCCACGGCCGTGCTGGGCCGTGCGCGCGAGGACGTTGAGGACCATCGCGTGCGTGACGGTGAAGTGGCTGGTCAGGGGCTCGGGCTCGGCGTCGCGCAGGCGCTCGAACGTCGCGTCGGTCCAGTTGACCGAGCCCTGCGGCGCCTTCTTGCGGACGATCTTCTTGAGCTTCTTCGGGTCGTCGCCCGCCTTGGCGAGCATCTTGCGGTTCTCGATGACGTGGTCGGGCGCCATGACGAGCACCTCGCCCACGGTGTCGTACCCGGCGCGGCCCGCGCGTCCGGCGATCTGGTGGAACTCGCGCGCGGTGAGGTGGCGCATACGCTCGCCGTCGAACTTCACGAGGCTCGTGAGCAGCACGGTGCGGATCGGCACGTTGATACCGACGCCGAGCGTGTCCGTGCCGCACACCACCTTGAGCAGCCCCGCCTGCGTGAGGCGCTCGACGACGCGCCGGTACTTGGGCAGCATGCCCGCGTGGTGCACGCCGACGCCGTGCCGCAGGAACTTGCTCAGCGTCTTGCCGAACCCGGTCCCGAAGCGGAAGTCGCCCAGCTCGGCGGCGATCGCCTCCTTCTCGGACTTCGTCGCGACGTTCATCGACAACAGCGACTGCGCGCGCTCGACAGCGTCCTTCTGCGTGAAGTGCACGACGTACACGGGCGCGCGGCGCGTGCTGACGAGCTCCTCGATGACCTCGGTGAGCGGCTCGACGACGTAGCTGAAGTGCAGCGGGACCGGCCGCTCGGCCGTGGTGACCTCGGCGACGGGGCGCCCGGTGCGCTCCTCGAGCTCCTCGACGAACCGCGTGGTGTCGCCGAGCGTCGCCGACATGAGCAGGAACTGGGTGTGCGGCAGCTCGAGCAGGGGCACCTGCCACGCCCAGCCGCGCTGCGGGTCGGCGTAGAAGTGGAACTCGTCCATGACGACCTGGGAGATCGCGTCCTCGTCGACAGGTCCGGCAGCGGCGCCGTCGCCGCCGCCGCGGCGCAGCGCGATGTTCGCGAGGATCTCCGCCGTGCAGCAGATGATCGGGGCGTCGGGGTTCACGGCGGAGTCGCCCGTCGTCATGCCGACGTTCTTGGACCCGAACGCCGCGACGAGCGCGAAGAACTTCTCGCTCACGAGCGCCTTGAGCGGCGCGGTGTAGTACGTGCGGCCGCCGCGACCCGAGCGGTGCGCGGCGAGCGCGGCGAACTGCGCGCCCATCGCGACGAGGGACTTCCCCGAGCCGGTGGGCGTCGAGAGGATGACGTGCGAGCCGGTGACCAGCTCGATGAGCGCCTCGCTCTGGTGCGGGTAGAGCTCGAGACCCTGCTCCGTCGCCCAGGTGGTGAACCCCTCGTAGAGCGCGTCCGGGTCGGGAGCCTTGCCCGTCGGTGCGGGCACGTGCGCGAGGAGAGCCGGGGTGCGGCCGGTCGTGGTGGTCACGGGACGAGTCTGTCAGGTGTGGAGCGCCGGGGTCGTCGGCAGCCGGTCGCGCCGGCCGCGGGGCCGGTGCGGATCTGGCGCCGCCGAACCCGGGGTCGTTCCCCGGTTCCGGGCCGGACCGGGGGACAATCCCGGGCTCGGGAGATCGGGAGATCGGGGCACAAGGGGTTGATAGCGCTGTCAACGTGTGCGAGGGTATGCCGCGGGAACGGCGTCGTGGCCGGGCCTGGACTCCGAGTCATCGACGACCACCGACCCCACGTCGCCGTGGGACCAAGGGGAGCACCACATGCGGATAGACAGCGCTGTCAACGCTGATCGCGATCCATTCCCGGCCCGTACCGGACCGTCCCGCTCTCGTCCGCCGCGTCCCGGCGGACACCGACGTCGCGCGGGCGCCGTCGTCGCCCTCGCCACCGCCGCGAGCCTCGCGCTCCCGCTGGCCGCGTACGCCGCGCCCGGGATCGGGGCGTCGCCCGCGACCGCCGCCGGGACGGAGGCAGCGACGGGGTCCGATGCCGCCGCTGCCGCCGTCGACGGTCCGTTGGTCGACTACGTCAACCCGTTCATCGGGACCAAGGACGACGGCAACACGTACCCGGGCGCCGCCGTGCCGTTCGGCATGGTGCAGCTCTCGCCAGACAACGGCCACAACGTCGGGTACGACTACGACCGCACGTCGGTCCGCGGCTTCTCGCTCGTCCACCTGTCCGGCGTCGGCTGCGGCCTCGGCGGTCCGCTCCCGACCCTGCCGACGACGGGCGCGATCACCTCGACCGACTACGGCCAGTACGCGCTCGGCTTCTCGCACGACGACGAGGAGGCCTCGCCGGGGTACTACCGCGTGGGTCTCCAGGCGCCGGCGGGCACGATCGAGGCCGAGCTCACCGCGACCGAGCGCACGGGCGTCCAGCGGTACACGTTCCCCGCGACGGCGCAGGCCAACGTCCTGCTCAACGCCGGCCAGGCGCTCAACCGGGTGACGGAGTCCGACGTGCGCGTCGTGGACGACCGCACGGTCGAGACGCGCATCACCGTCCGCGGCTTCTGCCAGGACACCGAGCCGCAGACGATCTGGACCCGCACGACCTTCGACCGGCCGTTCGTCGCGCACGGCACGTGGGACGGCCAGGTCGTCACCGCGGGCTCGGACGCCGCGTCCGGCGGCGAGGGCCGTCGCGGCGCGTACGTCACGTTCGACACGACCGGCGGCGACCTCGACGTCGAGGCCGTCACCGCGATGAGCTACGTGGGCGCCGACGGCGCCGCGGCGAACCTCGCCGCGGAGGCCGGCACGTTCGACGCCGTGCACGACGCCGCGCGCTCGGCCTGGGAGGAGCGGCTCGGCCTCGTGCGGGTCGCGCAGGGCGACCCGGACGACCTGCGCACCTTCTACTCCTCGCTCTACCGCAGCTTCCTCGCGCCGAACGTCGGCTCCGACGTCGACGGGCGCTACCGCGGGTGGGACCAGGAGGTCCACGCCGCGGAACCGGACTTCACCTACTACCAGAACTACTCGCTCTGGGACACGTACCGCACCCAGCAGCAGCTCCTGTACCTGCTCGCGCCCGACGAGTCGGCCGACATGGCGCTCTCGCTCGTGCGCCAGGGCCAGCAGGGCGGGTGGCTCCCGCGCTGGGGCTACGGCACGGTCGAGACGAACATCATGACCGGCGACCCGGCGACGCCGTTCCTCGTCAGCGCCTGGCGGCAGGGCCTGCTCGCGGGCCACGAGGAGGAGGCGTACGCGGTCCTGAGGGAGAACGCCGACGGCGTCCCGCCCGCCGACTCGCCCTTCAACGGGCGCGCGGCGAACGTCGAGTACCTGCGCGACGGGTTCGTCCCGCACGAGCCGGCGCGCTCGGGCAAGCCCGGCGACTACGATCTCCAGCACGGCGCCTCGGCGACCATGGAGTACGCCCTCGCCGACGCGATGCTCTCGACGATGGCGCGCGGCCTCGGCCACGACGAGGACGCCGACCGGTACGCCGCCCGCGGCCAGAGCTACCGCAACGTGTTCGACCCGCGCACGGGCAACTTCCGGGCACGTAACGCGGACGGCTTCTTCGTGGGCGACGCGGACCCCGCGCACTCCGACGGGTTCCACGAGGGCACGGCGGTGCAGTACCAGTGGCTCGTGCCTCAGGACGTGCCGGGCCTGTTCGACCTCATGGGCGGCACCGACGCCGCGGTCGACCGCCTCGACGCGTTCTTCGCGTACGACGAGCTCGTCGCCGACCCCGCGCACGTCGCGAGCGAGGTGTGGGTCAACGGCACGTACGACTACTACGGCTGGGAGACCTACAACCCGAACAACGAGCCCAACCTCCACGCGCCGTACGTCTACCTGTGGACCGGGCAGCCCTGGAAGACGACGGACGTCGTGCGCGCCGCGTCGACCCTCTTCACCGACGGCCCCGACGGCGTCACGGGCAACGACGACCTCGGCACGATGTCCGCGTGGCACGTGCTGTCGTCGATCGGCGTGTACCCGATCGTGCCGGGCGCCGATCTGTGGGGCCTGACGACGCCGCTCTTCGACGACGTGACGATCACGCTCGACCCGGAGGTCTTCGGTCGCGACGCGCTGCGCCTCACGGCGGACGGCGTCGCGCCCGACACGCATTACACGCAGTCCGTGTCGCTCGGCGGCGAGCCGCTCGATCGCGCCTGGGTCACGGGCGACGAGCTCACCGCGGCCGGCACGCTCGACGTGACCGTCGGCACCGAGCCGTCCGCGTGGGCGACCGACCCCGCGGCCTCGCCGGGCGCCGTCGTGCCCGCGGACGGCACGGTGGAGCGCCTGTTCGTCGGCGCGTCGCCGCGGCAGCCGGTCCTCGCCCCGGGTGGGCAGACCGAGGTCGCGGTCCAGGTCGTCGCCCAGGGCGCGGGGACGTCCAGCGGGACGCTCGAGGTGACGTCCGACGGTGCGGTCACCGCGACGACCGACCTCGCCGACTGGACCGCCGAGTCCGACGGCCTGCCGGCCACGGTCGAGGGCACGGTCACGCTCGCCGCGCCCGCGGACGCCGAGCCGGGGCTCCACACCGTGCGGCTCGTCGTGCGCGACGCCGCGGGCACCGAGGCGGTCCGCGAGGTGCAGGTCGTGGTGTCCGGCGAGTCGTGGATCGCGGACGCGTTCGACAACGTCGGCATCGGCGACGCCGGCGCGGCCAACGCGAACCTCGACGGCTCGGGCGCCTACCTCCTGCGCGACCTGCTCGCCGACCTCGGGGCTGTCCAGGGCCTGGAGCTCACCGTGCCGGGCACGGACCTCACCTACACGCTCGGGGCCCCGCCGGCGGGTGCGCCCGACAACGTCGCCGCGAGCGGCGAGGTCCTCGAGGTGCCCGAGCACCTGCGCTCGGCCCGCCATCTCTCGGTGGTCGGGACGAGCACGCACGGCACGCACGGGGGAGGCCTCGTGCTCGGGTTCGCGGACGGCACGTCGCAGACCGTCGACGTGCGGCTCAGCGACTGGTGCACGGGCTCGCCCGAGCCCGGCAACATCACGGTCGCGAAGGCCGGGGCGCGCGGCGACCGCGAGAACGTGCAGAAGATCGGCTGCGGCCTCTACGCCACCGCGCCCGTCGCGATCCCCGAGGGCAAGGTCCTGACGTCGGTCACGCTGCCGAGCGACGAGCGGTTCCACGTGTTCGCGATCGCGACCGATGCGACGGGGGACGTCCCCGCGCCGCAGGTCGAGGTCACGGCGCAGGCCCGCTGCCTCGGCGGCAAGGCGTTCGTCGCGGTGCGTGCGCTCAACACGGGCGAGCAGCCCGCCGCGATCGAGCTCGCGACCCCGTACGGCTCCCAGCTCTTCGGCGACGTCGCTCCCGGGGCGAACGCGTACCAGTCGTTCGCCACCCGCGCCGCCGCCGTCGAGGCGGGCGAGGTCACGGTGACCGTGACGACGCCCGACGGCGAGCCCCAGCAGGTCACGGCCGCGTACGACGCCGCCGCCTGCTCCTGATCGACGGTGGCCGCGGGGCCGTACGGTCCCGCGCCACCGTCCTCCACGCACGTCCCGCCCCTTCGTCCTGTGAGGACCCCATGTCTCGAACACGTCCTGCGCGCACCACGGTGCGGCGCTCCGTCGCGGCGCTCTCCGCCACGGCGGTCCTGGCCGCCGGCCTCTCGATCGCCCCCGCCGTCGGGCTCGCGGGCCCGGCGCTCGCGGCCGCACCCGACCTCGTCGAGGACCCCGTCTCCTTCGTCGACCCGTTCGTCGGGACCGGCCAGGCGACGGGCGTCGTCGGGGAGATCAACAACTTCCCCGGGCCGTCGATGCCGTTCGGCATGATGCAGCTCTCGCCCGACACCCAGGTCTCCGTGGGCAACGGCGACAAGGCGTACGCCGGCTACCGCTACTCGCACCAGGCGATCCGCGGCTTCTCCATGACGCACGCGGCCGCCGGGTGCTGGATCTTCGGCGACGTCCCGATCCTCCCCGTGACGGGAGACGTCGGGCAGTACCCGTGGGACCGCAAGGAGGCGTTCAGCCACGACGCGGAGAGCGCGGAGGTCGGCCGGTACGCGGTCACGCTCCAGTCGTCGGGGATCGAGGCGGAGCTGTCGGCCGCGACCCGCTCGGGCGGGCTGACGTTCGACTACCCCGAGGGCGGTGCCGCGTCGCAGGTGATCGTCAACGCCGCGGGCTCGCTCGCGAGCGTGCGCAACGCGACGGTCGAGGTCGAGGACGCGCGCACGGTCACCGGCTCGGTGACGAGCGGCGGGTTCTGCGGCAAGAACAACACGCACACGACGTACTTCGCGATCGAGCTCGACCAGGACGCGCAGGCGTTCGGCACGTGGCAGGGCTCGACCGTCTCGCCCGGCGACCCGTCGGCCGACGGCAACGGCGCGGGCGCGTGGCTCACCTTCGCGCCCGGCGCGACGGTGCACGCGAAGGTCGGCATGTCCTACGTGAGCGTCGAGGGCGCGCGCGCCAACCTCGCGGCCGAGATCCCGGGCTTCGACTTCGACGCCGTCCGGGACGCCAACCGCGCCGCCTGGTCCGACCTGCTCGGCAAGGTCCGCGTCGCGGGGCAGGACGCCGACGACCTCACCATGTTCTACACGTCGCTCTACCACTCGCTGCTGCACCCGAACACGTTCACCGACGTGGACGGCCGGTACGCCGGGTTCGACGGGGAGATCCACCAGGCCCCCGAGGGGCACGAGCGGTACGCGAACTTCTCCGACTGGGACACGTACCGGTCGCTCGGCGCGCTCCAGGCGCTGCTGGCGCCCGACCAGGCGTCGGACATGGCGCAGTCGCTCGTCGAGGTCGCCGACCAGTCCGGCTGGCTGCCGCGCTGGCCCGTCGCGAACCAGCACACGGGCCAGATGACCGGTGATTCCTCGGTGCCGCTCATCGCGAGCATGTACGCGTTCGGGGCGCGCGACTTCGACGCGGAGTCGGCGCTCGCGCACATGGTCAAGGGTGCGACGAGCGCCGCCCCGACCGCGAACGGCTACGTGCAGCGGCGCGGGATCGAGACGTACCTCGAGCGCGGCTACGCGCCGCAGACCGAGGAGTTCCGGGGCGACCACCGCGTCGTCGGCGCGTCGATCACGCTCGAGTGGTCGATCGCCGACTTCGCGATCGGGCAGCTCGCGGCCGCGCTCGGCCAGGACGACGTCGCCACCGAGTACGCCGCCCGCGGCCAGTGGTGGCAGAACGTCCACGACCCCGTGACCCGCACGGCGGGCGCCCGGAACGACGACGGCACGTTCGTGCGGTCGCAGGGCGGCGGCGGGTTCGGGCAGGAGGGCTTCGACGAGGGCAACGCCGAGCAGTACACGTGGCTCGTGCCGCAGAACGTCGCGGGGCTCACCGACGCGCTCGGCGGGCGTGAGGCCGTCGCGGAGCGGCTCGATGCCTTCACGGTGCAGCACAACGCCGGCCCGAACGAGCCGTACCTGTGGATCGGCAACGAGCCGAACTTCGGCGTCCCGTGGCTGTACGACTACGTGGGCCAGCCGTGGCGCACGAGCGAGCTCGTGGACGAGCTCACGTCCACGCTGTTCCGGCCCGAGCCGAACGGCAAGCCCGGCAACGACGACCTCGGCGCCCAGGCCGGCTGGTACGTGTGGGCCGCGATGGGCCTGTACCCGACCACGCCGGGCACGGACGTGCTCGCGCTCAACGCGCCGCGCTTCGACCGCGTCGTGGTCGACCTCGGCGAGGGCGACACCCTCGACCTGCGCGCCCCCGGCGCCTCGACCGGCGCCCGCTACATCAGCGGCGTCACGGTCGACGGCGCGGCGTGGGGCGGGACCTCCCTGCCGCGCCACGTCGCGCACGACGGCGGCGTCGTCGAGCTCGCGATGTCGGTCGAGCGCGACACGACGTGGGGGACCGCGGTCGAGGACGCCCCGCCGTCGTGGCGCGACGGCGAGTCCGCCGTGGTCGCCGCCGCGGACCCGGGCCTCGTGACGGTCGCACCCGGCGGGACCGCCGACGCGTCGGTGGCCGTGCAGCTCTTCGGCGCCGACGCCGCCGACGTGCGCGTCGCGGTCGACGCTCCTGACGGCATCGGGGTCGGTGAGCCCGCGCTCGTCGACGACGGCTCGGGCCACCTCACCGGGACGGTCCCCGTCCAGGTGGGTGCCGGCGTCGCGTCCGGCTACCACGACGCGCGCCTCGTGCTCTCGGCCGGGGACGACGACGTCGAGGTGCCCCTCACCGTCCTCGTCGCCGCGCCCGGGTCGCTCGTCGCGGCCTACGACACGGTCGGCACCGCGCCCGAGTCGAACCGCGGCGTCGGGAACTTCGACGCGGCCGGCAACTCGTTCTCGCGCGAGGCGCTCGCCGACGCGGGTCTCACGCCCGGGTCGGCGCACGACGTCGACGGCCTGGCGTTCACGTGGCCGTCCTCACCCGTGGGGCGCCCGGACTCGGTCACGCTCACCGGCGAGACCGTGCGGCTCGACGCGCCGACGAGCCGGCTCGCGTTCGTGGGCGCCGCGACCGACGGGACCCATCGCGGGACCGCGGTCGTGACGTTCGACGACGGCAGCACCGCGACCACGACGATCGGCTTCGGCGACTGGGTGCTGCCGAGCGCGGACGGCTCGCCGGTCGAGGGCAACTCGGTCGTCGCGCAGATGAACCGGCGCAACGGCGACAAGGACAGCGCGTTCGTGTTCGCCACCGCCCCGTACACCGCGCCCGAGGGCCGGCGCGTGGTCGCGGTGACGTTCCCCGACGTCGACGACCTGCACGTCTTCGCGATCGCGACCGACCCTGCCACGGACGTGCACCTCGTCGACGTGACGGTCTCCCCGCGCTGCCTCGCAGGGACCCCGTACGTGGCGGTGCGGGCGGCGAACGCCTCCGCCGGGGCCGTCGACGTCGACCTCACCACGGGCGTGGGCTCGCGGTCCTTCACGGCCGTCGCCCCCGGCGCGAACGCCTACCAGTCGTTCGCCGCTCGCGGCGCGACCGGGGACGTCGACGTCACCGTCACGGCCACGGGGGAGGAGGGGACGCAGACGGTCACCCAGACCGTCGTCGTCCCGCGCTGCGCCTGACCGACGGCGGGCACGCACCGAGCGCTCGGTGCGTGCCCGCCCTCGCGCTCGACCGCAGTACCCGCACGACCGCAGTACCCGCAGGACCGCAGTACCCGCAGGACCGCAGTACCCGCAGGACCGCACGACCGGTCTCACCGACCGCACCGACGCACGACCGACATCGACGAGAGGGACGACCCATGACCGGTACGACGACGTACCCGGCCTCGCGAGCCCGCGACCGCCGGACCACCGCGCCGCTCGCCCTGCTGGCAGCGCTCACGACGCTCGCGCTCGTGCTCGCCGCGGCACTCCAGGCGCCCGCGGCGCGCGCCGCGGAGGCGTTCACGCCGACCGAGGTGGTCGGCGCCGGCACGACCTGGCGCTACCTGGACGACAACACCGACCCCGCTGCGGGGAACGCGGACCGGACCGTGTGGGCCGACCCGGCGTTCGACGACGCCGCGTGGAAGACCGGCCGGCCGGGCTTCGGCGCGGTCAACGGGACCGCGAGCGGCATCGGCGGCGGCCACACCATCACGACCCTGCTCGACTACTGGATCACGCAGACGCCCAAGGTCGTCGTGCCCGCCTACTTCTTCCGCACGACCGTGACCCTCGACGAGGCGACGCTCGGCGAGATCACCGGCCTGCGCGGGACGCTCGTCTACGACGACTCCGCCACCGTGTACGTCAACGGCGAGCGCGTCGCCGGGTGGGGCGACTCGATGATCACGCGGAACCTGCAGTACCAGGACAAGGCCGGCGCGACCGCACCGCTGCGCGAGACGCTCGTCATCCCCGCCGACGTGCTCGTCCCGGGCGAGAACACGATCGCGGTCGAGATCCACCAGTGCAACGAGACGAGCTCGGACGTCTACTTCTCCCTCGCGCTCTCCACCACCGACGACCCGTCGATGCCGTTCCCGCAGGACGTCCTCGACCGGACCTACGCGTCCGACGCGACGCCGTCGGCCCCGACCGGGCAGGACTGGTTCACCTGGATGCTGCGTGGGTTCGCCGACCTGCGCGCGAACCACCCGGAGATCCTCTCGCCCAACGAGCCCGGCCAGCCCACGAGCGCCAACGACCTCGGCTCGCTCGCGCGCAACAACGCCTACGTCGCCGGGGACCTGCAGGTGCAGCGCGCCCTGACCGACGGGCGCGGCTCCGCCTACGAGACCATGGCGGACGCGCTCGGCAGCGAGCTCGGGCCGATCTACCGCGCCGCGCTCGCCGACGGCCGGCTCCCCAAGACGAAGGCCCTGCTGTCCGGGCGCGTCGAGAAGTCGGTCGGCAACCACGAGCCCGCCAAGGCCGCGTACGACTACAAGCGCCCGTTCGTCCGCCTCGGCTTCACGTCCGCCGGCGGTCACGTCAACGCGTTCGAGACCTCCGGCAGCTACGAGGGGCTGCGCAACAACGGCTCGTTCCCCAGCGGGCACACCAACCACGGCTACGCGCAGGGCACCGTGCTCGCGACGCTCCTGCCGGAGCTCGCGCCGCAGATCCTCGCGCGCGCGTCCGAGTACGGCGACAACCGCCTCGTGACCGGCTTCCACTACCCGCTCGACGTCATGGGCGGCCGCATGACCGGGCAGAACATCGCGCAGCTCCGGTGGTCCGACCCCGCGTTCCGCGTGCTCCTCGAGCAGGCGCGGACCGAGCTCGTCACCGTGCTGGAGCGGGAGTGCGGCGACGAGATCGCCGTGTGCGCGCAGGACCAGGTGCCCTACCTCACCACGGACCAGGCCCTCGCGGTCTACGACCAGCGCCTCACGTACGGGTTCCCGCGCGTCGGGGAGGCGGGCCGGGAGGTCCAGGTGCCCGCCGGCGCCGAGGACCTGCTGCGCACGGCGTTCCCCGACCTCACGGGCGACCAGCGCCGGCTCGTCCTCGCGGCGACCGCGCTCGACTCGGGCTACGCGCTCGACGTCGCGGGCGAGGCCGAGTGGCAGCGCCTCGACCTCGCGGCCGCCATGGCGGCGGACGTCGTCGTGAACGCCGACGGCACGCTCACCGTGGACGGTGAGGTCGTCGGCGAGCCGACGGCGCCGCTCGTCGACGTCGAGGCGTCCGCCCGCTGCCTCGCCGGGGCGCCGTACGTCGCGGTCCGCGCCCGCAACGTGTCCGACGGCGTGCTCGACGTCGCGCTCGTGACCGGCGCGGGGGAGAAGGCCTTCGCCGCGGTGGCCGCCGGCGCGAACGCGTACCAGTCGTTCGCGGTGCGTGGCGTGGAGACGGGCGCGGACGTGCCCGTGACCGTCACGGCGACCGGCGCGGGCGGCGCGACCCAGGAGGTCGCGCGGGACGTCGTCGTCCCGGCCTGCGGCTGACGGACCGACCCGGGAGGCAGCCTGCGACACAGCGGGAAAAGCCTCCCGGGTCGCCTTTCGGGTCAGGCTGGTCCGGTTGAAACTTCTGGCGCCCCGTCGAGGTCTCGGGCACGCTGGTGCCCCCAGCGACGACGGAGGCGCAGTGACCGAGGAGTACCAGGGCAGGCCGGCGACGCACGCGGAGACGCCGCAGGAGTGGCGCGCGTGGCTCGCCGCGCACCACGACGACCCCGAGCCGGGGGTGTGGCTGCTCACCTGGCGCCGCGAGAGCGGCCGCGCGACCTACGGGTACGAGCCGTGGATCGAGGAGGCGCTGTCCTACGGCTGGATCGACGGCCAGGCCGCGACGGTCGACGCCGACCGGCACGCGCTCTGGTTCACGCGCCGCCGCCGCGGCAGCCGGTGGACCCGGCTGAGCAAGGAGCGCGTCGCGCGCGTCGAGGCGGACGGGCGCATGACCGACGCCGGACGCGCCGTCGTGGAGGCGGCGAAAGCCGACGGGTCCTGGACGCGGCACGACGACGCCGAAGCTCTCGTGGTGCCCGACGACCTCGCCGCCGCGCTCGCCGAGCGACCCGGTGCCCGCGAGCGCTTCGACGCGTTCACGCCGGGCGTCCGGCGCTCGATCCTCGGCTGGATCGTCGAGGCGAAGCGGCCCGAGACCCGCGCACGCCGGATCGCGGAGACCGTCGAGCAGGCCGAGCAGGGCGTCGCGGCGCACCAGCCCCGACGCTAGCCCCGACACCGGCCCGGGCGCTCAGCGCACGACGCCCAGGGCGGCGGCCGTGGCGTCGTCGGCCGGGAAGAACGACTCGATCGCGATCTCGTCGAGCGTGACGTCCCGCGGGGAGCCGAACACCGTCATCGTGTAGAGGAACGCGAGCTCGCCGTGCGGGGTCGACAGGCGCAGCGGCACGACGGCGTCGCTCGCGGGGGAGCGGTCGTCGCGCCGGTGCTCCTCGGGCGGCAGGTAGCCCTCCACCTCGGCGAGCAGGTCGACGAGCGCCGGGTCGCCCGTGCGGTCGAGCTGGCGGCGCACACGTCGTCGGACGTGCGCACCCCACTCCGCGAGGTTCGCGATCCGCGCGGCGAGGCCGTCGGGGTGCAGGGTCAGGCGCAGCACGTTGACGGGCGGCTCGCGCAGCCGGTCGGGCACGCCGTCGAGGAACGTGCTCGCGGCGGCGTTGGCGGCCAGCAGGTTCCAGCGCCCGTCGACGGCCATCGCGGGGAACGGCTCGTGTCCGGCGAGCACGAGGCCGACGGCCCGGCGGGCGGCCGCGAGCGTCGCGGTCGACAGCGGCGTCTCCCGGTGCCGCGGCGCGTAGCCCGCCGCGAGGTAGACGTCGTTGCGCGAGCGCAGCGGGACGTCGAGCTCGTCGCACAGACGGTCGATCATGTCCCGGCTGGGCTGCGCCCGGCCGGTCTCCACGAAGCTGATGTGGCGCGGCGAGACGTCGGCGCCCAGCGCGAGGTCGAGCTGCGAGCGCCGACGTCGCACGCGCCACTCGCGCAGCATCGATCCGGCGGGTACGTCCACGGGAGGCATGGACCCACCCTGCCGTCCCTCGGGGGGCCGGCCAACTACCTCCGAGGTCATCGACACCGTGTCGTGGTCCGGCCGATGGTGGTGCTCCGGCCACCCGCCGGACCGCCACGGCGCCGCGGACCAGGCGCCGGCAGAGGAGGGACCATGACCGAGACGACGACGCGGACCGCGACGGCGGTCGAGCGCTACCTGGAGTTCTGGAACACGGCGGACGCGGCCGGGCGCGACCGGCTCGCGTGCGAGACGTTCTCCCGCGACGTCGAGCACGTCGCTCCCGTGACGCGTGCCGAGGGGTGCGACGCGGTGCTCGCGTTCGCGACGGAGCTGCTCACGCACGTCGCGGGGTACCGGTTCGAGGCACGCTCGGAGCCGGACCTGCACGACGACCGGCTGCGCCTGCGGTGGCGCGCGGTCGCCCCCGACGGGTCGGAGCTCGCGACCGGCACCGACGTCCTGCACGTCCGGCCGGACGGGCTCGTGTCGTCGGTGACGACGTTCCTGGACCGCGCGCCCGACGGCGTCGCCGCGCACCACCACTGACCCGCTGAGCGCGCGAGACGGTCGCTGTCGCATCGAGACGACGGCGACCGTCTCGTGCACTCAGCGGCTCGGGCGTCAGGAGAGGTCCCAGAGCAGCCGGTAGTAGGCGATGCGCTCGGGGTCGGGGTCGATCCCGTAGCCCGCGTACACGTCGTCGACGTACCCGGGGCCGTAGTTCCACTCCGTGCTCCAGGCCGCGACGGCGAGGTCGGCCCAGCGGTCCGCGACCCCGAGCGAGCCGAGGTCGACGTGCGCGGCGAACGCGCCGTCGTCGTGCAGGAGCGTGTTGGGCACGCACGCGTCGCCGTGGCACACGACGAGCCGGTCGACGGCGGGGGGCGCTCCGAGCCGGGCGCGTGCCGCCGCGACGCCCAGGTCGCGGTGCTCCGGGAACCACCCGTCCGGGCCGTCGCCGCGGGCCAGGCGCGCGTCGGCGTTCGCTACGCGGTCCTCGACGGCCCAGGTGAACGGGCACGAGGCGACGGGCAGCGCGTCGTGCAGCGCGCGCAGCCCCCGCCCGATCGCGACCGCGGCGGTCGCCGGGTCGGCGACCCAGCGCGGCTCGACCGCCGATCGGCCCGGGACGGCGCGCGTGACGAGCCAGGCGCCGTCGTCGTCGGATCCCTGGGCGAGGACGTGCGGGACCGGGGCACGGTCGCCGACCCACGCGAGGCGCTCTGCTTCGCCCGGAAGGTCGATCTCGGGCGTCCCGGCGGGGACCCACTTGGCGAACCGGGTGCCGTCGGCACCGTCGAGCCGGAAGGTCAGGCCGCCGAGCGCGTTGCGCCACACGGGAGCGACGGCGTCACCGCCCGCGAGCACGCGGACGGCGTCGGGCACGACGACCGGGCCGGTCGGGACGGCGGCGAGCGGGGGGCGGGTCATGCGCGCGATCCTCGCACGACGCCGCGACGCATCAGGAACGGGCCGCCGCCCTCCCTCCGGACGGGGGCGCGGCACTCGACGGCGGGAGCACCCTGCCGGTGCCGCGACGACGGAGGGAACGACGATGACGACCGTCCTGACGACACTGCCGACCTGGCCGCGCGTGCGCCGCGGCGCGAACGGTCACCCGGTCCAGACGCTCCAGCACCTGCTGCGCCACCGCGGGCACGAGATCGCCGTCGACGGGCTGCTCGGGCCGCGGACGGAGGGCGCGGTCCGCGCCTTCCAGGACGGGGTCGGGATCGACGTCGACGGCGTCGCGGGCCCCGCGACGTGGGCCGCGCTCGTCGTGGTCGTGCGCCGGGGGAGCGTCGGCGAGGCCGTGCGCGCGGTGCAGCGCGAGGCCGTCGCGCGCGACCTGTCCGGCGGGCCCGAGCCGGTGCTCGACATCGACGGGCAGTTCGGCCCCCGCACCGAGACCTGGGTGCGCGGCTTCCAGGACGCGCTGCACGCGGGCTTCCCCGAGGTCGCCGTCGACGGTGTCGTCGGGCCCGTGACCTGGCGCTGCCTCGTCAGCGGGATGCTGTCGCACTGACCTCGGGCGCCGGTGCGGGCTCGGGCTCGGCCTGGGCGCGGTCGAGGAGCGCCTCGCACGCGGCGAGCAGACGCTCGCGCAGCACCGCGCCGCGCTCGGCGAACTCGCGCTGGTGGCGCACGTACTCGGCCTTGCCCTCGGGCGTCTCGATCGCGACGGGGTCGAGCCCGTACGACGACACGTCGTAGGGCGACGCCTGCATGTCGACGACGCGGACGTCGCGCGCGAGCTCGAAGCAGTCGAGCACGAGGTCGCCCGGGACGGCGGGGGTGAGCTTGAGGGCCCACTTGTAGAGGTCCATGGTCGCGTGAAGGCATCCGGGCTGCTCCAGTGCGGGCTGGGTCTCGCGCGTCGGCTGCAGGCGGTTGAGCGGCGTGGCCTCCGGCGTGAAGAAGCGGAACGCGTCGAAGTGCGAGCACTGCACCGGGTGGGACTCGACGACGCGGTCGGTGCCGTCGTGTCCCAGGCGCAGGGGGAGCGGGTGGCGGTGGTCGCGGCCGGTGGCCCGGTCGCGGTAGACCATCGCCCACTCGTGCAGCCCGAAGCACCCGAACCGGCCGGGCCGCGAGGCCGTGGCGGAGAGCAGGCCGTGCAGGTAGCGCACGGTGTCGCCGCGGTCGGCGAGGAACGCGTCGGCGTCGAGCGTCAGGCCCGCGGGCGTCTCGCGGTACCACCGCCACCCGGCGCGCGCCGTGTACGGGTCGGCGGCCTCCTCGTCGGGCCGTGGTGCCGTCTCGGCGCTGGGCACGTGGACCGCCGGCCGGGCGAGCACGACGCCGGGGCCCGGGTGCCAGCGGCGGAGCTGCGCCGGGCGCGTGGGGTAGTACGTGAAGAGGAAGTCCTCGATCGCGTGCTTCTCGCCGAGCGGCTTGCGCTCGCGCCACCCCGCCGTGAACGCGTCGGCGCGCTCCGCGTGGGCGCGCTCGCACGCCGTCCACTCCTCGGCCGCGAGCACGACGGGTCGGACGACGGTGGTCGTCGAGGCGGTCGCGGTGGCGGTCGGGGGCACGGTCCCAGGGTACGAGAGCGCCGGGCGGCACCGACGAGCCGGCAGCCGGGACGCGTTTCACCCGGGCGGGCATTTTCCCGATGTGGGCAGGACCGGGAAGAATGCTCGTGAACGTGCTGTGAAGACCCGGCGCGTCCGTGCGGCCGACCACCGTCGACCGCCACCCGAACGACCGATACGCGCGGCGAGGCCGCGGAGGAGCACCATGTCGCAGCCGCCCACGGCACCGCAGGACCCGTACCAGTTCGACCCCTACCGGCCGCACGGCGCGGACCCCGCGCCGCAGGCGCCGTCGCACGACGCCTGGGCGCCGCAGGGCGAGCCGCAGACGCAGCCGTACGGCTCGGCCGACGGCGGGTACGGAGCTCCGGGCTACGGTGCGGCACCGGACCAGGCGCCGTACGGGGCCGCGCAGGCGCCCGCGTACGGCACGGACCAGCAGCAGGCGTACGGCCAGCAGCCGGGGTACGGCCAGCCCTACGGCGACCCCGCGCAGCAGCCGTACCCGCAGCCCTACCCGGACCCGGCGCAGCAGGCGTACGGCAGCCCGTACGGCAACGGCTACTCCGCGTACACCGCGCCCGCGCCGTCCACGAGCACGATCGCGATCGTCGGGTTCGTCCTCGCGATCCTGGGCTTTCTCGGCAGCTGGATCCCGTTCGTCAACGTCTTCGCCGCGCTGCTCGGCATCACGGGCGTCGTGCTCGGGTTCGTCGGGCTGTCCCAGGTGAAGCAGGGCAGGTCGGGCAAGGGCTTCTCGATCACGGCGATCGTCCTCGGCGTGCTGTCCGTCCTGGCGACGATCCTCATGTGGGTGGTCTTCGTCGTCGCGGCGAACGAGGCCTCGACGCAGTACGAGCAGACGCTCTCCGAGATCCAGGAGGACTCCGACCGCGCGTTCGGCGAGGCGACGGACGAGGTCCTCGCCAACGACCTCGGCGTCGAGTTCGGGACGTTCGAGGGCACGGCCGACGAGTACGGCTGGGTCGAGTCCGCGCTGCCGGTGACGTTCACGAACACCTCCGACGAGCCGCTCACGTTCGACATCGACGTGGACGCGGTCGCCGCCGACGGCACCGTGATCGAGACCGACTGGGCCTACTCCGAGACCCTGGAGCCGGGCGCCTCGGAGACCGTCGAGATCTTCGACCTCATCGACGCCGAGAACCTCGAGGCCATGAAGACGGCCACGTTCGAGATCACGCAGGCGAGCGCGTACTGAGCCACCCTGCGGTCCCGGTCCGGCACGGTGCCGGACCGGCTTGGCACGAGAGCGGAGAACGACGTGACCTACCCGACGTGGGGAGACCAGGGAGCGCAGCACCCGAGCTCCTTCGCCCCGCCGCCCCCGAGCGCACCCGGCGCGGGCCCAGGAGCGCCGGGACACGGCGGGCCGGCCCCGACGTGGCCGGCCCAGGCCGCGCACCCGTCCGCTCCCTACGGTGCCGGGTTCGCGCCGAGCAGCGGGCCCCCGCCGAGGCCGCCGGCCGGTAACGGAGCCGCGGTCGCAGCGCTCGTCGTCGGGATCGTCGCGCTGCTCCTGTGCCTCGTGCCCGTGGTCAACGTCGTGGCCGGGATCCTCGCCCTCGTCGCCATCGGACTGGGCATCGCCGGGCTCGTCCGGGCGGGTCGGGTGCCCCGAGGGACCGGCACGGCGATCACAGGGCTGTGCCTCGGTCTCGTCGCGGGACTGGGGTCGATCGTGTCGACCGTCGCCTACGCCGCGATGGAGCCCGCCGAGGTCACCTGGGTCGACACCGCCGAGACCGCGACGGCTCCGGAGCCCGACGACATGACGTCCGACGACGTGGAGGCGCCGGGCGACGAACCAGTGGCGACGGAGCCGCTCCCGGTCGAGGAGCCGGTGACTCCGGCGCTGCCGGCGGTCGGCACGCCGGTGCGTGACGGGGACTTCGAGTTCGTCGTCGGCGGGATGGAGTGCGGGGTCATGCGCGTGGGTGACGACTACTTCTCCGAGACGCCGCAGGGGCAGTTCTGCATCGTGTCCCTGACCGTCACGAACGTGGGCGACTCCGCGCAGACGTTCTTCGGGAGCAACCAGTACACGGTGAACGCGGCCGGCCAGGAGTACTCGGCGGACGACGTCGCGGGGCTCTACCTCGGCGACGACGTCCAGTCGTGGATCGAGCCTGTGAACCCGGGCAACTCGATCTCGCCGCGCGTCGTCTTCGACGTGCCCCTCGACGGTGCGCCGGTCAGCATCGAGCTCCACGACTCCGCCTTCTCCGGCGGGGTGCTCGCAGCGCTCGGCTGACGACCCTGCCCGCTCCGCGACACGACGACCCGTACACCCCGAAGAAGGGCTCACCGTGAGCAGCGACCCTGACGAGCGCCGCGCGCCGGCCTGGGGGACCGCGCCCGAGGCCGGACCCGCCCCGACGAGCGCGTCGACCGGTGCTGCTGCATCAGGCCCGGCCGACCCGGGTGGCGAACCGCACGCCGGGACGGCCGGCGGGTCGGTGGAGCCCGCTGCGGG
Source organism: Cellulosimicrobium sp. NPDC055967 (assembly GCF_042269845.1). Taxonomy (NCBI): domain Bacteria; kingdom Bacillati; phylum Actinomycetota; class Actinomycetes; order Micrococcales; family Promicromonosporaceae; genus Cellulosimicrobium; species Cellulosimicrobium sp. NPDC055967. Next base: position 116,132 of record NZ_JBHJYJ010000008.1, on the reverse strand, counting down.
CTCCGGCCACCGGAGGCGCTGGTCGTGGACGACGGCCGCGCTCGTGGCCGCGACCCTCGGCGTCCTCCTCGTCGTCGCCGTGCTCGCCACCGAGGCGGTGACGGCGCGGCGCGGCTGGGCGCACGTCGGGGGTCTCTACGCGGTCGCGGGCGCCGCGGTGGTCGCGGTGGGCGCGGTCGTGTGGCGGCGCGGCACGCGCGGCGTGGCGGGTGCCACGCGCGCGCTGGTCGCGCTCCTGGCGGGCACCGTGGTGCTCACCGCGTGGGTCACGGTCGACGTCATGACGGCCGGCGGGCCCGGGTACGGTCCCGGCAGCTCGCTGCGCGGGTATCCGTTCGGCGGCGGCTACGACGAGGGGCCGGAGATCGGCGCCGCCTCGGACCGGGTCTGGTACGGGGAGTCCGTGCGCTACGCGGACGGCCTGGTCGTCGCGGTGTCCGCCCCGCAGCCGTACACGCCGACCGAGGACGTCCTGGAGCGGGAGGACGACTACCCGGACTCGGTGCGCCTCCGCGTGCGCGTCACCAACGGCACGGGGCAGGAGGTCGACCCCGACGGGCTCGAGCTGCAGCCCGTGTCGGGCGGTCTCGTCGCTCGCAAGGTCTACGACTACGCACCCGACGTGCTGCTCGACGACCCGGACACGATCGCCCGGGGGACGAGCGCCGAGTGGGACCTCGTCTACAACGTGTACGACCCGGAGGACGTCGTCGTCGGGGTCGAGCCGACCTGGGGTAACTACGCGGTGGCCGTGTTCTCCTGGTGACCCCGGACGCGCCGGGTGTCGCTGCGTGCGTCACTCCGTGCGGTCGAGGTACTCCCGAGCGAGGCGCTTCGGGGCACGCGACAGCCAGGCGTCCTGGAGCAGCTCCTCGAGCTCCGGCACTGCCAGCAGGTCGAGCCGCGCGAGCACGATCGGGTACCCGTCGAAGTGGCTCGTCGTGAGGAAGACCGCGGGGTCGTCGCCGAGCAGCGCGGCCTTCTCGCCCTCGTCGGCCACGCGGAACGCGATGGGTGGCTCAGCGGGCGCCGTGTCACCGAGCTCGTCGAGGTCCCTCGCGCGCAGCGGCCGCTCCCAGACGAACAGCTTGCCGTGCACGGTCCACTGGCGCGGACCCTTGAGGTCCGTGTCCGGTAGCACCGCCACGATCCGCTCGACGTCCTCCCACGAGGCCATGCCTCCACGGTAGGCCGCTCGTCGACGACGGACCAGACGGGGCCCGGCCCGGCCCGACGCGCGGGTCAGTAGGGCGCGACCTTCCCGAGCGGCGGGAAGATCTCGTCGAGCTCCACCAGGTCTTCGGCCGTCGGGGTCCAGGCCCCGGCCGCGGCGTTCTGCCGCACCTGCTCGGGCTTCGTCGCACCGGCGATGACGCTCGACACCTGCGGGCGCGACAGGAGCCACCCGAACGCGACCTGGACCTCGGTGATGCCGCGCACCTGGCAGAACGCGCCGAGGCGCGCGAGCGCCTCCCAGGGTGCCGACTCCAGGAGGTGCGGCTTCGTCCGGACGAGGCGGCCGTCGTCGGGCCGCGCGCCGTGCGCGTACTTGCCCGTGAGGAGGCCGTTCGCGAGCGGGAAGTAGGGGAGCACCCCGAGCCCGTACGCGGCCGCGGCGGGCAGCACCTCGAGCTCGGCCGCGCGGTCGACGAGGTTGTACTGGTTCTGCGCGGACACGAAGCGCACGGTCCCCGCGCTGCGGGCGGTGAACTCCGCCTCGGCGATCTGCCACCCCGCCCGGTTGGAGTGCCCGACGTAGAGCACCTTGCCCGCGCGCACGAGGTCGTCGAGCGCGGCGAGCGTCTCCTCGATCGGCGTCCGCGGGTCGGGCGTGTGGAACTGGTAGAGGTCGATCCGGTCGGTGCCCAGGCGGCGCAGCGAGTCCTCCACGGCGCGCACGACGTAGCGTCGCGACCCGCGGGCGTCGAAGTCGTCGCCCGCCGTGCCACGCATGGACATGCCGAACTTCGTCGCGACCACGACGTCGTCGCGGCGCGACCCGAGCGCCTGGCCGAGCAGCTCCTCGCTCAGCCCGGGTCGGCCCCCGTACGTGTCGGCCGTGTCGAAGAACGTCACCCCCGCGTCGAGCGCGGCGTCCACGACGGCGCGGGTCCCCTCGAGCGTCTCGGTCGCCGTCGTCGGACGGCCGAAGTTGTTGCAGCCCAGCCCGACGGCGGAGACGGCCAGTCCGGACCGGCCGAGGCGGCGCAGGGCGGGGCGGGGTGCGGTTCCGTCGTCAGCAGTCGTCATGCGGCGACCTTACGACGAGCCGCGGGCGGCCGTGACCGCGGACGCGCGCGTCGCGACCGCCGCGAAGAGCCGTTCGAGCGGTCCGCGACCGAGCGCCCAGCGCCACAGCGTCGCGGCCGCGAGCGTGGCGAGGGCGAGTGCAAGGAGGGGGCCGTTCGTCGTCTGCTCGTAGGCCGCGTCCCCCCACGCCCACAGCACGACGATCTGCGCGGAGTACACCGTGAGCGCCATCGCGCCGACCGCGGCGACGGGCGCCAGCACCCAGCGCCCGACCCGGCCCGCGAACAGGCACAGGCCCAGCACTGCGACGGCGAACCCGCCGGACCCCACGACCTCCGGGAGGGTATCCGTGTGCGGGCCGGCGAGCCACAGGTACGCGCTCGTCGGCCAGGGGTCGGACCAGTCCAGCGGTTCGGGCCGGAACGTGCTCGACCACGCCGCGGCGGCGTCCTCGACCGCCTGCGCCCCGCCGAGCGGACCGGTCATGGACGCGGAGAGGCCGTACCCGATCCCTGCCGCGAGCAGACCGCCGCCCACGAGCCCGACCCGCGTGGCGGTCGACGACAGGTCCGAGCGCCCGATCGCGATCCCGACGAGCACGTACGCCATCCACACGACGGCGGGGTAGTGCCCGGAGACGAGGAAGTCCGTGAACGCACCCGAGCCGTCGTCGGACAGGTGCAGCCCGGCGCGTGCGAGCACCTCGGGGAGCCAGTACGCGAGCAGCGGTCCGACCACCGCGACCGCCCCGGCGAGCACGAGCAGGTCGCGGCGGCGCCAGCGCAGGAACGGCAGGGCGAGCACGAAGTACGCGGCGTAGAAGCCGAGGATGAGCAGCACGCGCGTCCCGAGCAGGTCGAGCAGGCCCACGAGCCCGAGGAGCAGCACGGCGCGCACGAGGATGCGCGTGCGGGTCTGCAGCGCAGGCAGCCCGTCGAGCGGCGTCCGCCCGCCCGAGACGATCGCGAGCGACACCCCAGCGACGAGCGCGAAGAGGATCGACGACCGCCCGTGCGACAGGGAGAGCCAGCCGGAGGCCTCGCCGAAGTCGTCGGAGGTGTACCCGACGTGGGCCGCGAACATCCCGAGGACCGCGATGCCGCGCGCGACGTCGACCCCCGTCACCCGGCCCGGGCCCCCGAGCAGGAGGGCGGCGTGCCGCCGCGCGAACCCGGGGGAGGAGCGAGCGGGGTCGCCAGGGGCGGGGGTCATGCCGGTCGCGGCCGTCATGGGGGGATTGTCCGTGCGCGGGCGCGCTCCCACCCGGCCGCCACGCCGGAGCGGACGGCGGTGCGATCCCCGCGCGGACCGCGCGCCCAGAGTGTGAGAACGGGGTCGAGAACGATCCATGTCCGGCCTACGGTGCGGGTATGACGCACACCCCCCACGGCGCCGACGCGGCCGCCGAGCACCACGCCGACGCCCCCACCGGGGCCGGCAGCGACCCCGCGCAGGAGTCCGAGTCGTACACGCACGGGCACCACGAGTCCGTGCTGCGCTCGCACCGGTGGCGCACCGCCGAGAACTCGGCCGGGTTCCTCCTGCCGCACCTGCGCGCGGGCATGAGCGTCCTCGACGTCGGCTGCGGCCCGGCGACGGTCACCGTCGACCTCGCCGACCGCGTGGCCGGGGGACGCGTCGTCGGGGTCGACGCGTCCGAGGCCGTCCTCGAGAGCGCGCGCGAGCTCGCCGCCCAGCGCGGCACCGCGAACATCACCTTCCAGCACGCGAACGCGTACGAGCTGCCGTTCGCGGACGGCACGTTCGACGTCGTCTACGCGCACCAGCTCCTGCAGCACCTGTCCGACCCGGTCGGCGCGCTGCGCGAGATGAAGCGCGTCGCGAAGCCCGGCGGGCTCGTCGCCGTGCGCGACGCCGACTACGCCGCCATGACCTGGTACCCCGAGTCCCCGGGACTGACCGAGTGGAACACGCTCTACCACGAGGTCACGCACGCGTACGGGTTCGAGGCCGACGCCGGCCGTCGCCTGTTCTCCTGGGTCCAGGACGCCGGGTTCGACCTCGACGGCATCGTGCCCAGCGCGAGCACCTGGTGCTACGCGACCCCCGCCGACCGCACGTGGTGGGGCGGGCTCTGGGCCGAGCGCTGCGTCGCGTCGAACTTCGCGGTGCAGGCGAAGGAGTCGGCGCTCGCGGACGACGTCGCGCTCGAGCAGCTCGCGCAGGACTGGCTGCGCTGGGCCGAGGAGCCCGCGGGCTGGTTCGCGGTCCTCAACGGCGAGGTCCTCGCCCGCGTGTGATCGCGGTCGCGACCCGGTCCCGCGCGGTCGGGCGGGCGCAGGCCGGATAGCCTGAGCCCGTGCGCATCGCGAGATTCACCACCGGAGACGACCCCCGCTACGCCCTCGTCCAGCAGGAGGGGGACCGCACGTACCTCGCGGTCCTCACGGGCGACCCCCTCTACATGCCCGTCACGCCGACGGGCGAGCGCATCGAGCTGGGCGACGGCGTCCGGCTGCTGGCGCCGGTGATCCCGCGCTCCAAGGTCGTGGCCGTGGGCCGCAACTACGCGGACCACGCGAAGGAGATGGGCAACGACGTCCCGACGAGCCCGCTGCTCTTCCTCAAGCCGAACACGTCGGTCGTCGGCCCGGACGACCCGATCGTCCTGCCCGACTTCTCGCAGGAGGTCTCCTACGAGGCGGAGCTCGCGATCGTCATCGGTCGGCTCGCCAAGGACGTGTCGCCCGAGGCCGCGCCCGGCTACGTGCTCGGCTACACGGTCGCGAACGACGTCACCGCGCGCGACGCGCAGCGCACCGACGGGCAGTGGGCCCGCGCCAAGGGCTTCGACTCGTCGTGCCCGCTCGGCCCCTGGATCGACACCGACCTGAACCCCGAGGACGTCGGCGTGCGCAGCCGCGTCAACGGCGAGGTCAAGCAGGACGGCCGCACGAGCGACATGATCTTCGACATCCCCTTCCTGGTGTCGTACATCTCCGAGGCGATGACCCTCCTCCCCGGTGACGTCATCCTCACCGGCACGCCCGCCGGCGTCGGCCTGGTCGACGTGGGCGACCGCGTCGAGTGCGAGGTCGAAGGGCTCGGCGTCCTGAGCAACCCGGTCGTCCGGCGCCACTGACGGTGGGACGCGCCCCGGGTCGTACCGTCGCGCGCGGGGCGGGCCGGGGCGCCGTCGTGCCGTGCGGCGTCCCGGACTGACTGAGACGACGGCGCGGGTGACGTCGGACGCCCGGGCGGCGGACGGCGTCGGGCAACTACGCTGGGCACCGTGATCCCCGCACCTGGCTCCTCGCCCGTCCGCGTCCGCTTCTGCCCGTCCCCGACCGGGACGCCGCACGTCGGGCTCATCCGCACCGCGCTGTTCAACTGGGCGTACGCGCGGCACACCGGCGGCACGTTCGTGTTCCGCATCGAGGACACCGACGCCGCGCGCGACAGCGAGGAGAGCTACCAGCAGCTCCTCGACGCGCTGCGCTGGCTCGGGCTCGACTGGGACGAGGGCGTCGAGGTCGGTGGCCCGCACGAGCCGTACCGGCAGTCGCAGCGCGCGGACATCTACCAGGACGTCATCGCGCGGCTCGTCGAGGGCGGGTACGTGTACGAGTCGTTCTCGACCCCGGAGGAGTCCGACGCGCGCAACGCCGCCGCGGGCGTCAAGACGAAGGGGTACGACAACTTCGACCGCACCCTCACGGACGAGCAGAAGGCCGCGTTCCGCGCCGAGGGACGCGAGCCGGTGCTGCGCCTGCGCATGCCCGACGAGGACATCACCTTCATCGACCTGGTCCGCGGCGAGATCACGTTCAAGGTCGGCTCGGTCCCGGACTACGCGCTCGTGCGCGGCAACGGCCAGCCGCTCTACACGCTCGTCAACCCGGTCGACGACGCGCTCATGGGCATCACGCACGTGCTGCGCGGCGAGGACCTGCTGTCGTCCACGCCGCGGCAGATCGCGCTGTACCGGGCGCTGCTCGAGATCGGTGTGGCCGAGGTGATGCCGGAGTTCGGCCACCTCCCGTACGTCATGGGCGAGGGCAACAAGAAGCTCTCCAAGCGCGACCCCGAGTCCAACCTGTTCCTGCACCGCGAGCGCGGCTTCACGCCCGAGGGCCTGCTCAACTACCTCGCGCTGCTCGGCTGGTCCATCTCTCCGGACCACGACATCTTCACCGTCACCGAGCTGGTCGAGGCGTTCGACGTGCACGACGTGCTGCCCAACCCGGCGCGCTTCGACCTCAAGAAGGCCGAGGCGATCAACGCGACGCACGTGCGCCTGCTCGCCCCCGAGGACTTCCGCGACCGCCTCGTCCCGTACCTGCACGCGGGCGGCCTGGTCCCCGCGGACTCGTTCGCGGACCTGTCCCCGCGCAACCAGGAGATCCTCACGGCGGCCGCGCCGCTCGTCCAGGAGCGCATGGTGCTGCTCGGCGAGTCGGTCGGCATGCTCGGCTTCCTCTTCACGGCCGACGATGCGCTCACGGTCGAGGACGACGCGCGCGGCGCCCTGCGCGACGACGCGAAGGACATCCTCGCCGCCGCGATCACCGCGCTCGACGTGCTGCAGGACGGCGAGTTCGTCACCGCCGCGATCGAGGAGCGCCTGCGCGACGCGATCGTCGAGGGCATGGGCGTCAAGCCGCGGTTCGCGTTCACGCCGCTGCGCGTCGCGCTCACGGGCCGCCGCGTCTCCCCCCCGCTGTTCGAGTCCATGGAGCTGCTCGGCAAGGGCTCCACGCTGGAGCGGCTCGTGCGCCTGCGGGACGCGCTGTGACGGTCCTCGGCCACTCGGCGGCCTCCGCGCCGCTTGAGGGCGTCCTGTTCGACGTCGACGACACGCTCGTCGACACGCGCGCCGCGTTCGCCGCGTCGATCGCCGCCGCGTCGCGCGTCTGGCTCCCGCACCTGCCCGAGGAGCGGTACGACGAGGTCCTCGCGCTGTGGCGTTCGGACCCGAACGGGCACTACCGCGCGTACACGCGCGGCGAGGTGGACTTCGACGCGCAGCGCATGGCGCGCGCGAACGAGCTCCAGGCGACGTTCGGCGGCGAGCTGCTCGACGACGCCGCGTACGTGGACTGGAAGGACCTCTTCTGGGGCACGTTCGAGGCGTCCTGGGCGGCGTTCGACGACTCGCGCCCGGTCGTGGACGCGCTCGTCGCCGCCGGGGTACGGGTCGGGTCGCTGTCGAACGCGCGCGTCGAGCTGCAGACCCGCAAGCTCGCCGCCGCGGGCCTGCCCGACGTCCCGCTGCTCGTCGGCGTGGACACGCTCGGGTTCGGCAAGCCCGACCCGCGCGTGTTCGCCGAGGCGTGCCGCCGGCTCGGGACCGACCCGGCCCGCACGGCGTACGTGGGTGACGAGCTCGACGTCGACGCGCGCGCCGCGCTCGCGGCCGGCCTCGTCGGCGTCTGGCTCGACCGGCCCGGCACGCGCCGCGGCGGCCCGCACCCGGAGGACCCGACGTCGGCCCGCGCGTCGGGCGTGCACGTGGTCCACGCCCTGGCCGACCTGCCCGCGACCCTCGGAATCGCCGTCCACGCCCGCGCCGAGGCCCCCACGCCGAGGTAGAGCCCTGGTCTGCCGAGGTAGAGCCCTGGTCAATGACCAGGGCTCTACCTCGCGTTACCAGGGCTCTACCTCGCGCCACCACGGTTCTTTCTCGCGTGACCAGGGTTCTCCGCCGGCGGGGACCTGTCAGGTGAGGAGCAGCACGCCGACGAGGGCCGTCGTCGTGGCGAGGAGCGCCGACAGCCCGCCCAGGACGAGCGCGCGCCGCCCGGTGCGCAGCAGGTACGGGACGTCCACGCCCAGCCCGAGCGCGAACATCGCAGCGACGAACGCGAGCGTCGTCGCGGTCGCGAGCATGGCGAGCAGGGGCTCCGGCACGACGCCCAGGCTGCGCAGCGCCACCGCGGCCACGAACCCGACGACGAACCACGGCACCGGCGCGACCCGCGGCGGGGCCGCGTCCGTCGTCGTGCCCGCGGCCCCGGGGTCGCCCGCGCCGGCGGAGCCGACCCGGGCGAGGGCCGCGCGCCGGGCCCCGCGGGCCACGACGACGCCCGCGACCGTGACGAGCGGGGCGAGGAGGGCGACGCGCGCGAGCTTGGCGACCGTGGCGGTCGCGAGGGCGGGGTCCGAGATCGTCCCGGCAGCCGTGACGACCTGGGCGACCTCCTGCACGCTCGCGCCGATCCAGAGCCCGGCCTGGCCGTCGGCGAGGCCGACCAGCGACGCCAGCCAGGGCAGCGCGACGATCGCGAGCGTGCCGTAGACGGTGACGAGCGCGAGCGAGGCCGCGACGCCGTCGTCGTCCTCGCGGACCTGACCGGGGGTGCGCCCGGGGCCGGCGACGACGCCCTGCATCGCCGAGATCGCCGCGGCCCCGCACACCGAGAATCCGGTCGCGACGAGCAGCGTGGTGACGCGCGGCACGCGGAGTACGCGACCGAGCGCGAGCGTGCCCGTGAAGGTGACGAGGAGGGTCGTCGTGACGACGACGAGCCCGCGCCAGCCCAATGCGAGGACCTCGGGCACCGAGAGCTGGAACCCGAGCAGCACGACGCCCGTGCGCAGGACGACGCGGGACGTCCACGCGACCCCGGGCCGGGTCGCCGCGACCGCGACCGCCCCGCGCCGGGTCCTGCCCGCCCGGCCCAGGACCGGCGCGACGAGCGCGCCGAGCACGAGCGCGACGACGAGCGGCGACACCGTCGGGACGAGCCGCGACCCGAGCAGCACGAGGACCGTCGCCCCGGCGACCAGCACGAGCCCGGGCAGCGCACGAGAGCCCGCGGTGCGGCGGGACGTGCTCGCCGTCGCGACGGGTGGTGCGGTGCGGGTCGTGCGGGGTGCGGGAGGGGCCATGCTCACGAGCCTGCTGCGTGCGGCGACGCCGCGGAAGAGCGACCTGCCTCGCAACCCATAGAGTGGTCCTATGGCCCAGACCTCCCGCGACCGGACCTCGCTCTCCGCGCTCGAGCTGCTCGTCGCGACCGACTCGCACGGCTCGATCAGCGCCGCGGCGCGGGCGCTCGGGGTCGCCCAGCCGACGGCGTCGGCGGGCCTGCGCGCGCTGGAGCGCCGCCTCGGGCTCGAGCTCCTCGAGCGCACGACGCGCGGCTCCCGGCTCACGGAGACGGGCCGCGCGACCGCCGCGTGGGCGCGCGAGGTGATCGAGGCGTCGGACCGCTTCGAGACGTCGGTCGCCGCGCTGCGCGACGCCCCGGCCGCCCGGGTGCGCGTCGCGGCGAGCCTCACGGTCGCCGAGTACCTGGCGCCCCGCTGGCTCGCGCGCCTGGCGCTCGAGGGGTCCGGCCCCGGCGGGGGCGCGCCGGACGTCGAGCTCGTCGTGCGCAACTCGCGCGAGGTGACCGACCTCGTCCTCGACGGCGCCGTGGAGCTGGGCTTCGTCGAGAGCGCGACCCTGCGTCGGGGGCTGCGCAGCCGCACCGTCGCGCACGACCGGCTCGTCGTGGTCGTCGGGCCGGCGCACCGGTGGGCGCGGCGGAGCGCGCTGCGGGTCGACGAGCTGCTCACGGGCGGCCTGGTCGTGCGCGAGCGCGGCTCCGGGACGCGCGAGACGCTCGAGCGCGGGCTCGCGGCGGTCGGCGAGCGCCTGCCCGACCACCTGCCCTACCTCGGCTCGACGGCGGCGCTCAAGACCGCCGTGCAGCACGGCGGTGCCGTCGCGGTCCTGTCGAGCCTCGCCGTCGCCGACGACGTCGCGCGCGGCGCGCTGGTCCGGGTCGCCGTCCCGGGGCTCGAGCTCGAGCGTCGCCTGCGCATGGTGTGGAAGGACGGCACCGCGCTCTCGTCGGCCGCGCGCCGCATCGCCGCTGCGGCCGCCGTCTCGTCGGGCTGACCTGGTCCCGCGCGGGGTGCGACGTGGTGCGTCAGCGCACCGACGCGTCCCAGCGCCAGCGCGTGCGCTGCTGCCGGCCGGGCAGCTCGCCGCGCCCGGTCGCCCACAGGAGCAGGAGGTCCGGGTCCTCGTCCGGTCCCGGGTCGACGTCCGGGAAGAGGCGCGCGAGGACCCGCGGCGCGAGGCCCGCGGGGAACGGCACGTGCTCGCCCGCGAGCCCGAGCACGACGTCGTGGCCGTGCACGAGGACCTCGACGACCCCCATCGCCGCGAACCCCGCGGCGTCGGAGGTGCCGTAGGGGTGATAGGCGCGCGCTGCCGCCGCTCGGGTCTCGGCGAGCGTCGCGAGGAGCTCGCCGCCGCCGAGCAGCGCCTCGGCCAGTCCCGCCGTCCCGGCCGCTCGGTCGACGTGCGCGATCTCGTCCTCCCCGCGCGGCCCGACGAGCGGCACGTACGCGAGGCGCGGGAGCGCGGCGAGCTGGAGGGCGTAGGCGAGCAGGTCGTCCACGACGTGCTCCGCCGTCGTCCAGCACGACCACCGCACCGGGCCGGCCTGCGCGTCGAACGCCGAGGCGGGGTGCCGGACGAGGTGGTCCGCGAGCCAGCGCGCCGCCGTCCGGACGTCGTCGCCGGTGACGGCGTCGGGGACGCGGTCGTCGGCGTGGCCCGGGCGCGTGCTCACGCGCTGCCCGGGGCGGCGAGCATGTCGGCCCGCCAGCACTCGGCGAGGTACGGGAGGTCCACCTGGGCGCGCCCTGCGAGGTCCGGGTGGGTCGTGACGAGGTCGTCGATCTCGCCGAGCAGCTCCTCGCGACGCGCGTCGGGGAGCGTCAGCAGGTAGCTGCGCGACGCGGCGAGCGGGCGGAGGGACGACGTCGGGACGCGGTCGGCCCACGGCACCGTGCGGTGCTCGGGCGGGGTGAAGAGCTGCCCGGCGAGCACGGGCTCGCGGTAGCTGTGCTCGAGGGTGTCGCCGCGGTGGATCACCTCCGTGAACCGGCCGACCCAGTCGACCGCGTTGTCCCGCACGTTCCAGACGATCCCGAGACGGCCGCCGGGTCGCAGCACGCGCGCGATCTCGGGCTGAGCGGCGGGGGAGAACCAGTGCCACGCCTGCGCGACGAGCACGGCGTCGACGCTCGCGTCGGGGAGAGGGATCGCCTCGGCCGAGCCGGGCAGGGCCCGCGCGTCCGGGACGGACTCCGCCAGGCGGGCGCGCATCGCGTCCGAGGGCTCGACGGCGACGACGTCCAGCCCGCGAGCGACCAGCCGCTCGGTGAGCTTCCCCGTGCCCGCGGCGAGGTCGAGGACGCGCCGCGCCCCGTCGGGCAGGAGCCAGTCGACGGCCTCGTCCGGGTAGGAGGGCCGCGTGGACGCGTACTGGGCGGCCCCCTGCTCGAACGACGCGGCGCGGTCTGCGCGCGAGCCGGGGTCGGGGGAGTCTCCTGTGCTCATGCACCGACGGTGCCAGACGGCGACGCCGCACGTCGACCCGGGACGCCCGTGCGTGCCGGCCCCCCGTGGTTCGGGCCGCATTTGGTCCGCGTCGTCATGTCCGGTAATGTTCTCGGCCGGTGGGACCTCCACAAGAGGGAGCCAGGGGACGAGTCTCGACTCGTCGCGACGGCTCCTCGACGGTGGCTGGTTACCCCCTTGGGGTATGGTGTAATTGGCAGCACGAGTGATTCTGGTTCACTTAGTCTAGGTTCGAGTCCTGGTACCCCAGCGAAGAGCTCCGGCTCAGATCGAGCGGTCAAGACCGCGCGAAACATGAGGTAGAGTTCTCGACGGAGAAACGGACCGGAAACGGCCCGAAGATCCACAGGCCCCCATCGTCTAGCGGCCTAGGACGTCGCCCTCTCACGGCGGTAACACGGGTTCAAATCCCGTTGGGGGTACAGAGAAAGGCCCGGTCACCATCACGGTGACCGGGCCTTTGTCATGCTCGGAGAAGCGTGAGCAGCGCTCGACGCGACGTGTCGTGGTGCTAGCACGCGCCGTGTGACGAAGGTCGCGGCCCTCGGTGGGGACGGGTGATCGCCGTGCTGGGCACGAAGGAACCGTCAGCCCGCGCTCGTGAGCTCGTCGAGGTGTCGTCAGGGTGCGCCGTCGCGACCCGGGCCGGGCTCGTAGGGCTTCGGGATCGGCGTCGGCGTGGGGCGCGGGTGGATGACCGGCACGTAGGTCGCCCGGTGCTCCCCGGAGACCGCCCAGCCGGGCTCGTCGTCGTGAGGCTCCGTGGGGTGCTCGCCGCCGAGCCACCCGTCCCTGCGTCCCGTGGCGCCCTGCGCCGCCTCCGACGGCCCCGCGACCGGGATGGGCTGCGTCGGCCCGCTCGACTCGCCGGCCGCGCGCCCGGGGACCACGACCACGTGCTGGTCGGCGGGTGGGGGCGCGGGGACGGGCGGCAGGGTCTGGGCCGGGCTGCGGCCGTCCCACGCGGGGGCGGGCTCGACGGGCGCCGGCTCGGCCGGCTGGGGAGGGCGCGGGCCCGGCGGCGGGATCGACGCGGGGGCGGCTCCCTGGGTGCCGCCCTGTGTCGCGCCGGGGCCGTTCGGTCCCGTGCCGGGGCGGCTCCCGGGCGTGAAGAGCGTGTCGCACAGGAGGCGGTACGTCGCGTCAGGGTGGGAGACCCAGTCGATCTGGCGCAGCGCCTGGTCCTGCCCGGCGGACTCCAGGAGGAACTGCCCGTAGCCGAAGACGCGCCCGACGGGCGAGCGCCCGTAGTTCATGTCGGTGACCTTGGTGAGCGGCATCATCGCGACCTTGTGCGTGATGAGGCCGTACAGCAGGAGCAGGCGCTTGTCGGTGGCGACGAACCACTCGTTGCGCCACTCGAAGACCTTCCACACCAGGCGCCCGGCGAGGATCAGCCACAGCCACCACAGGAACAGCACGCCGTCGCCGACGGCTGGTCCCGCCTGCACGACGAGCCACGCGACGAGGAACGCGCCCGCGACGGTGGTCACGACCGGCTCGAGCAGCATCCCCCAGTGGTGGCGCGTGGCCACCACGACCCGCTCGCCGCTCAGCACGTAGCGGTCGAGGATCCTGCTCCGGGGACGGCCGCGGGCCACGGTCAGTCCAGGAGCGAGTTGAAGAACTGGCCGATGGAGCTGAAGGCACCGAGGATGACGTCCCAGATGCCCTCGACGATGTCGGCGGCGCGGTCGGGGCTCCTGATGACCGCGTAGACGGCGAAGATCACGAGGACCCAGATCAGGGTCATCTTCACCTTCGGATGCATCGGGACTCCTCGTGTCTCGGGTTCGGACGGTCAGGTGCGCCCCCTGCCGCCGCCGCGCCGTCCGGCGCCGGGGCACGCACAGCATGGCAGCAGCCGGTGACATTTTGACAGGGCACGTCCCGTTTGCGGCCCGCGGCGCGCCGACGACGCCCGACACCGCGCCCGGTGCGAGCCCTTCGGCGCAGCGGCTACTCGCCTGCGCGGCGCAGCACCTCGGTGAGGCGGTTCGCGGCGGCGACGACGGAGCCGGAGTGCAGGCGGCCGGGCTGGCGGCTCAGGCGCTCGACCGGGCCGGAGATGGAGACCGCCGCGACGACCCGACCCGACGGCCCGCGCACGGGCGCGGACACCGAGGCGACGCCGAGCTCGCGCTCGGAGACGGACTGGGCCCAGCCGCGGCGTCGGACGCCCGAGAGGATCGTGGCGGTGAAGACGGCCTCGCGCAGGCCGCGGTGCAGGCGGTCGGGCTCCTCCCACGCGAGCAGGATCTGCGCCGCGGAGCCCGCGTTCATCGTGAGCGTCGCGCCGACCGGGATCGAGTCGCGCAGGCCCACCGGACGTTCGGCGGCCGCGACGCAGATGCGGTGGTCGCCCTGGCGGCGGTAGAGCTGGGCGCTCTCGCCCGTGTGGTCGCGCAGCGCGGTGAGCACGGGGTTCGCGGCGGCGAGCAGACGGTCCTCGCCGGCCGCCGTCGCGAGCTCGTTGAGCCGCGGGCCGAGGACGAAACGGCCCTGCATGTCACGCGCGACCATGCGGTGGTGCTCGAGCGCGACCGCGAGGCGGTGCGCCGTCGGGCGGGCCAGGCCGGTGGCCGTGACGAGCTGGGCGAGGGTGGCCGGTCCGGACTCCAGGGCTCCCAGGACGGAGGCCGCCTTGTCCAGCACTCCGACTCCGCTAGTATTGTCCATAGGTCGATATTGACGTCTCACGCACTGAGATGCAAGTCCGGCGCGGATGTTCCACCCGCTGGACGTTCTCCCCGGCAGGCTGCCGGACGGCGGACGATCGACCCAGGCGGTTCTCCATACCCCCCAGGAGCACCGTGACAGACGACGAGGAGATGAGCTACATGGCCGGCACGCTGGCGGAGAAGGTCTGGGACGCGCACCTGGTGCGACGAGGCACCGACGGGTCGCCCGACCTCCTCTACATCGACCTCCACCTCGTGCACGAGGTCACCAGCCCCCAGGCGTTCGAGGGGCTGCGCCTCGCGGGCCGCCAGGTCCGCCGTCCCGACCTCACGATCGCGACCGAGGACCACAACACCCCCACGCTCGACATCGACCTGCCGATCGCGGACCTCACCAGCCGCACGCAGATCGACACGCTGCGCAACAACGCGCGCGAGTTCGGCGTCCGCATCCACTCGCTCGGCGACGCCGACCAGGGCATCGTGCACCAGGTCGGGCCGCAGCTCGGCCTCACCATGCCGGGCCTGACGGTCGTCTGCGGCGACTCGCACACCTCGACGCACGGCGCGTTCGGCGCGCTCGCGTTCGGCATCGGCACCTCCGAGGTCGAGCACGTCATGGCGACCCAGACGCTCCCGCTCGCGCCCTTCAAGACGATGGCGATCAACGTCGACGGCGCGCTGCCCCCGGGCGCGACGAGCAAGGACATCATCCTCGCGATCATCGCGAAGATCGGCACCGGCGGTGGCCAGGGCTACGTCCTGGAGTACCGCGGCGAGGCCATCCGCAACCTCTCCATGGAGGCGCGGATGACGATCTGCAACATGTCGATCGAGGCGGGCGCGCGCGCCGGCATGATCGCCCCGGACGACACGACGTTCGAGTACCTCAAGGGCCGCCCGCACGCGCCCGAGGGCGCCGACTGGGACGCGGCCGTGGAGTACTGGCGCACGCTGCGCTCCGACGACGACGCCGTCTTCGACACCGAGGTCACGCTCCGCGCGTCCGACCTCGAGCCCTTCGTCACGTGGGGCACCAACCCGGGCCAGGGCCTGCCGATCTCCGCGACCGTCCCCGTCCCCGAGGAGATCGCGGACGAGAACGAGCGCGTCGCCGCCGAGCGAGCGATCGAGTACATGGGCCTCACGCCCGGGCAGCCGCTGCGCGAGGTGTCCGTGGACACCGTGTTCATCGGGTCGTGCACCAACGGCCGCATCGAGGACCTGCGCTCCGTCGCCAAGGTCGTCCAGGGCAAGCAGAAGGCCGACGGCGTGCGCGTCCTCGTCGTCCCGGCCTCCGCGCGCGTGCGCCTCCAGGCCGAGGCCGAGGGCCTCGACAAGATCTTCCTCGACTTCGGCGCCGAGTGGCGCAACGCGGGCTGCTCGATGTGCCTCGGCATGAACCCGGACCAGCTCCAGCCGGGCGAGCGCGCCGCGTCGACGTCGAACCGCAACTTCGAGGGCCGCCAGGGCAAGGGCGGACGCACGCACCTCGTGTCGCCGCTCGTCGCCGCCGCCACCGCGCTCCGCGGGACGCTCTCCTCGCTGAGCGACCTCGACCTGCCCGAGGGCACCGACATCACGTCCTTCGACGGCACGCCGCTCGCGCCGCTCGACCCGCGCGTGCTCGTGCAGGTCTGAGCCACCCGCACCGCGCCGCCCACTCGTCGCCCGAAGACTCGAAGAGGTTCCTGCCATGGAGAAGTTCACGACCCACACCGGCGTCGGCGTCCCGCTGCGCCGCAGCAACGTCGACACCGACCAGATCATCCCCGCCGTCTACCTCAAGCGCGTGACGCGCACGGGGTTCGAGGACGCGCTGTTCGCCGCCTGGCGCGGTGACCCCACGTTCGTCCTCAACCAGGACGCCTACCGGGCGGGCTCCGTCCTCGTCGCCGGCCCCGACTTCGGCACCGGCTCGTCGCGCGAGCACGCCGTGTGGGCGCTCAAGGACTACGGCTTCCGCGTCGTCCTCGCGTCGCGCTTCGCCGACATCTTCCGCGGCAACTCCGGCAAGCAGGGCCTCGTCGCCGGCATCGTCGCGCAGGAGGACATCGAGCTCCTCTGGAAGATCCTCGAGACCAACCCGGGCACCGAGGTGACCGTGGACCTGGTCAACCGCACCGCGTCCGCGCAGGACGTCACCGTGCCGTTCCAGATCGACGACTACACGCGCTGGCGCCTCATGGAGGGCCTCGACGACATCGGCCTGACCCTCCAGCACGAGGACGAGATCTCCGCGTTCGAGGCGACGCGGGCGTCGTGGCGGCCCAAGACGCTGCCCGCGAAGACGCTGCCCAAGGTCGAGATCGAGGCTGCTCGGCCGGTCTGACCTTCCTGGCTCGGGGGCGGGCTCTGGGGAGGTGACGACGGGTCTACCATCCGCGGGGCTCGTTCCTCGCCCCGCTCCCGGTCTTCGGTCGAGATCCTCCTGCGTTCGCAAGCTCACTCCGGAGTCTCCCTCGATCCAGGCCCACCACGACCCGTCGTCACCTCCCCAGACCCCGCCCGTGGTCGTGTCGCCGACACGTCACTCGCGCGGACCGATCGGGGACGACGGCGACTCGCACCGTCGGCGCCTCGCCTCCTCAGGGGCGGGGTGGGCCCTGGTGGATGGCGTCGAGGAGGGACTCCGGGGTCGCGGTCTCGGGGTTCCAGCGGGACTCGACCCACCAGGTGGCGCCCGCGTCGGCGAGGCCGGCGAGCTGGTCGGCCGCCGCGGAGCGGTCCGCCGGGAGCTCGCCCTGGACGACGACGTCGAACGGGCGGCCCGCGTCGAGGCCGAGCTCCGCACGGCGCGTGGTGAGCCAGGCGGCCAGGGCGGAGACGTCGTCGGGCGTGGGCACGTCGAAGCCGCGCTCGCCGCGGAGCTGGAGCACGATCCCGTCGGCGCGCAAGGTGCGGTCGAGCGAGCGCACCGGCGGGCGCTCGGCGTCCCACACCCCGACCGGCCAGACCGGCACGTGGTGCCCGACCACCGGGCGTTCCACGGGACGCGGGAGGAAGAGCATCTCGCCCGCGTGCACGTGCGTGCCGTCGAAGGCGAACTTCTCCCCGGACCAGGCGCGGTCGAGGTAGGCGAGCGCGTCGTCGAGCAGCTCCGCGCGCTCGCGCAGGGACTGGGGCTGGCCCGGGACGGCGGAGAAGCCGCCGTCGTCGAGCACGCCCACGCCGACGGGCAGGACCAGGCGCCCGCCCGACAGGTGGTCCACGGTGAGCGCCTGCCGCACGACCTCCCACGGCCTGCGGCGCGGGAGCGCGAAGACCATCGCCCCGAGCGCGATGCGCTCGGTGCGGACCGCCGCCGCGGCGAGGACCGACCACGGGTCGAACGTGTCGACCGGCATCGACAGCAGGCTCAGCCCGTCCCACGAGAAGAACCCGTCCCAGCCGGACTCCTCGGCGCCGACCGCCATGTCCAGCACCTGGGCCGCGGAGCCGAAGCTCCCGACCACCCCGACCTTGATCCCCGACCCTGTCTCCGTCGTCGCTGCGCTCATCCCGAGGACGCTACGCCCCGCCACCCACACCCGAGCCCGTCGAGTGCTGGGCAGGTGTCGCCGCCGGGCGCCAGCGACGACGAGTCCCCAGCGCTCAGGGGAGCGGGGTGACGTCGAGGCGGACGATGCGGCGGCGGGCGACGTCGGTCACGGTGAGACGGCGGTCGTCGACGTCGACGTGGTCGCCCACCGTCGCCAGCCGGCCGAGCTGCGCGACGACGTACCCGGCGACCGTCTCGTACGGGCCGTCGGGCAGCTCGACGCCGGTGCGCCGCGCGAACTCCTCGATCGTCTGCCCGGCGTCGACGCTCGTCGCGGCGCCGTGCTCGCGCGCCGGGGAGGGCTCGTCGGGGTCGTACTCGTCGCGGATGTCGCCCACGAGCTCCTCGACGAGGTCCTCGAGCGTGACGATCCCGTCGGTCCCGCCGTACTCGTCCACGACGACGGCGATGTGCACACCCTCGCGGCGCATCTGCGACATCGCGGGGAGGACGGTGTTCGTCGCGGGCAGGGCGAGGATCGGGCGGACGACGTCGCGCACCGCCAGGGCGCGCCCCGTCGCGGGGTCGGTCGCCGGGTGGTCGGGGCAGTCGCGCCCGAGGAGGTCACGCACGTGGAGGAACCCGACGACGTCGTCGAAGTCGTCGCCGGTCACGGGGTAGCGCGAGTACGGGCCCGCCGCGACGGTCTCCGCGGCGTCGGCGAGCGTCGTGTCGGCGCGCAGGAACGCGACCTCGCCGCGCGGCGTCATGGCCTCGGCGAGCGACCGGTCGCCCGCCTGGAACACGTCGTCGAGGATGCGGCGCTCGTCCTCGGGCAGCGACTCGTGCGCGAGCACGATCTCGCGCAGCTCCTCCTCGCTCATCTCCTCGCTGCGTGCGGACGGGTCGCCCCCGAGCAGGCGCACGACGCCGTCCGTCGAGCGCGAGAGCAGCCAGATGACGGGGCGCATGAGCGTCGCGAACCGGTCGAGCGGCGGTGCGACGACGAGCGCCACCCCGGCCGAGCGCTGGAGCGCGATGCGCTTGGGCACGAGCTCCCCGAGCACGAGCGAGAGGTACGCGATGACGAGCGTCAGCCCGACGAGCGCGACCGTGTCCGCGAGCCCGCTCGACAGCCCGAGGCCCTCGAGCGACGGCGCGAGGTCGGGAGCGAGCGTCGACGCGCCGTACGCCGCGGAGAAGAACCCCGCGACGGTGACGCCGATCTGCACGGCGGCGAGGAACCGGTTGGGGTCGCGCGCGACGGCCGCGACCCGCGCGCCGCGCGCGGACTGCTTCTCGAGCCGCGCGACCTGGCTCTCGCGCAGGGAGACGAGCGCGATCTCGGTGCCGGCGAACACACCGCCGACGAGGATGAAGAGCAGGACGAGTCCGATGTTGGCCCAGGTGCCGGAGTCCATGCTCCATCCAAGCAGGCCGCCCGGCCTGCCGGCGGGATCAGCGGTCGGCGGGGTTCCGACCGTCCGTCGGCTCGGGGTCGGTCGGCTCGGGATCGGCCGGGTCTGCGTCGGTCGGGTCTGCGTCGGCCGGGGCGGAGCCCTGCGGCTCGGCCGCCGATGCGGCGGCCCCGGCCGCCGTCCCGGCCGTCGTGCCGTGGGTCGCGTCGGTCGTCGCCTCGCCGGCGGCCGGCTCGCCGTGCTTGCGGCGGGGGACGACGTGCGCGACGAGGACCACGACGCCACCCACGAGGATGCCGACGACGGCCGAGCAGGCCGTGTTGACGAGCCAGCCCAGGAACCCGCCCACGCCCGCGACGCCGGTGACGGCGTGCTCGAGGTGGTGCACGACGTCGTACGGGCCGTGCCAGCCGAGGTCGTACGCGCCCTGCAGCAGGATGTGGCCGCCGACCCAGAGCATCGCGATGATGCCGACGAACGAGATGACGGACATGACCTTGGGCATCGCGCCGACGAGCCCGCGACCGAACGACTGGACCCACGGCGTGTCGCGCTGCGCGAGGTGCAGGCCGATGTCGTCCATCTTCACGATGAGCGCCACGACCCCGTACACGAGCACCGTGATGAGCAGCGCGACGATCACGAGGATGACCAGGCGGGACCAGAAGGCCTCCGAGGCGACCTCGTTGAGCGCGATGACCATGATCTCCGCGCTGAGGATGAAGTCGGTGCGCACCGCGCTCGAGACCACCGAGTCCTCGTCGACGGCCTTCTTCTCAGCCTTCGTCTCGACCTCGGCGTGGTGCCTGCCCGAGACGAGCTCCCAGACCTTCTCAGCACCCTCGAACGCGAGGTAGGTCCCGCCGAGCATGAGCAGCGGCGTGAGCAGCTGGGGCAGGAACTGGCTCAGCAGCAGGATCGCCGGGAGGATGAAGAGCAGCTTGTTGCGCAGCGACCCGACCGCGATGCGCTTGACGACGGGCAGCTCGCGCTTGGCGGCCAGCCC
Organism: Cellulosimicrobium sp. NPDC055967; assembly: GCF_042269845.1. Classification (NCBI taxonomy): domain Bacteria; kingdom Bacillati; phylum Actinomycetota; class Actinomycetes; order Micrococcales; family Promicromonosporaceae; genus Cellulosimicrobium; species Cellulosimicrobium sp. NPDC055967. Next base: position 95,971 of record NZ_JBHJYJ010000008.1, on the reverse strand, counting down.
CTCGACGTAGCGCGGCGTGACGGCGGTGTCGTCGATGACGACGCCGGTCGCCTTGGCGCTGGCGCGCCCGGCGGCGGCGCCGACGTCGTCGATCGACGCGGCGGCGAGCTTGGCGAACGCCGCGATGTCGTCCAGGAGGGCAGCGAGTCCGAAGGCCATGGGGAGGTGCTCCGTGCGCCGGCCCGCGTCGCCGCGCACGGGCCCGCTGGTCGAGTGGACGCGGCGGCAGCATCGTAGCGAGTGTCGGCCCCGTGACGTCGTGCTCGCCCACACCACCCGTGCTCAGCGCGGCGCGGCGCGCGTCACGACGTTCACGACGTGCGGCGCGCGCACGACGACGCGCACGACCTCGCGCCCGGCGGTCGCCCGCGCAACGCCGGTCGTCGCGAGCGCGAGGTCGTGCAGCGCGCGCTCGCCGACGTCCGCGGGCACCCGCACCCGGTCGCGGACCTTCCCGTCGACCTGGACGACCGCCTCGACCTCGTCCGCGACGAGCAGCGCCGGGTCGACGACGGGCCAGGTCGCGTCGGCGACCGAGGGGTCGCGGCCCAGCCGGTGCCAGGCCTCCTCGGCGGTGTGCGGGGCGAACAGGCCGAGCAGCACCGCCACCGCCTCGACGGCCTCGCGCACCGCGGCCCCGTGCGGCGCGTCGGGCTCGCCCGGCGCCGGGCCCGCGTCGGACGCCCGCCGCGCCGCGGTGACGAGCTCCATGACGCGCGCGACCACCACGTTGAACCGGCTCCGGTCGAGCAGGTCCTCCGCCTCGCGCACGGTCGCGTGGGTCGCGCGGCGCAGGTCGTGCGCGCGCGACCCGGGCGCGACCTCGACGAGCGCGGCGTCGTGCGCCGCCGCGCACGACCGTGCACCCGGCCCGACGACGGAACCTCGGGCCGGCCCCGCGACCGGTCCGACCGCGTCGGCCAGCCGCAGCACGCGCGCGCAGAACCGCCGCATGGCGCCGGGGTCGACGTCCGCCCAGTCCACGTCGTCCTCCGGCGGCCCGGCGAACACCATCGCGAGGCGGACCGCGTCGGCGCCGTGCCGGTCGAGCTGCTCGCCCAGGTCGACGCCGTTGCCGAGCGACTTGCTCATCGCGCGACCACCGTTGAGGACCTGCCCCTGGTTGAGCAGCGTCGCGAACGGCTCGACGACGTCCACCCAGCCCTCGTCGTGCAGGAACTTCGTGACGAACCTGCTGTACAGCAGGTGCAGGATCGCGTGCTCGACGCCGCCCACGTACTGCGCGGCAGGCATCCACCGCCGCGCGTCCTCGGGTCGGAACGGGACGTCGTCGGGCGGGCCCTCGGCGCCCAGCGAGCAGTACCGCAGGAAGTACCAGGACGAGTCCACGAACGTGTCGAGCGTGTCCGGGTCGCGCTCCGCGTCCGCGCCGCAGCGCGGGCACGGCACGCGCCGCCACGCGTCGGCGGCGGGCGACGCGAGCGGTGAGCGCCCGCGGGGGAGCAGGTCGTCGCCGGCCAGGTCCGGCAGCCGCACGGGCAGCTCGTCGTCCGGGACGGGCACGACGCCGCACGCCGGGCAGTGCACGACCGGCACCGGTGCGCCCCAGTAGCGCTGGCGCGAGACCAGCCAGTCCCGCAGCCGGTACGACGTCGTCCGCTCGCCCGCGCCGCCGGCCTCCAGCCGGGCGACCGCGTCGTCGACGTCGGGCCAGACCTCGCCGGACCCGGCGGGCAGGCCGTGGGCGGCGGCGAAGCGCGCGTCGCGGTCGTCGTGCGCGGGCACGCCCATGACCGCGCCCGTCCCGTAGCCGGGCAGCACGTGGTCCGCCGCCCAGACGGGCAGCCGCTCGCCCGTCACCGGGTGGCGCACCCACGCGCCCAGGAACGTCCCGGCGCTCGGGCGCTGCGCGTTCGTGCGCTCGATCTCCCCGGACGCCAGCGCGGCCTCCCGGTGCCGGGCGAGCGCGTCCGCGTGCTCCGGCGTGCACAGCGACGCCGCGAGCGGCCCGTCCGGCGCGACGGCGACGAACGTCGCGCCGGGCAGGGTGTCGGGGCGCGTCGTGAACACCTCGACGTGCTCCGGGGTCGCGCCCGCGCCGGGCGACGCGCTCGCGGCCGGGCGCGGACCGCCGTCGGGCACGACCGCGAAGCGCACGCGTGCGCCCGTGCTGCGCCCGACCCAGTTCCGCTGCATCGTCAGGACCCGCGGGGGCCACGCTCCCTCGAGCGCGTCCATGTCGTCGAGCAGGCGGTCGGCGTACGCGGTGACGCGCACGAACCACTGCGTGAGCTCGCGCTGCACGACCGTCGCCCCGCACCGCTCGCACCGCCCGCCCACGACTTGCTCGTTCGCGAGCACGGTCTGGTCGGCCGGGCACCAGTTCACCGGGGCGGTCGCGCGGTAGGCGAGGTCGCGCTCCAGCAGCCGCAGGAACAGCCACTGCGTCCAGCGGAAGTACTCGGGGCGGTGGGTCTCCAGGCGGCGCGACCAGTCGAACGACACCCCGTACCGGTGCGCCGTCGCGGCCTGCGTCGCGATGTTCGTCTCGGTGAAGACGGCGGGGTTCTCGCCCCGGCGGATCGCCGCGTTCTCGGCGGGGAGCCCGAACGAGTCCCAGCCGATCGGGTTGAGCACGTCGAACCCGCGCAGGCGCCAGTACCGCGCGACGACGTCCTCCAGCGCGAACACCTCGGCGTGACCCATGTGCAGGTCGCCGGAGGGGTACGGGAACATCGTCAGCAGGTAGCGGCGCGGGCGCGCGCCGTCGTCGCGCGCGCGGAACGTATGGTGCTCGGCCCAGTACCGCTGCCAGCGGTCCTCGATCTCGCGCGTCGACGGGGGAGACGGGGGTACGGCGGGGTGGGGTGGGTGTGCGGCGTCCACGGGGAGGCTCCTCGAGAAGGTGGGCTTCGTCGTCGGGCACTCGCCCGGTCCGTGGGGACGCGCGGGCATCGCCGCGCTGAGCGTGCCCGCCCGGCGGGCTCAGCGCGGCCGGCGAAGAAGGAGCCGCAGGTGTCGCATCCCGGACATCGTGACCCGCCCGACGGCGCCCGGTCAACCCTCCCGGGCCCGCAGGTGTGGCGGACGTCGCCCGCGCACGTACCCCGGGCCCGATCCCGCGCCAGTAGGCTGGACGCCATGGCATCCCACTACGACGTCGTCGTCCTCGGTGCAGGTCCCGGTGGTTACGTGGCCGCGATCCGTGCAGCCCAGCTGGGCCTGTCGGTCGCGGTCGTGGAGGAGAAGTACTGGGGTGGGGTGTGCCTCAACGTGGGCTGCATCCCGTCCAAGGCGCTCCTGCGCAACGCCGAGCTCGCGCACATCTTCCAGCACGACGCGAAGACCTTCGGCATCTCCGGTCAGGTCAGCTTCGACTTCGGCGCGGCGTTCGACCGCTCGCGCACCGTCGCGGAGGGGCGCGTCAAGGGCGTGCACTTCCTCATGAAGAAGAACAAGATCACCGAGTACGACGGCCGCGGTACCTTCCGCGACGCGCACACGCTCGACGTAAAGCTCGCCGACGGCTCCACCGACCAGGTGACGTTCGACAACGTCATCATCGCGACCGGCTCGAAGGTGCGGCTGCTCCCGGGCGTCGAGCTGTCCGAGAACGTCGTCACGTACGAGAAGCAGATCCTCACGCGCGACCTGCCCCGCTCCATCGCCATCGTCGGCGCCGGCGCGATCGGCATGGAGTTCGCCTACGTCCTCAAGAACTACGGCGTGGACGTCACGATCATCGAGTTCCTCGACCGCGCGCTGCCCAACGAGGACGCCGACGTGTCGAAGGAGATCGCCAAGCAGTACAAGAAGCTCGGCGTCAACCTGCTCACGTCGACCGCCGTCCAGACCGTCAAGGACAACGGCGCCGACGGCGTCACCGTCAGCTACAAGGGCGTCAAGGACGACAAGCCGGGCGAGCTCGTCGTCGACAAGGTCTTCATGGCCGTCGGCTTCGCGCCCAACGTCGAGGGCTTCGGCCTCGAGAACACCGGCGTCCAGCTCACCGAGCGCGGCGCCATCGCGATCGACGACGTCATGCGCACCAACGTCGAGCACGTCTACGCCATCGGCGACGTCACCGCGAAGCTCATGCTCGCGCACGTCGCGGAGGCCCAGGGCGTCGTCGCGGCCGAGACCATCGGCGGCGCCGAGACCCTCACGCTCGGCGACTACCGCATGATGCCGCGCGCGACGTTCTGCCAGCCGCAGGTCGCGAGCTTCGGCCTCACCGAGCAGCAGGCCCGCGACGAGGGCTACCAGGTCAAGGTCGCGACCTTCCCGTTCATGGCGAACGGCAAGGCGCACGGCCTCGGCGACCCGGTCGGCTTCGTCAAGCTCATCTCCGACGAGACCTACGGCGAGCTCCTCGGCGGTCACCTCATCGGCCCCGACGTCTCCGAGATGCTGCCCGAGCTCACGCTCGCGCAGAAGTGGGACCTCACGGTCAACGAGGTCGCGCGCAACGTGCACACCCACCCGACGCTGTCCGAGGCTGTCCAGGAGTCGATCCACGGCCTCGCGGGGCACATGATCAACTTCTAGAAATCGGGACGAATCGGTCACCGATCGATCGCCTGGTCAGAGGCCCGGATCTGCGAGTTTCCGCAGGTCCGGGCCTCTTTTCTGTCGTGGTGAGGCCTGGACACCTAGAGACAGAGGGACCCCTTTCGTGCCACGAGATGTGGCACGGGGGTGGCGCGAACCAGGAGGATCGAGATGGCCACGAAGGGTGCGGCGCGACAGCGTCGCGAGGCATGGGGCATGCTCCGTCAGCTGCCGTCGAAGCGGTGGCAGGCGCGGTACAGGGGCCCCGACGGGAACGTGTACTCCGCGCGCACGGAGGCCGGGCAGCCGCTGACCTTCCTCACGAAGACCGACGCGCGGGGGTTCCTCAACCAGACGCACGCGGCGATCGCGCGCGGCGAGTGGGAGTCGCCCGAGGACGGGGTCCGACGGCGGGAGGCCGAGGCCGCGGCCGCCGCGCTTCGAGACGTCACGTTCTGTGAGTATGCGCTGGCCTGGCTGGAGCGGGTCCAGCACGAGCCGGGCAAGGGCGGGCGGCCCCGGCGGCCCGGCACCCTGATCACCTACCGCGGGCGGGTGCACAACTACCTGCTGGAACCGCTCGGCGACGTGCGGGTGCGCGACATCGACACCGCCGTCGTCCGGGAGCTGACGGCGCAGATCGTCGCACGGCCATCGGTGCTCAAGCCGGGCGCGACGCACAACGGTGTCGCCGGCGACGTCGTCGACATGCTCAAGATGATCCTGCGCGCCGCCATGCGCGACGGACTCCTCGAGACGATGCCCGACGTGCCCACGCCGTCGCGCCGCTCCGTGCGGCACGACGACGCGCACGCGCCCGAGGACGACGTCGCCACGCCCCAGCAGGTCGACGCGCTCTACGCGGCCGTGCAGCCGCGCTGGCGCATCGCCGTCCTGCTCGCCGCGTGGTGTCAGCTGCGCCGCGGCGAGGTGCTCGGACTGCAGCGGCGCGACGTCGTCTGGAACCCCGGGCGGACTGCCGCCACGCTGTACGTGCGACGGCAGAAGAGCGGCACGACCGGTGCGCTGGCCGACCCCAAGTCCGAGAAGGGCGTCCGGTCGATGGCGGTGCCGCCGCTGATGGTGGAGCGGTTGCGCGAGCACCTGGACGCGTACGTCGGGGAGAAGCCGACCGCGCCCGTCGTCCCGCTCACGGACGGGGGTGGCCGGCACCTGTCGTCGACGACGTGGAACAACGCCTGGGCCGAGGCGCGGACCGGGGTGGAGGAGCTGCCCGCGGGGTACAGGTTCCACGACCTGCGGCACACCGGGCTGACGCGGTTCGCGCAGGAGGGCGCGACGCTCGCCGAGCTCATGCGGCGCGGCGGACACTCGGACGTCAACGTCGTGCTCCGCTACCAGAAGGCCACCATGGCGCGGGACATCGACCTCGCCGCGCGGATGAGCGCCACCGTGCTGTCGGAGCTCGAGTCCGGCCGTGGGGACGCGTGAACACCTGTGTCGTGAGGGCGGCACGAGGGTGCCGCCGGGAAGGAGCAGGGTCATGGGAACCGTCACGGTCCAGGAACGACCAGGAGGGCGCGGGCGGCTCGTCGATCTCGCGGCGGCCGCCGACGAGCTCAGCGTCTCGGTGAAGACCGTCCGCCGGCGCATCGCCGACGGCACGGTCACCGGGTATCGCGTGGGCCGGCTCATCCGCGTCGACCTCGACGAGCTGCGCGAGCGGTTGGCCGTCGCCATCCCGACCGTGCCCAGAAGGTTCGGGGCTTGACCCGAGCCGGTGGCAGACGAAGCCCACGGTGCTGCGGAGTCCGCAGGCCGTGGGCTCCGCCGCGGAGCGCCGGAGCCGGCCACCTCCACGGTGGTGGGGAGTCACCACCACCGTTGACTTCCCCACGAAGATCCCGTGCCGTCGACGGTCCGGTGGTGAGGAGTCCTCACCACCGTGGGCTTCCCCGCGACGCGCCGGCACTCCGGTCGTGATGACTCATCACCACCGGAGGGACCGCCGCAAGCGGCTCCGCGCGACCGGTGGCACGACCACCCTCCCGATGAGAGGTGCATGCCGTCCGACGTCGGGCGGTCCGACGTCCGCACCGACACCCACGCGTAGAGCTCGCGGCTGCGGGAGGAGTCCATGCCGTCGATGGTGGCCCGGGTGCGTTACCGGAAACGTACGGGGTGGGTACCCCGTACGCACCCCGTACGCACCCTCCGTGCTGGTGTCATCGCAGGTCAGGGTGCGTACGGGGGAAAAGCCTGAGGGGCTCTCCGAACGGGGCCTGACGCTGTTCTCGACGGGCCCTGATCGCAGTGGCCTGATCAGACCGCTCGTTCCTCACCGTATACAGGTCTACCCTTGCTGTAGACAGTAAGGAGGTGGTCCGGGTGTCGGTCCTGACGCTCAAGTCGGCACGCGCGGCGGGGCTGCGCAAGGACGAGGTCTACCGCATGGCCCGGTCCGGGGAGCTGGAGCGGATCGGGCGCGGGGTCTACATCCGGCCCGGTGAGCTCGATCCCGCCGTGGCGTCCTTGGCGGGTGCGACGGCGGTCAAGCAGGCCGCGACGATGTGTCTGACGAGCGCGCTGGTCTACCACGGGCTGAGCGACGAGATCCCGCTCGCGACCGACATCGCGCTGCCGCGCGGCACCAGGTTTCCTGCGGGCTTCGAGCACGTGGTGTGGCATGCCTTCGGGCAGGCGACGTTCGACGTGGGCCGAACCGTCATGTCCGAGCACCCGGAACTGCGGGTGTACTCGGCCGAGCGGACCATCGTGGACGCGTACCGGATCGCGCATCTCGAAGGAATCGACCAGGCCAACGAGGCGCTGCGTCGCTGGGTACGACGCTCGGGGAGCTCACCTGCTGAGCTGCTCCGCACCGCAGGGCACTTCCCGCGAACCGTCACCGTGATCCGCGATGCGCTCCAGGTGCTGCTGTGAGTCCGAACCCGACACGCGACACCCCGGTGGGCCGGGCGTACAACGACCTGCGCAACCTCGCCAAGGCTCAGGGCCGCGATCCGGCGGAGTATCTGGCGCTGTATGCGCTCGAGGGCTTTCTGACACGCCTTGCCGCTTCCGACCTCCGCGATGACTTTGTGCTCAAGGGTGGCGTGCTGCTCGCGGCCTTCGCCGCGCGTCGCCCTACCCGGGACATCGATCTGGCCGCGTCGGGATTCCCGAACGACGTCGACGACGTCGAGCGCCGGGTCCGGACGATCCTGGCGGTCGACGTCGTCGACGGTCTGGAGTTCGACCTCGGCGCGGTACGCAGCGAGACCATCCGCGACGAGGCGGACTACACCGGCGTCCGCGTCCACCTGCTCGCAGTGGTGTCGAAGGCGCGCGTCCCGATCCACGTCGACGTCAACTTCGGTGATCCGATCTGGCCGGCACCGCAGGCGACGACATTGCCTCTGCTCCTCGGTGGTGAGGTCGAGCTGAACGGCTACCCGGCGCACATGGTCCTCGCGGAGAAGATCGTCACCGCGATCGATCGAGGGGCGGCCAACACGCGATGGCGGGACTTCGTCGACATTACCTCGATCACTCGCACCCAGACCATCGACGGAGCTGAGCTTGCCGCCTCGATCCGTGTCGTGGCGAATCACCGGAACGTGGGAATCCGGGGCCTCGACGAGTCGCTCGCCGGCATGGGCGAGGTCGCACAGCCCCGGTGGAGCGCCTGGCGACGGAAGCAGCGTCTGGCAAGCAGCACGCCGGAGCGCTTTCACGACTTGCTCGACGAGGTCATGACGTTCGCCGCACCTGTCTTGGACGGCTCGGCCGGTGGTCTCACATGGCAGTCGTCCGCGCGCGTATGGGCGCGCGAACCGTCCATGGGCGGCACGCTCAGCAACGACCCACGTGGATAGAAACCTGGCAGTGTCCGGTCGAGCGCGCGGGGGTTGTATCCACGCGTCGGTCTTCAGCCGTTGCCTCTCGAGCCGAACCTGAGATTCCCGCAGGTCGGCCTCGGAGCCTCATCCCCAGAAGATCGGGTCCTCGTGGCTGCCGATGTGGTCGAGCAGGCCCTGCACGTTCTTCGTCGGTCGCTTGCGCTTGTACTCGTGGAACTTCAGGTTCCGGTCGCGCCAGTAGATGCTCCACTGGCCAGTCGTGGTGGTGTAGCGCAGCCGGGCGACGGGGAAGCGTGTCCAGTCGCCCTGGCCGTCCCACGGTGGGCGGGTCTCGATGATCGTCACATGCCGGTCGGCGATCTCGGCCTCGACGCGCACCTGGTCCCACAGATGTTCGGGAACCTGCGCCCGGCACCATCGTCCGATGCGCAGCAGGTCGGCCTCGGGCATCGTCATGGTGGTCATTCTGGACGACGACGCCCGCGGGCACGCGCAAGAACCGCCCGCCTCACGACATGATGTCGACGACGGACCATGTCGGGAGGAGCGATCGTGCCATCCGCCAGTGACGGGCCGCCGACACCGGAACGTCGGCGTCTCGCGCGCATGCCGCTCTGGGCGACGGTTACGGCGCTGGCCATCGTCGCGCTCACCATCGTCGCCGCCATCGTCGCCGCCGTCGTCGCCGCCGTCGTGCGGCCGGAGGCGCCCGGACTGCAGCAGGCGTGCCCGGCGATCGGCTACTCAAGCCTCCTCACGGTGACGCTCGAGGGAGACACGTCCGAGGTGGCCGTCCTCCAGGTGCGCGACGACGACCAGTGGCAGCCGCCATACCCGCCGGACGCGGAGGTGCCTGCGATCCCGACGACGCACGACGGAGACACGTGGACCTTCACGCTGTTCTCCTCGCCGCGCTCGGTGATGCTCCGTGCGCTGGACGACGACGGGGACGTGCTTGAGCGGACGGAGGTCGACGTCGGGTGGGAGCGCGTGGGCGGGACGGCCGAGTGCGGCGGCCCGATGGAGGCGCACGTCGACTGGACGATGTGACCGTGGGCCGCGCCAGCGGTGCAGCTGACGCACCGCCGAACCGGTCAGGCCGTCTCCGTGTGGGTCCCGACGTTGATGACCCGGCCGTCGCGCCCGCGGTAGAAGAACCGCGTCACGCCCCACGGTTCGCGGGTCAGGGGATGCACGATCTCGACGCCCGTCGCACGGGCGCGCTCGAGCGCCGCGTCCACGTCGTCGACGACGACCGAGACGTCGGGGTTCACCGTCGCCGAGGCGTCGCGTGACATCAGGCTCAGCTGGTGGCCGCCGCCGTCGGCCAGGGTGACGATCCACCCGTGGTCCATGACGACCTCGAGCCCCAGCACCTCCTGGTGCTCGCGCACCGCCTGCCGCACGTCCGGGACCGTCAGGATCGGCACCACTCGCTCCACGCGCACGGGTCCAGGGAAGCACGGATACCCAGTCGTCGGCGCCTCGGGAGGCCCCGTGCGACCGCGCGCCCGGTGGTGCGGGGAGAATGGCTCCGTGGACACGAGCGAGTTCGTCGTCGAGACGCCCGATGGCGACGTCGGGTTCGCCGGTGCCGGACCGGCCGCAGAATTCCTGCTCGGCGCCGGCTTCGCGAACGCTGAACGGGAGCCGCGCTGGCACTTGCGCTGGTGCCTGGACCGCATGGCGGTCGGCGAGTCGATGGACGTCGGCCACGCCCGCGTCGTCCGCGAGACGGCGCCCTGACGCCGTCCCGGTACGGCTACGAGAGCGTGCGGGTCACGTGCTCGAGCCGGCGGCTCACGCTGGCCGGCTCCTCCACCGTGAAGCCGTCGGTGCACCCGTAGGCTCTTCGCGATGCCACTGATCACCCTCGCCGACGCCGTCCTGCCGCTCATCCGGACCACCAGCCGTGAGCTGTGGCGATACTCGAACGCCATGCGCCACGGGGCACAGATGCGCGACGGCGTCGCGATCCTCGAGCTCGCCGTGAACGACCCGGCGACTTTGCCTGCCAGCTTGGAGATTCTCGCCCCGACACCGGAGGAGACCTACCGGGTCGTCCACAAGGCGCTGGCCAGCGGGATCCGCATCATCGCCCGCGCCGACGACTCCTCGGGCGTCATCGGTGACGCGATCCGTGGCCTCATCGCCATCCACCCCGTCGCTGCCGCCGCAGCGCACATACCGCCGCTCAAGCTCGCGGAGTGGATGTGGAAGTTCCACTTCGACGAGGACGTCGACTACTTCGAGCTCGACCCCGTCGCCTACGCCCCGGCCCTCGGGGAGGCGGGCCTGACCCGGTTGCGCGAGCACGTCGAGGATCTTCGTCACCAGGTGGCCGCCCAAGCAGGCGACCACGGGTACAGCCACGAGGCGTTCCTGCTCCGGTGGTTCGATCAGCGTCTGGCGGTGCTCGACGGCGACGTCGACGCGATCATCCGCACGCACCTCCGCGAGGCGAAGGTCGCGGCGTGGTTCACCGATACGGCGAGGGCGCTCGCCGAGATCGAGCGGTACGACCTGGCGATCGAGTGGGCGCGCAAGGCCATGGAGTTCGACCGTGGCCACCAGGCGCGACGGGGCGCCGACTACTGGTGGGGTCTGGTCGGCGAGCACGCCCCGGACGACCTCTCGGACGCCGCGTGGACGCTGTTCCGCCGGTGGCCGGGATCCGACACCGCCGCCCGGGTCGACAAGGCCGTCGGCGCGGCGGCGCGCGAGGAGATCGTCGCGGCGTTGGAGACCGCACCGTCGGCGCTGGTCTACTACCTCGTCGACACCGTCGGCGACGTCGAAGGCGCGTGGGACGCCGCGCACCGGCTCGGGCTGGACGACCGGCACGCATGGGACCGTCTCGCCGCCGCGTACGAGACGATCGACCCGGCCGCCGCGATCGAGGTCCACCTGCGGTCCGTCGCCGCGAACCTGGTCGAGGCGAACACCCGCGCCTATCGGCCCGCGGCCCGCGAGCTCGCCCGGCTGCGCCGCATCGCGGTCAAGGCCGGGCCAGGAGCCGTCAGCCTCGTCGACGCGGCGATCGCCGACCTTCGCGAGAGATACCGTCGGCGTCCCAGCCTGCTCGACGCCTTCGACAGGGCCCACCTGCCGTAGCGGCGAGCTCAGCCGAGCAGGTCGGCCGGGGTGAGGGTCGTGATCCCCTCGAAGCTGCCTCCGGAGCGGGACACGGCGATCAGCGGGGTGTCCCGGTCGGCCCCGGGGACAACGCTGCGCTGGTTGACCAGCCCGGTGGCGTCATGGATGTCGAAGGGTGCGCTCTCGCGCCACTTGATCGAGCCGACGAAGGTGACGGTCTTCGCAGGACGCCGGTCGGCGCCGACGAGGTCGACCTCGACATCGCCCTTGCGGTTCCACCAGCCGCCGACGACGGCGGACGCGGGCACGACGTCGTCGTCGAGCGCGCGCTCCCACAGGAGTCGCCTGATGACGGGCTCGACGGCGCGCCCGCGCCACGTCGACCACCCGCGCTCGATGCGCCGCGTCACGATGTCCCCACGGCCTGCATCGATGAGGTCCGCGGCGTCGTGCAGGAACGCGAGCCAGAAGCGCATGTACGGGTCGTCGATCCGGTACTGCTTGTGGTGGGCAGGCTTGGTCGAGAGGGGCTCGTCGACGGCGACGACGCGACGCTCGACCAGCTGGTCGAGCGAACGCGCGAGCGAAGCGCGTTGGTCGACCTGGGCGGCCTGGCCGATCGCCGTGAACGTGCGGGCGTCCGTGCCGATCGCACGCAGTACGTCCTTCGCCTGGGTCTCGGAGGGGAACTCGGAGGAAAGGACCCGTTCGCCCGAGACGACGAGCGTGCTGATCGAGGTGGACAGGCCGTCGGCGAGGTAGTCGGCGACCGACTGCCCACGTCTCCACGCCGTGACGAGCGGGGGCAGGCCGCCTGTCACCAGGTAGGCGTCGATCGCTGGCGCTGCGTCCAGGCCCGTCATGGTCGCCACGTCCTGCGGGGTGAGCGGGTGGATCTCCCTGTCGACGCTGCGGCCGTAGAACGGGCGCCCGTGGCTGGTGAGCCGTTCCATCTCTGACTGATTCGACCCGACGAGGACGAGGAGCACGGGCAGCGCCGAGAGCCGGGTGTCCCACACACCCTGGAGCGCGCCCTCGAATCCTGGGTCGCCGGTCAGGTAGGAGACCTCGTCCAGCACGATGATCGACACGCGGTCCGTCGGCAGCGCGAGTGCCAGGACGGTCAGGGCGTCCTGCCAGGAACCGGAGACGGCGTATCCGGCGGCGTCTGCACCGGGCAGGCCGGAGGCGGCGACGGTCTCGAGAAGTCGGCGCTGTTCGAGCTCGGGGCGCGAGCCGTCCGCCAGGAAGTACAGCGACGGCAATCCTGCGCGCGCGACGAACTCGGTGACGAGGCGGGACTTGCCGACCCTGCGACGACCACGCAGGGCGATCGCCCTTCCCGGCCTGTCGGAGGTCGGATTGCGCACCTGCTCCAGGACGTAGTCGAGGTCGGCGAGCTCGCGCTTCCGACCGACGAAGCCGGTCACCATGGTTTCCTCCGATGTAGGTCGCATCAAATGTTACCTACATCTGATGTTACGTACACGACGTGACGGCGCCCGTCCGGGCCGGGAGGGTGCGACCGTTACGCGAGCGTGCGTGTCACGTGCTCGAGCCAGCGACTCACGGTGGCCAGCTCGTCGGGGGTGAAGCCGTCGGTGAGGCGGTCGTTGAGCTCGGCGAGCGCGGTGCGGACGTCGGCGAGGGCCGCGGTGCCGGTGGGCGTGAGGTCCAGGCGGACGGTGCGTCGGTCGTCGGGGTCGGTACGACGTCGCACGAGGTCGGCGCGCTCCATGCGGGCAAGCAGGCCGCTGGTGCCGGCGGGGGAGGCCTGCAGGGCGGTCGTGACCTCGCCGATCGTCGCGCCGGGGTGGTCGGCGAGGTGCAGCAGGACGCCGGCGGCGGGGGCGCCGAATCCCTGGCCGCCGTTCCCGGTGCCGTGCGCGCTGCCGCGTCGCGCGATCCAGCGCCGCATCTGACGCTCCGCGGCGGTGGTGAGGAACACCAGCCGCGGCGGGCGGCGCGTCATCGTCGCGGCTTCCTGGCAGGGAAGCGGACGTTGCCGTCCTCCTGTGCCGGGGCGGCCCCGGCGCGGGCGTCGAGCCAGGCGAGGAGCTCGGGCCAGAGCGTGTCGCGCAGGCCGCGGCGGAAGAAGCCCAGGTGCCCGATCTGATCGACGCCGCCGTCGGCAGGGCTCCACGTGCGCCGCTCGACGCGGGCGGCCGTCAGGCGGTCGGCGATCGCGTCGATCTGCGCGGGCGTGGCCCACGGGTCGTCGGTGAACCCGACGGCGAGGACGTCGCCGGTAACGCGCGCGGCGTCCGCGGTGGCGGTCATGGTCGGGTCGTCGAAGAAGTAGTGCGGCAGGGTCGACCAGCGGCTCCACTCGAGCATCGCGGCGGCGGGCATGTCCTCCCCGAGGCCCGTGCGGCGGCCGGGGACGTAGCCGAGCATCCGGGCCGTCGCGGGGCCGAGCACCCGCAGGATCAGTCGGACGCGCGCCCGCTCGGCGCGGTCGGGGATCGTGGTCGTCGCGGCGACGTGGGACGCGACCGTGACGAACCCGGCCAGGCCTCGGGAGCCCCGTCCGAGCGCGAGCGCGTGCCCGCCGATGCTGTGCCCGACGGCGAGCTGCGGCACGTCGCCGAACCGCGGGCGGGCCCACGCGGCGACCGCGGGGACGTCGTCGGCCATCCAGTCCCGCATGCGCAGGCCGCGATGCTCGCGCGGGCTGCCGGACCGGCCCGTGCCGCGGTAGTCGTACGTGACGGCCACGTACCCGCTGGCGGCGAGGAACTCCGCGAACCCCGTGTACAGGCGCTCGGGCACCGCCGTCGCGGGGTGGATCACCACGACGCCGCGCGGCGACTCGTCGGCCGGCTTGCGCACCGTGCCGACGACCCAGCCGCCCGCCGGGATCTGGATCCGCAGATCCTCGGACTCGACCGTCGTCGTGTCGTCACTTCGCATGCGAAATACCTTAGCGGCCCGCGCGACGGGGCCCGTGGTCGAGCGGCCCTGAGGACGGGTCGTGTGTGGCACTCTGCGGTCGTGAATCAGCCGAGCCGGCCGCGACGAGGCTTCTGGTACCAGGTGTGGCGACCTTTCCGAGCCCTCGGGCGAGGGTTTGCCCGAGTCCTGGAATTCTTCGACCTCATCAGCGTCGTCGTGAACGCCGGACGAGCCATCGTCTGGCTCGTCCGTGGCGTGGGAAGCATCGCGGCGCGCGTCTTCGACTGGTGACGGCCTGCCCGCGGACCGAACTTCGCCCGCTTGCATTGATGACGACGGCGAAGAGCCCAGCGACGATGTCGCCATGAACGCTGTGCTCTACTCGGTCGCCGACACGACCCCGCGCTATGACCATGGACCGCGTACCTTCGGCGACGCCATGAAGGGACTTCGGTTTCGACGAGCCATGGCTACGTTCCTGGTTGGTCGACGCGATCGACGGGCTTGACGACGGCGCGGGGTGGGGTAGCCACCAGTTCTGGACGCCCCCGTACCGCGGCTACATCGCAGTGGGAGAGCCGCGCGACGAGAGCGGGACGAAGTGGAGTGTCGGCGTGTACGTGCGGCGCCGGAGCCTCCAGTACCCCGACGGCGGCAAGTGGCCGACGGTCTACTACCCGACGGCCTTCATGGCGTGATCCGAATGGCGACCTGTGGCCCTCGGCCACGACCTGTTGCGGACGCGCAACGCGGGCGTTCACACGTCTGGCACCCGAGGCTGACAGAGTCCGCTGAAGGCCCGCGAGGTGGCGCGGTTGCGGCATCATTCCGTCCATGACGAGCGCCGGTGGCGAACTGCCCAACGATCGCGTGACGACCGAGCTTCGCCGCTTGGCATCCACGCTGCGCAGCGACTTGGCCACCAGCGCTGAGGTGTCTCGGCCCACCGTCGACGGTGACGTCGTCGAGGGCTTCTCCGTGCGACCTGCGACTGACGGCGCGCTGGAAGTCTGGCTGATGCACGACGCGGACGGCATCATCGTCGGGCTTGAGGGATGCCCGGGGTGGCAGCTGCCGCGGACGCTGTCGAGCGTGGACGTGGTCCGAGCGATCGTCGATGCGGTGGTGGCAGGAAAGGCCGAGGTCGGAACTGGGCGGAAGGTGCGCTCGTACCGGGTCGCGCTGCCTGATGGGACGGTCATGGCGGACAGCGCGAAGGGCGTGCTTGCTTCGCTTCTCGAGTTGCCGTGGAAGCCCCGCATACATTGGGCCAGCGCGAAGGCGTACACCAACTGACGTCGGCGACCGACCGCTCCCGATCGGCGCTGTGATTCCGGCGCTGATCGTTTGTGGAGTCCGCCGCACACCTCCCAGGTGTGACGGTCTCGCTACGAGTGATCTCGGCAGGGCAGGGGTACGCGTACCTGCTGCGGTCAGTCGTGACCGGCGACGGGAACGCGGCGCAGGCGTCGGCGTTCACGAGGTACTTCACAGAGGCGGGCACGCCGCCCGGGGTGTGGATGGGCCGCGGGGTCGAGCACCTCGGTGAGGGCGCACTGGAACCGGGGATGACGGTGACGCCGTCGCAGCTGCAGGCGCTGCTGGGCCACGGCGCGGACCCGGTGACAGGCGAGCCGCTGGGCCGGCCGTTCCGCGAGTATCCGACGGCGAAGGAGCGAGCGGCGGGTCGGATCCACGGCGTGGATCGGTCGCTGCCGGCTGCGGCGTTCGATGCCGAGGTGGCGCGGATCCGGGCGCAGGAGGCGGCGCGCGGGAGCCAGACGGCGACGGCGGGGTTCGACCTGACGTTCTCGGTGCCGAAGTCGGTGTCGGTGCTGTGGGGTTTGGCGGATGCGACGACCCAGGAGCTGATCGTCGCTGCGCACCACGACGCCGTCGGGCAGGTGCTGGACTTCCTCGAGCGGGAGGTTGCCGCCACGCGCACGGGGCATGGGGGAGTGGCGCAGGTCCCGGTGGTCGGGGTGGCGGCGACGGCGTACGACCATTGGGACTCGCGGGCGAACGATCCGCAGCTACACACCCACCTGGTGATCTCGAACAAGGTCAAGGCCGCCCACGACGGCCAGTGGCGCACCCTGGACTCGCGCGCCCTGCACCACGCCGTCGTCGCGCTGTCCGAGCACTACAACGCTGTCCTGGCCGACCGCCTCACCAACACGTTCGGCATCGGCTGGGAGCGACGCGAGCGCGGCGCGGACAGGTCGCCACAGTGGGAGATCGGCGGCGTCCCGGACGAGCTGCTGGCGGAGTTCTCCTCCCGCAGCCGGGACATCGAGGTCGTCAAGGACCGTCTCATCGAGGAGTTCGTCGTGTCGCACGGGCGCCGGCCGTCCGCGAGGCAGGTCGTCAAGCTACGCGCGCAGGCCACGCTCGAGACGCGCCCCGAGAAGACCATCCACTCCCTAGCGGAGCTGACCGCGGACTGGCGGCGTCGAGCCCAGCCCGTGCTCGGCAGCGAGGCGGCGGCCTGGGCGCGGCGCGTGGCGCTCGGCGGGTCCGTACGGGTGCTCAGCGCGGGCGCCGTTCCACCGGACCTGGTCGACGGCGTCGCCGCCCAGGTTGTCGACGCCGTCTCGCAGAAGCGCGCCACCTGGACGCACTGGAACCTGTGGGCGGAGGCGTCGCGACAGACGATGGGATGGCGGATGGCGACCGCCGCCGACCGTGAGCAGGTCGTGGCGCTCGTGGTGGACGCCGCGACGCGACGCTCGGTACAGCTCACGCCCGGAGAGCTGGCCAGCACTCCCGCGGCGATGCGCCGAGCCGACGGGTCGAGCACCCTGCGCCCGCAGCACAGCGAGAAGTTCACCAGCCACGAGCTGTTGGCCATGGAGGACCGGCTCCTGCTCCTCGCGGACGACGCTGGAGGGCCGGTTGTCGACCGAACGACGGCGTCGCGCGTCGTTGCTGGACGCACGCCCGACGGCGTGACACTCGACCCCGAGCAGGCTCGCGCCGTCGCGCAGCTCCTCACGTCCGGTCGGCGGCTGGATGTGCTCGTCGGCCCGGCCGGCACGGGCAAGACGACGGCGATGTGCGCCCTGGGGGCGGGGTGGATCGCGGCGCACGGTCACGGGAGTGTGGTCGGGATGGCGCCGTCGGCCGCAGCGGCCCAGGTCTTGTCCGACGATCTCGGCATCCGCTGCGACAACACGGCCAAGTGGATCCACGACCGCCGCTCCGGGCGCGCGGACTTCGCGCCGGGGCAGCTGGTGATCGTCGACGAGGCCACGCTCGCCTCCACCCGGGCCTTGGACACGATCACGGCCCGTGCCGCGCGGGTTGGCGCCAAGGTCGTCCTCGTCGGCGACCCGGCCCAGCTGCAGTCCGTGGGCGCCGGCGGCGCGTTCGCCATGCTGGTTTCGGCGCGCGGCGAGGGCGTGCCGCGGCTGACCGAGGTGCACCGGTTCTCGCATGACTGGGAGAAGATCGCCTCGCTGCGCCTGCGGGGCGGCGACCCGACGGTCATCGACCAGTACGAGTCACGCGGGCGTCTCCGTGAGGGCGGCACCGACGAGATGGTTGACGCCGCCTACACCGCCTGGCGCCGCGACGCCGAGGCCGGCAGGGCGAGCATCCTTGTGACCGAGTCGGCCGAGGCCGTCCGACAGCTCAACGACCGTGCCCGCGCCGAACGCATTCGCTCCGGCCTGACCTCGGCTGGTCGCGACGTCGTCCTGCACGACGACGCGCGCGCGTCTGCGGGCGACGTGATCGTCACGCGTCGCAACGACCGCCGGCTTCGCACCGGTCCAACGGGCTGGGTGCGCAACGGCGACCGCTGGACGGTGACCCACGTGCGCCTCGACGGCGTGCTGGAGGTCCGCCCCGAGGGCCGACTGCGGGGGAGCGTCGTGCTGCCTGCGGGCTACGTCGCCGAGCACGTCGACCTCGGCTACTCCGTCACCGCCCACCGCGCCCAAGGGCTGACGGTCGACACCGCGCACGTCGTCGTCTCGCCGTCGAGCACCCGCGAGAACCTCTACGTCTCGATGACGCGAGGTCGCCAGGCGAACACCGCCTACGTGGCGCTCGACCGGCCCGACCCGCTGCATACGACCCCGCCCGACCCGGACGTCACCGCGCGCACTGTCCTCTTCGGAGTCCTGCACCACACCGGCGCCGAGATCTCGGCGCACCAGGCGACCGAGGCCGAGCAGAACCGGTGGGCCGGCATCGCCCAGCTCGCCGCCGAGTACGAGGCCATCGCCACCGACGCGCAACGTGATCGCTGGAGTCGACTCGTGCACGGCGCTCTCTGCAGCGCCGGCGGCCTCGGGCGCGACGACGCCGATCGAGCGGTCCAGTCGGAGGCCTTCGGGGTCCTCGCGGCGGGACTGCGGCGTGCGGAGGCGTATGGGTACGACGTCGACGCGCTGATGCCGCGCCTCGTCGCTCGGCGCAGCCTTCTTGATGCCGACGACGTTGCCGCGGTCCTGACCGCGCGCCTGGCCCGCGTGACAGCTCGACCTCTGCGTGGGGTGCAGCCCGACCTTGTCGGTGGGCGCATCGCCGCCGCCCGCGGACCGTTGCCGGACGAGGCGGTCCGCGCCCTGGACGAGCGTCGCGCGCTCATCGAGACTCACCTGCGGGAGAGCCGGCGACAAGGTGTCCGGAGGCGCCGTCCTGCCAGGAGCGGCCCACACCGGCCGCGACCGGCGGATGACGACGGCCTTAGCCGGTGAACGAGGGTGAAGAAACGCGCTGGTGCCGCGAGCCCGGGCCGGCCGTGGTGCGGTACGTGAGTGGCGGGTCAGCCCCCGCACCTACGATCCGAGAGGTCGAAAGTCGGCGCAAGTTCTGTATCAGTGTGCGCCGACCCTGGCGATCCTCAAGGTCGCCTTGGCGGACGTCGACA
This sequence comes from Cellulosimicrobium sp. NPDC055967, assembly GCF_042269845.1. Taxonomy (NCBI): domain Bacteria; kingdom Bacillati; phylum Actinomycetota; class Actinomycetes; order Micrococcales; family Promicromonosporaceae; genus Cellulosimicrobium; species Cellulosimicrobium sp. NPDC055967. The sequence goes on along the minus strand of NZ_JBHJYJ010000008.1, from coordinate 76,765 downwards.
TGGACGCGACCGGGGCGAGCGACGCCCAGGCGCAAGGAACCCACGTGCCTGCGACCGGCCGGGCTGCGCCATCGCAGGCACGCCGGACGCGGCCTGAACGTGGGCGTGACACGGCAGAAAACGCCCAGCGGAGGCTCGCTCGCGCGAGGCACGACTCGCTGCCGACGGAACGCCGGTGATTGGAGTCGTTACTTGGGCTCCGCGTGTCTAGGACGCAAAGAGTCGCTCCCGCTCCGCCTCGACGACCTCTCGCGCAAGTTCGGCCTCGGTGATGTCGAACGCCTCTTCGGCGCTGTGGGCGGTCGCGCTGACGCGGGCGAAGTCGTCGAAGAGGGTCTTCTTGCTGGCGAGAATCTCGGTAACCCGCTGGTCGACGCCTTCCTCGGAGAGCAGGCGGTGGACCTGGACGGTGTCGAGTTGGCCCATGCGGTGGGCGCGAGCGATGGCCTGCCATTCGGTCGTCGGCTTGAGTTGGGGTTCGCAGATGACGATGACGGACGCCGCCTGGATGTTGAGTCCGACGCCGCCCGCGACGATCTGGGAGACGAGCACCGCACCGTAGCTTGCCTTCGAAAAGTCGTCGACCATGCGCTGGCGTGCGACGGCGGCGACGGAGCCGGTCAGTGGTCCGAAGACGCGACCGGGAAGGGCGCGGGCAACTTGGTCGAGCACTTCTCGGAAGTGGGAGAAGACGATGACGCGTCGTCCGTTCGCCTCGGCCTCGTCGACGATGGAGCGGAGCCGTTCGACCTTCATGGACTGCTGGCCGTGGATCATGGCGGCTTGCCGCATGGCCATAAAGTTGCCCGCCTGGACGGCGGCGCGGTAGGCGGCGGAGTCGGCCGAGGACATCGGCATGACTTCGTCTACCTCGACGAGTTCGGGGAGTTCCTGGAGCACGTCCTCTTGGTTCCGTCGCAAGTATGCCGGTGCGACCTGCTTGCGGAAGGTCCGCGGGGACAGGCCGTTGGTCGAGACGACGAGCGAGGGCTGGACGTACTTCACGAGAGCGGCGAACTCGTCGAGTCGGTTCTCGAGAGGTGTGCCGGTCAGCAGCACGGCACGGTCGCTGCGATTTAGGAGTGCTGCCGTATTCCGGGATCGCTGGGCGTTGGGGTTCTTGATGTAGTGCGCTTCGTCGACGATGACGGCGCCGACGTGGCCTACGGCGGGATGGTGCTGCTGGAACCAGTTGAGGGTTTCGAAGGTGGTGACGGCGACGCCGCCGAACCGGATCCAGGAGCGCGCCGACTGCTCGCGGCTCTTGCCGTGGATCCGGTGGGCGCGCAGCTTCGACTTCGAGTGGATCTCGCGGATCCAGTTGGTGACGACGGCTGCGGGACACACGACGACGAAGTGGTTGTACCCGTGTGCGCCGCGCAGGTGCGCGAGCACGGCGATCGCCTCGACCGTCTTTCCCAAGCCCATCTCGTCGCCGATGATCACCTTGCGCTGGACGAGCGCGAAGCGCGCACCGAAGCTCTGATATCCGCGCAGGGTGCCGACTGTGAGGTGCTCGGCGTTGAGCGCGAGCGCGCGGACGGCCTCGACGATCTCTTCGGGCAGGTCGCCGTGGGCCTTGCCTTCGTCCTCGGTCAGGAACCCGAGCTCTTGGAGCATGCCGTAGTAGTCGGCGGGTCGGGCGAGGAAGTCGTCCCAAGGGTCCTCGGGGACGGCGCCGCCGCCGGGCCTCCCGGCCGCGAGTGCCGTCCCGCGGGCGACTACAGCATTGACGCCGACGAGGAGCTCGGCAGTGTCGAGCGCGGTCCCAGAAGCGACGATCAGATGTGTCGTGCCGCCGTCGACGGCAGCGACGAGGTCGCGGAGCTCGCCGGCGCGTTCCAGATCCGAGGTGGCGTTGCGGAGCGTCCGCGCGGCGTCCCACGCGCCGAGGGCTTTGAGGAATGCCGTCGCCTCACGGGTTCGCTTCTTGATGTCGATGCGGACGGGCATCTCATCGAACGTGGTCTGTTCGATGGTGACTGCGGCGCCTCGGATGCGTCGCGCGGACGCCTCGCCGATCCCGGGCAGAGTCTCCAGCCTCCGCGCGGCCAGTTTGACCTCCTTGACCGTGGTGAGGCCCGAGTCTATGAGCGGCTTGGTGACGAGCCGCTCTGCGGTAGCCTCGCGCAGCCGGTCGACGTGCATGGTGGCGAGCATGGCGTCGGTTTCTGCACGGCGGAGCGTGTCGCCGGCCTGCGCCGCCGCCTTGCGGTAGGTCTCCTCGCCCTTGAGCGCATTGTCGATGGCAGCGATGGCATCGCGAAGCGGTCCGATCGGCGTCGCGCGGATGAGGTCCAGGCGTCCGAGGGTCTTCAGGTGGGGTCGTAGCCCGACGACATCGGACAGGGAATCGGCAGTGCCGAGGGCAGCGACGCCGTTCTCGGTGGGGCGAAGACTGTAGATGAGTCCATCGAGGCCCCGGTTCGTCGCCCAGGCCTCAAACTGGGTGAGGTACTCCGCCGCAAGAGAGCCCGCATTCTTGCCCTCCCGGGACGTGAAGAACCGCCGCATGCCGAGGAGGGAGCGAGCATCGGTGATCGCCTTCGGGACCTGGTCGGCGAGCGGTGCGAGGTCGCGCTCGTCGAGGCCCCGGATCCGTGGAAGTTGTGTTGCCGCGGCGAGATCGCGGATCGCGTGGGCGGCGCCCCGCCCGAGCGGGACGACATTCCACGTGACGCGGCCGTTGCGCTTGACGGAGATCGTCCGCGTCAGCGTGCGCAGCGCGACACCACCGGCTTTCTCGACCTCCGCGCGCTCGGCCTGCATCTGGGTGGTCGCGATGTGCCAGCCGTAGGTGCGCTCGATCGTCGCGGTGAGCCTCTGACGGTCGTCCTTGCTCATCCTGCCCTCGTGGTGGTGGGTGATTGCTGGGAACATTAGCCAGGACAACAGACACCTGCGTGCCACATTCGCCGGTTTCACCCGGTGTCTGCAACCGGAGTGTCCGACGGTGCGGCTACCGTGCGGGACGTGCGTAGAAGGAGGTCACGCGGGTGCTGCTCGAGGAACTGAAGCCGGGGCTGCGCATCGATGGGCTGATCCCCGGCGAGGTCATCACGGTGATCTTTGCCCAGCAGCACGGCGTGGCCGCTGTCGAGCTCACCTTCAAGAAGACCGATGGCGGTCTTGGGCAGCAGGTCGTGTTCCGCAAGGACGAGGCCAAGTTGTCGATCGCTCGCACCGGCTCGCGTGCGTTTGACGCGAACGCGACGGACTTCAAGATGGTTGCCGAGGCGCAGCGCATCCGCCTTGCGGGCCTGTTTGACCCGATGCTCGCCGTCGCCACCAGTGACGTCCAGCCGCTCCCGCACCAGATCCGGGCCGTCTACGGTGAGTTGCTCCCACGCACCCCGCTGCGGTTCCTTCTCGCGGACGATCCGGGTGCGGGCAAGACGATTATGGCTGGCCTGTACATCAAGGAGCTGATCCTGCGCGACGACGTCAAGCAGGCCTTGATTGTCGCCCCGGGAGGTTTGGTCGAGCAGTGGCAGGACGAGCTCTACTTCAAGTTCGGTCTCCGGTTCGACATCCTGACGAACGCGCTCATCGACGCGGACATCAACATCAACCCGTTCGAGAAGCACCCGCTCCTGATCGTGCGGATGGACCAGCTCTCTCGTAACGAGGCGCTCCAGGCGCAGCTCAAGGAGACGGAGTGGGATTTGATCGTCGTCGACGAGGCGCACCGCATGGGCGCGCACTACTTCGGCGGCAAGCTGGAGAAGACGAAGCGGTTCCAGCTCGGTGAGGTACTGGGCACGATCACCCGGCACCTGCTGTTGATGACGGCGACGCCGCACTCGGGCAAGGAGGAGGACTTCCAGCTCTTCTTGACCCTGCTGGACAAGGACCGGTTCGAAGGCAAGGTCAAGAAGACCGCTGACACTACCGGGATCATGCGTCGCATGGTCAAGGAAGACCTGCTTACGTTCGACGGCCGCCGTCTGTTCCCGGAGCGCATCGCCGAGACCGTCCCGTACGAACTCACGCATGCCGAGAAGCAGCTCTACGACCTCGTCACCGACTATGTCCGCGAGGGCATGAACCGCGCAGAGAAGCTCCTGGACGGCAAACGTCGCAACACCGTCGGCTTCGCCCTCACTGTGCTGCAGCGCCGCCTCGCCTCCAGCCCCGAGGCGATCTACAAGTCCCTGGTTCGCCGCTCCGAGCGCCTGACGCGACGTCGCGACGACATCTTGGCCGGCAAGTACACGGAGCGCGACGCCGCCTACGACGTCTCTGGTATCGATGAGGACGAGTACAACGCCGACGAGATCGAGACGATCGAGGAAGAGTTCCTCGATGCTGCGACCGCGGCTCAAACGATCGAGGAGTTCAACAAGGAGCTCATCGAACTCGCCGAACTGACCATGGCCGCGAAGCAGGTGCGGGACTCCGGCATGGACAAGAAGTGGTCCGAGCTTTCGCAGATCCTCCAGGGGCACGCGATGCAGTCGGACGCTAAGGGCTGGCCGCGTAAGCTCATCATCTTCACTGAGCATCGCGACACCCTCGACTACCTCACGGCGCGGATCCGCACGCTGATTGGGAAGCACGACGCAGTGAAGGCGATCCATGGTGGCGTGCGCCGTCAGGAGCGGCGTCAGATCACCGAAGAGTTCACCAAGAACTCCACCGTGCAGATTCTCATCGCGACCGATGCCGCCGGTGAGGGCCTCAACCTGCAGGCCGCTCACTTGATGGTGAACTACGACTTGCCGTGGAACCCGAACCGCATCGAGCAGCGCTTCGGCCGGATCCACCGCATCGGCCAGACCGAGGTTTGCCGGCTGTGGAACTTGGTCGCCGCGAATACGCGCGAGGGCGAGGTGTTCCTACGCCTTCTGGAGAAGATCGACCAGATGCGCCTAGCGTACGGTGGCAAGGTCTTCGACGTGCTCGGCGAGGCGTTTGCCGAAACTCCACTGCGCAACCTCCTCAAAGAGGCGATCCAATATGGCGAGCGACCCGAGGTCCGCGCCAAGATGCACGAGGTCATCAATGAAAACGTCGGTGACGGCCTGATTGACTTGCTCGAGGAGAGGGCCCTCGCGTCGGACCACCTGGGTGACGCCGACCTGGAGACCCTACGTGCCGCGATGGACGAGGCCCGTGCGAGGCGCCTCCAACCGCACTACATCGAGATGGCGTTCAAGGCAGCGTTTCGGCGCCTTGGCGGCCGCATTGCGCGCCGCGAGCAGGGTCGCTACGAGATCGGCAACGTCCCACAGCACATCCGAGCGTCCAAGTACGGGCCGATCGCGACGCGATACGACCGCGTCACGTTCGACCTCGCCCGCGTAGAGCCCGACAACTTGAGCCGCGCAGACCTACTCGCCCCTGGGCACCCGCTGCACGACGCAGTCATGGATGAGGCGATCCGTCAGTTCGGAGGAGTACTCAACAGCGGCACCCTTCTTGTCTCCGCGTCCCTGGAAGAGCCACACCTGCTCGTCGGTGTCGTCGAGGAGGTCGCGGACGCGACCGGGGCGTCGGTCTCCAAGCGGTTCGGATACGCGTTCGTCGACTTCTTTGGCACCGTGACGCCGGCCGGCCCCGCTCCGTATCTCGACTGCGTCGCCGCGCCTGAGACGGAAGCCACGGCAGCGGCACGCCGCCTGTCGTGGCTGGGCGAGGCGGAGGACAAGGCGACATCGTGGATCATCGCTAACCAACTCCCTGAGTACTTGGCCGACGTGCAACCACGTCGCGGTGCCGAACTCGCCAAGACCCGCGACCTGGTCAAGTCCCGGCTTGAGAACGAGAGCACGCGGCTCCTGCTCGACGCCGCCGTCGCCGCTCAGATGGAGCGCGATGGCAAGAAGCCCAAGGAGTCCGCAGAGTCGCTCAACCGCAAGGCCACCGAGCTCGACATCCGTCTCAAGGGTCGACTGGCGCTCATCGACCAACAGGCGCTGATGTCGACGAAGCCGCCGCAGATCCTCACCTCGGCCCTCGTGCTCCCACTGGCCATGGTGGACGGCAGCGTCCCGACGACTGCGCCGATGAGGGCGAAGTCAACCAAGGAGGTCGAGCGTCGCGGCGTCGACTTGGTCATGGCCCGCGAACGCGAGCTCGGCCGCAAGCCGGTCGAGCAGGCGTTTAACAACCCCGGCTTCGACATCCTGTCGACGGCGCCCAACGGCGACACGTACCGCATCGAGGTCAAGGCACGGATCGCGGGCTCGGACGACTTCTACGTCACACATAACGAGATCCTGACCGGCAAGAACGCCGCCCCGCGCTATCGCCTTGCGCTCGTGCAGGTCGAACCCGCGGGCCCGCAGTACGACGACGTCCGCTACCTCGACGACCCGTTCTCGACGGTGGACCTCGGCGACTTCGACGCCGTCGGCGTCCGTGCCGAGTGGACGAAGAACTGGACCAAGGGCAAGGCGCCGTTCTGACGGCGACGTCGACAGCGCTCCGGTCGGCAACCAAGGCCTCTCACCACGCAGAACAAACGGATGGGAACCATGCTCGGCTATCGCTCGCTCTTCACGGTGGCTCGCGGCTCGCTGCACGGTGCCGAAGTTGAGATGCTCATTGCAAGCCAGCTCCATGCATGGCTGCGCGGCAAGGGTCTGAACGCCGACGCCGTTACACCTGGGACGGTGTCCGACGTTGGACAGGGGGCCGAGGCGGTGCTCTCGGTTGAGGAGACTGCGTCGGGAAGCACGTCGTCCCGGTTTCTTCTTACGGAGGCGTCGGGATGGACGTCGCAGGTGGTCGTCCATGACCCGCGCGACGGACGCCATGACCCGTGGGTTTGGATCGACGTCGTCAGTCCCGACGAGCGGACCGTCGCCAGGACGCCACGCCTCGCCAAGATGGTTCTCGAGTTCGTCGACGCGCGCGACGGCGGAGCGGTCCTCGACCCAAGTGTGCGAACGCTGTTCAAGGAGGACGTGCCAGCACTCATCACTGCACTTCGCGCCGCGGACCGCCGTGGCCCTGTCTTCGTCGCGGGCAGCAGTCGCGACCTGCCGATGGAGGCATGGCGCAGACTCATCGAGCGGCTCCTTCGGGACACGACCGGCCTTGCTGCCGGTTTCGTGCTCGATCCGGCCGCGACCGAAGAGTTCGAGCGCCAGGTCGGCGGATCTCACGCCGTCGCGCCGGGCACGCTGCGAACGTTCGTCAGTGGCGTCGACTTCGACGACGCCCTCGATGGAAGGCGTCACAGGACTCTCACGACGGAGCGCATCGCCCTGGATCGCGACGTACACCTGCTCCGCGTCCTGGGGCGCGTGGCGCGAGAGCACACGCTGACGCTCCCTCTTCCTGGGAACGTCACTCGGGTCGAGGCCCGCCTCATCCGACAGGCCGACGAGGACTTCCTCAAGTCCGCCGGCATCGCATCCACACCCAAGGCAACCACCGCGGCCCAGCAAGCCGACGTGGCGGAAGAGGCCCTCGAGCCCGAGCCCGAGGACGAGCTCGATCTCGACCTGCAGACTCCTGCGGAGGCCGAGCAGGGAACGCTGGATATCGGGGTCGATGCGCCGGCGACGCGCGCGCGGCCCGACAGCCCGACGTCCCGCCGTCCGGTCATCAAGCCTCGGAACTCGGGTCCGGTCCCGCACCAAGCGACCCTGCACGAGGCAGTAACTCCGTCAGAACCGGAACTGAAGGCGACGTCGAAGCCCACGGCGTCGCCGGAGGTGGCCGTCCGCGAGAGCGGGCTCGTTGCGCGCGTGATGGCGGCCCTGCGCCGGGTCTTCGGGACGCAGACCGTGACGCCCGAGGCCATCGAGGATCTAGGGGACCGCGCCGCGCAGGTCGGACCGCTTCGCTCTCTGTTGAAGCGTAAGGAACTGGCCGAGCTGTCCCTCCAGGACACGATCGGCGGCTTGCGCGCGAAGCATGCGGCGTCGATCCGCGAACGAGACGACGTCATCCTCGAATGGCAGGAGGAAGCGGAGCGGGCACGTCGCCTGGACGCCGAGCTCACGGCCCTCAAGAAGGCCACGGCTGAGGCGGGCTACGGTGAGGTGGCCTGGGCGGACCACCTGCTCGGCGACGACGTCGAGAGCCTCACCCCGACGTCCTTCGGCGACCTCCTGGTTGCCTGGCAGACGGCGCACGAGGAGGGCGCGCTAGCCTCGGTCGTGTGGATGGGCGATAACGTAGCGATGCTGGACCTTGACGAGCACGAGCCGGCCGCGGGGTGGGCGGGCGTGACGTGGACGATCCTACGGGCGCTCGACGACTACGCCCGGGTGTCGAAAGACGGGTCATTCAAGGGGTCCGTGGACGACTTCCTACGTGTGACCCCGCCCGGCTGTCAGGGTTACTCCGCCAACAAGCACGCGATGACGGAGAGCGAGGGAGTCCGCAGTAACGACAAGTACGCGGCACCACGCCTGCTGCCCGTGCCCGAGACGATCGACCCAAGTGGCCGCATGTATCTTTGGGCACACTTCAAAATCGCCAATTACGCGATGGTGTCACCGCGGATGCACTACCTCGACGCAACGGCGACCGACGGAAAGGTCTACGTGGGGTACATCGGGAGACACCTCCCGCTGCCCAAAATGAATTAAGGAAACGCGAGATGGACCGCGCCAGCCTCGCGTTGTGCAGGGCTCGTGTCGGGGGCAACGTAAGTTGGAGACGCTGGCCAGCGCAGACGAAGCCGCCGGCAGCGAACGCAAGGAGAGAACGAAGTCGTGACGAAGCGAAAGCTCATCGAGGTCGCCCTACCCCTCGAGGCTATCAACCGTGCATCATTCGCGGAGAAGAACCGGAAGGTGGGAAAGCCGCAGAATCTACATCAGTGGTGGTCCCGGAAGCCGGTGACGGCGGCCCGTGCGATGTTGCTTGCCCAACTCATAGATGATCCCGGGTCCAACCCTGAGAGGTTCGCCACCGAGGACGCCGTCCGCGACGAGCGGGCGCGCCTGCACAAGCTCATTGAGCGCGCTGTCGAGTGGGACGAGATCATGCGCGTCAGCCCGGATCTTGCAGCTGATCTTCGCGCGGTGCTACCCGATGTGACGATCACCGATCCCTTCATTGGCGGTGGATCGATTGCGCTCGCCGCCGCACAGCTTGGTATTGACTCCCTCTCAAGTGACCTAAACCCGGTTGCGGTTGTCTTGTCCCGTGCTCTCGTTGAGGTTCCAGGGAAGTTCACCGGGCGCGATCCGGTATTCCCAGGGGTCGGAGGCGGCCGGCTAACCGAATGGACGGCGTCGTCCGGGCTCGTCGCGGACGTGGAGGCATACGGGGCTTGGGTGCTCGCGGAGGCCCGATCCCGCCTCGATGCGCACTACCCGAACGTGAATGGCCGGCCGGCGCTCGCATGGGTGTGGGCTCGGCAAGTCGAGTGTCCTAATCCAGGCTGCCGAATTCAGGTTCCGTTGGTCTCCAAGTGGACGCTCGCAAAGAAGAAGGGAAAGGAGGCGGTAATTGTTCCGCGAATCGTCAGGGACTCTTCCGCTCCTGGTGGGTCACGATTCGATTTCTCGGTCAGCAGGGATAAAGGCGACCAGCCATCTCGCGGCATGATGTCCGGCCGGCTCGGCACCGAGTGCCTTAGCTGTGGCACGGCAGTTCCCATCGCGCACGTTCGCCACGAAGCCCAAGCGGGACGCTTGGGGCTGACGCTGACCGCCGTCGTCGCTGATGGAGGTCGATCACGGGAATATTTCAGCCCGTCCGACGAGCAGGTCAGAGCCGCGCGAGTCCAGCGCCCCGAGGATTCGGTTGGCGGTGCGATCTCAACGAACCCCCGGTGGTTCTCGCCGCCGCTCTACGGGATGACCGACTTCAGTGACCTATTCACCGACCGTCAGCTACTTGCCCTGACAACCTTTAGCGATCTTGTCGTCGAGGCCCGCTCGAAGGTGTACGAGGATGCACTCGCCGCCGGCGTCCCTGCGGGTGATCCTCTGGCGGAAGGTGGCGTTGGTGCAACTGCATACAGCGAGGCGGTTTCCCTCTACTTAGCGCTCGCCGTAAGTCGCCTCGCAAACTGGTCAAACAATCAGTGTTCCTGGGAGTCAACTGGTGAGGTCTCGCAGCAGATGTACTCGGGCCAAGCGATGGGCATGGCGTGGGATGTCTCTGAGGCGAATGTGCTTGGTGAAGGCAATAGCGGTTCGTTCTTGGCATGTCTTCGGAATATCGTGGGCCCATTGAAGATGTCCAGCCTTCGCGGCGAACATCGAGTCATTATGGAAGACGCGCGGAACGCGACGTTGGCGGGATTGGTAGTTGCAACCGATCCGCCGTACTTCGACAACATCGACTATTCCGACCTTTCCGATTTCTTCTATGTTTGGCAGCGCAGAATGCTTTCGGGGGTCTTCCCTGGTCTCTTTAGGACAATTCTTGTGCCCAAGGGCGAAGAGTTGGTTGCGAATGCTCACCGTGCTGGAGGCAACGATGCCGCCGCCCTTGAGTTCATGGCCGGATTCCGGGAAGTTTTCGCCAGGTTCCGCGACTCTGTAGCGGAGGACTATCCGGTGGTTGTCTACTATGCATCAAAGCAAGCCGAGGCCCTTGGTGAAGGCAACAGTCGCTGGTCCACGATTCTGCAATCGATGGTGGATGAGGGTTGGTCTGTCGTCCGTACGTGGCCAATCCGCACGGAGAACGCGAGTCGACGCGTTGCGATTGGCGCCAACTCTATGTCGACGTCGAGTGTACTTGTTCTCAGGCCGCGACCAAAGGACGCTCCAAAAGTCACGGTGCAGGAGTTTCTCGGCGCACTGCGTACGCACCTCGCGCAATCACTCGCAAATCTGGAGGCGGCGGGCGTTGCACCTGTCGACTTGCAGCAGTCAGCGATCGGCCCGGGTATTGAAGTGTTTAGCCGATTTGGCGCCGTGCTCCAGCCGGATGGGACTGCGATGTCGGTCTCGGCCGCACTCCTGCGCATCAATGATGAACTCGATGGCCTAATTAATGAGCAAGAAGGCGACCTGGATGCACCCACTAGGTTCTGTGTTCAATGGTACCGGTTCAGCGGGTACGATCCCGGGTTGTTCGGCGATGCTGATGATCTAGCTCGCGCCCGCAACACTTCCGTCCAAGTAATGGATCGAGGTGGCGTTCTTGCTAGCCGTGCAGGGAAGGTGCAGTTGCTGCGGCCGCGTGAGTTCGCTTCCTCGTATGACCCAACGACCGACCAGTACATCTCGGCGTGGGAGGTGCTCCACCACCTGATTAGGGCCCTGGAAGTGGACGGAATTGGCCCCGCAGGCGAACTCTTGCGGTTATCATTGGCGCGCCCGGCGGGAGACGTCCATCCCGACGAGCTCAAGGAGTTGGCGCACCTACTGTTCCACATCGCAGAGACGAGCGGCCGCACTGCGGACGCACTGAGTTTCAACACGCTCGTGACGACCTGGCCGGAGATCATCGAGGTGGCCCGCTCGACCCCGGCCGGCACCGGCTCGACGCAGGGCGCGTTCAGCTTCGACGAGGAGGACTAGTCGTGCAGAAGACCCTCACGGCGCAGGAGCATCCGCTGCGGAAGGTGTTTTCCAGCGACTACGAGTTCGAGATCCCCGACTACCAGCGGCCGTACCGGTGGGGCACGGACCAGGCGCTTCAGCTGCTCGACGACCTTGAGGAGAGCCTTGAGCGCGACCCGGACGACCCGTACTTCCTTGGGTCGCTGGTGCTCGTGCAGCGATCGGAGACGCAGTTCGACGTCATCGATGGCCAGCAGCGGCTGACGACGTTGAGCCTGCTCTTCAGCATCCTTCGGGACCTGAGCTCCGGGAAGTTCGCAGGCGAGTTAGCCGACCTCGTGCTGGAACCTGGCTCCGAGCTTGCCGGTATCGCGCCGAAGCCTCGCCTCGCACTGCGCAAGCAGGACCGCTCGTTCTTCTCGAAGTACGTACAGACTCCGGGCAACATCGGTGCGCTCATCGAGGTGACGGACAGCGCGGCGGGGAGTGAGCCGCAGCGAGCCATCCGCAACAACGCGTCCGTGCTATACAAGCGCCTCCTCACGTGGGACGAGTCGAAGCGTCGCCTGCTCGCGACGCTCGCGAGCACCCGGACCTTCCTCGTTGTGGTGAGCACGCCCGATCTCAACAGCGCCTACCGGATCTTCAGCGTTATGAACGCGCGAGGCCTCGATCTCGCGCCTGCCGACATCTTCAAGTCCAAGGTCATCGGATCGTTGGACGACGAGTCGGACTATGCGAAGCAGTGGGAAGCTGCAGAGGAGGCACTCGGCAGCGACGACTTCACCGAGCTGTTCCGAGACCTCCGAACCGTGGTAAACGGAGACCGCGCCCGACGCGAGCTGCTTCGCGAGTTTCCTGAGCAGGTTCTGGATCAGTACCTGGACGACGGTCGCTCCGCCGAGTTCATCGACGAGTTGTTGCTGCCTTATGCGAAGGCGTTCGAGCGCACGGTCGCGCGAGACTTCGGCCCGGGCTATGAATGGCAGACGGTCAACGACTGGCTCAAGCGCCTCGCTCTGATCGACAACAAGGACTGGCGCGCGTGCGCGCTCTGGGCGTTGAAGCACCACCCCGACGACGCGCCCTTCCTTGCGGAGTTCCTCCGAAAGCTGGAGCGGCTCGCGGCGAGCTTCTTGCTGCGGCGCGAGTACACGACGCCGCGCATCACCCGCTACCTGGACCTGCTCAAGCAGCTCAAGGACGGAGACGGGCTCGACGCGCCGGCCTTTGACCTCTCGGCGCAGGAGAAGGAGGAGTCGCGGGACGCGATCAACGGCGAGGTCTACCGCATGCAGACGCAGCGGGCCCGGTACGTGCTGCTGCGGCTCGACGAGCTGCTCGCCAAGGAGCCGGGCGCGAGCTACTCGCACAGCATCATCAGCATCGAGCACGTTCTCCCGCAGACGCCCGCGGCGGACAGCGAGTGGCTGGTCGCTTTCACCGAGGACGACAGGGCCTACTGGACGCATCGGCTGGGCAACTTGCTACTCCTCAACGCGCGGAAGAACAGCCAGGCGCGAAACTACGACTTCGCGACAAAGAAGGCGAAGTACTTCACGACGTCGACCGGGTCCGCGGTGTTCGCCCTGACGACGCAGGTGCTCGGGCACGACGTGTGGAACCCGACAGTCGTGGCGGCACGACAGCAGGAGCTTTCGGCCCTGCTGACCAACGAGTGGGAGTTGTCCTGAGATGGCACTGAGTAACCGCGACCGCGTCAACCGGATGTTCGAGGTCATGGCGCCCGCGCTCGACGACTTCATCTCCGGCGTCGTCGGGCGGGCAAACCCGCAGCTCGGCGCGCAGTGGGCCAAGCTCGTGGCAGCGAAGGACGCGAAGAAGGGAGTCGACAAGCAGTACGACCCGCTCGACCCGCAGGTCCAGCTCCGCATCTTGACCGAGGGCAACATCACTGCCGCGGTCAAGCCCGGATGGTTCCCGTTCGATGAGGCGCTCGGTCGCGCAGGTCAGTTCTACGCGAGCGAGCTGCGCGAAGTGCGCAACACGTGGGCACACAACGGGTCGTTCTCCGACGACGACGCCTACCGCGCTCTCGACACGGGGGAGCGGCTACTCCGCCTGGTCGGGGCGCCATCCGAGGCAGACAAGGTGGCGGCTACGCGGCAGGACCTGCGCCGGGTGGCGGCGGACAAGGAGGACAAGAAGGTCCTCAAGGCGGCGGTGGACCTGCCGACGGCGTCGGGTCTGCATCCATGGCGTGAGGTGTTGCAGCCGCATGACGACGTCGCGACCAACAACTTCGCGGCGTCTGAGTTCGCGGCAGACCTGTACAAGGTCGCGACGGGCGACGAGAAGGACTCGGGCTACGCGGACCCGGCGACGTTCTTCCAGCGGACCTACTTGACCGAAGGTCTCTCGCAGCTCATCGGGCGGGCGGTGCGACGTATCTCGGGCGACGACAACGCACCCCCCGTGATCAACCTTCAGACGAACTTCGGCGGCGGAAAGACTCACTCGATGCTGTCGCTGTGGCACGTGGCGGCTGGTCTGCCGCTGGGCGTGTACCCGCAGGAGACGCAGGAGTTGCTGCAGGCGAACGGGTACTCGGGCACGAAAGTGAACCGGGTTGCGATCGTCGGCAACCACTTCTCGCCGTCGGGCGTCACGAAGGCCGACGGCACTCGCGTCAACACAATGTGGGGCGAGCTGGCATGGCAGCTCGGTGGGGCCGAGGCGTACGCGATCGTCGCGAAGTCCGACATCGACCGCACCCACCCCGGCCAGGCGCTCCACGAGGTGCTCGCGCGCTACGCCCCTGCCATCATCCTCATCGACGAGTGGGTCGCCTACGCCCGCTCGCTCGTCGGCCGTGACGACCTCGCGGGTGGCACGTTCGACGACCAGTTCACCTTTGCGCAGACGCTGACCGAGGCGGCCAAGGGGACTAAGGGTGTGCTGCTGGCCATCTCGATCCCGGCGTCGTCGACGGGCGACGACGTCGAGAAGGAAGTGGCGGGGAACGCCGAGGAGGTCGGCGGGTCCAACGGCCTGGAGGCGCTCAAGAGACTGCAAAACGTGGTGCGGCGTGTAGCCGACCAGTGGCGGCAGGCGTCGCCGGTCGAGGCGTACCAGATCGTCAAGCAACGCCTCTTCAAGCAGCCCGATGCGGCCGCGCTGGCGGCGATCAATGCGACGGCGAAGTCGTACATGGAGATGTATCGCAATTACACCGACGACTTCCCGCGCGAGGCCCGTGACATCGCATACGAGGACCGGATCCGGCGGACCTACCCGATCCACCCGGAGCTCTTCGACCGGCTCTACGAGGAGTGGTCGTCGCTCGAGCGTTTCCAGCGCACACGTGGCGTATTGCGCCTGATGTCGACGGTGATCCATGCCCTGTGGGTCGGGGAGGACGCCTCGCCGATAATCATGCCCGGGTCGGTTCCGCTCGCGACCGCGTCCGTGAACGCTGAGCTGACGCAGTACCTGCAGGACTCGTGGAAGGCGATCATCGACGCCGACGTCGATGGCCCGAACTCGGAGCCGGCCCGGATTGACCAGGCAAAGCCGGTCTTCGGGCAGCGGGCGCTGACGAAGCGGCTCGCGCGCACGGTCTTCTTCGGCGCCGCCCCGACGATCGGCTCTGCGCACAAGGGCCTGGAGACCCAGCGGGTCTTCCTCGGGACGGCGATCCCCGGAGACGTGCCAGGCAACTTCCACTCGGCGCTGACCCAGCTCGCGGACCGGGCGACGTATTTCTACGCCGGGTCGGGCAAGTACTGGTATGACCTCCAGGCGAACATTACCCGCACGGCTAAGGATCAGGCCGAACGGCTACACATCGAGGACGTGTGGGTCGAGATCGTGCGGCGCCTCCAGGGCCAGGCGCGTACCAGCGGTGACTTTGCGGGCGTGCACGTGTGCCCGGACTCGAACGCCGACATCCCGGACATTGACGAGGCTCGGCTCGTCATCCTGCACCCGAAGGTCGCGCATAAGTCGAAGACCGACTCGCCTGCCAAGGCGTTCGCGTTCAAGGCGACCGAGCAGCGGGGGACGGCGAACCGGACTCATCGCAACATGGTGGTATTCCTCGCCGCGGACGAGGCGCGCCTCGAGGAGCTCGTCACGGCCACGCGCGACTACCTCGGGTGGAGCCACGTCCTGGTCAACGAGGCCGACCTCGACCTGACTGCGAACCAGCGAAACCAGGCGATGCAGCGCAAGGCCCAGGCCGACCAGACCGTTGAGGCGCGGCTGCTGCAGACCTTCACCTGGACGCTGGTACCGGCCCAGCCGGACCCGGCGGCGCCTTTCGGGATCCGCGAGGTGAAGGTCGAAGGGCAGGCCCCGTCGTTGGCGGAGCGTGTCTCGAAGCGCCTCGGGTCTGACGGCGACCTATCGACACGGCAGGCGGCGTCGAACATCCGGCTCTCCATTGGCAAGGTGCCGCAGATCTGGGCGAGCGGCCATGTCTCGCTCGGCACGCTGTGGGGGCTGTACTCGCAGTACCCGTACATGCCGCGCTTGCGAGACGAGTCGGTGCTCGCGTCCGGCATCGTCGACCTCCCGCTGCTCTGGTCGACCGATGCGTTCGCGCTCGCGACCGGATACGACGCGGACCAGACGCGCTATATCGGGCTCTGGACGCCGGAGGACAAGGAGTCTGCGCCTGCTGCGAACGACTCGGTCCTTCTCGTCCGCCCGGACGTTGCCGTCGTCCAGCGCGAGCGGGAGGCTGCGGCTGTGAGTCCAGCGCCGGAATCGGTCGGCCAGGTGCCCGGCGACAATGGCGAGACTACCGTGGAGCCAGTTGTATGGCCGGCTCCCGTCGACCCGCCCATCGTCGTCGAGCTCGCCAAACGATTCTTCGGCGTGAAGGAGCTCAATCCGGACCGCTATGCACTGGAGTTCAGGAACATCGCTGAAGAGGTCATCGCCAACCTTCGTGATGTCGGGGCGCAGATGACGGTTCGGATCGAGATTGAGGCGACGAAGCACGACGGTTTCGGTGAAAGCACGATCCGCACGGTGTCGGAGAACGCGAAAACCTTGAAGTTTGAACAGTCGGGATTCGAAAAGTCGTGAGGGCGCCTCGAGAGGTCGGCTCGGCTGTCGAGGTTCGAGCCGTTCACGGCGACCCACTTCATCCAGTGCGCCGACGCGCTTGTCAGCGCGACGATGGAGCGTAATGACGGTCACCGGGTCTCCCAGGCCACGGTCCTGCGGCTGCCGGTGACTGTGCCTCGGCGAGGAGTTGGTCGCCGAGGATCCACTTTGAGCGGGAAGACCGCGACCTCACCGTGCTCCGGCGCCAACCGCCCGTGCGACGTACGGCGCAGCTGACCGTCTTTGCGGGCGTACCGACGGGTGAGGCAAGAAGATGCCGTGACTAGGCGTGTCGTACTCTCCAAGGAACACATGTTCGCGATGCGTCCGCAGCTCCGTTTCGAATGGCACGCGAGTTGCACGAGCGCTCGGAGCAACTGCAGAAACCGCGGAAATTCAACGATTCTGAGACCCCTGACTTGACGATCAACTTCTGAGATTGCCACTCTGATGTGAACTCAGTCACACATGGTCGGAGGCCCGGATCTGCGGATTTCCGCAGGTCCGGGCCTCTTTTTGGGCTCGGGGCCCGATCCATGACCACATGCGAGCCCACGGAAGCTAGAAGCACCGACTTCCGCGGTGTCCGCACACGCTCAGATGGCACGGCCCATGGAGTGACGAGCACGACCTGCCCAAGTCCTTGGTGAGCGCGTGCCCCTGCCGAGGTGGAGGCGACAACACGCTGTAGCGTCTTGCCCGAGACTGCCGCCCCCGCTCAGGCAACACGAGGAGTGATCCCGCAAGTGGCCACGGACTTCAACGATTTCTACGGCGAGATGCGTATGTGCACCATGCGGCTCAGGCGCGCAGAGCGCGACCCCTCCATGACGCCGGCGGAGATCCGCGACTACGAGAAGCAAGCACTGGATCAGATCGATGGCTTCACGGGTGACTGGCTGCACTATGCGGACGGCTACGCCGTCGCAACAAACACGGAGTCCGAGTTCTTGCGCGACCACAACAAGGCGATGGTCAAGTTGCTCACGGTCGATGCACTGCAGCGTCCTGGGGCGCAGGAGATGACACGCGACGAGTTCACGCGCCGGCTTCGTGAACTCAAGGAGCTCCTCACCCGACTCGATCGCACGATGCCACCGCGAATCGCGACGTACATGGGTTCGTACGCGTCCAACATCGCCCACGTCGACGAGGAACTCTCATCGCTACCGACCTCGACAGGGCGGGCACTGGCGACAAGTTCTGGGCAGTCCAAGGGTTCGGGGTGCTACGTCGCAACAGCGGTGTATGGCACGTACGACTGCGAGCCCCTCTGGACCCTGCGCCGGTATCGCGATGAGCGGCTAGCGCTGACGATGTCTGGGCGGGCGTTCATCCGCATCTACTACGCCCTTAGCCCGACCTTCGTCCGCACTCTGGCTCGCTTCCGCGGAGTCCAGGTACCGATCCGGGCAGTTCTGGACCGCTGGGTTGTTCGCCTTCAGGACCGCGGGTTCGAGGGCCGCCCCTACGCCGATCCCACCAACGTGACGAGCCGCTGAACGGCACTCAACAGTCTCCTAATGGCGCTCGGTAGTCGCACTCCCTCCTCGTTCATGCGATTGGCGCTGCGGGGATCTTGGCGCGCACGACTGAACGTGAGTCCGCCGAACTGGCTGCCCGGCTCATTGCCACGCGCTACGAGGAACCTGCCCCGTAGCGACACCCTTCCGAGCAGGGTCTGCTGCACGGATAGGTGACAACTGACTTTGCCGGAGCGCTGTGGGAGTGTCGGTGCGACCGCGTTGCGGTCTGCCGCGCATCTACAGGCCGGCCGTGCGCCCGTTGACCAACGTCAGGGAAAGCATGGCGCCCTCCGGCGACACGGCACTCGTGGCGCGCTCGATGTCCTGTGAGTCAGCGAAGCGGCCGCCACTGTACTCCGGCAACATGGTGGTTACGCGGACTTGGGACTCCTCGACCTCGGCGATGTCGTGGTGCCGTATGCCGTCGAGTACGCCCTTGTCGACGCCCTGGAAGATGCGGAGCAGACCGCGCGAACCCGGGGCTGGGAAGAACAGCTCCTGCCCCTCGAACACCCCCAACTCGTTCTCCTCGACACGGCCACGCACAGCTCGCCGTCCGAGCCTTTCAGAGACCCGCGTCGGGAGCCAGTCCACGGCCGCTGCACTCCCTGCGTAGTCCGCCAACGACCCCATCGCTACCGCCGTGACCGAACTGAAGAAGTCATCCGCGTCGGCGTGTAGGACGTCGCCAAGCATTTGCGCCGAGCGCTTCTCAGAGCGGCCCCGGGCGACCCCAAAACGGTCAGTCATCCACCCCACTTCGTCGTCGCCAGGATCGACTGCCAGGTACCTCACCGAGTCGCCTGCCGAGACGGTCGATACGGCGATACCCGTGGGCGTGGTCCCGTTCACGCTGAGCGACGCCAATTGAGTCACAGCTCGAGCTAGCTGGTTGACCGCGTATCGGCTGCTCGTCGTGCCTTTGCACTCGAGCAGCCGATGCGAGACCCGGCGTGGCTGGCGTGGGGAGGGGAGCTGAATCAGGTAGTCCGGCTGCCGGCCCGCGACCATGCGGGCATAGATGCCTGGGTACGCTCCCTGAAGGACTTGGTCAACGTCGGCGAACCGAATGGCGCCGGTAAAGCCCTGGGCGCGGCACCAGTGTTCAGCCAGCAACGCTCCGAAACCCACGCCGAGCTCCTCGGACATCACTCGCCGTTGGTTGCCTCGCACCTGCCTTCCCGCGGTGC
Organism: Cellulosimicrobium sp. NPDC055967; assembly: GCF_042269845.1. Lineage (NCBI taxonomy): Bacteria > Bacillati > Actinomycetota > Actinomycetes > Micrococcales > Promicromonosporaceae > Cellulosimicrobium > Cellulosimicrobium sp. NPDC055967. Next base: position 57,544 of record NZ_JBHJYJ010000008.1, on the reverse strand, counting down.
CAAGGCGTAGCTCGCCTGCACTGCCTCGGTCGAAGACACCTAGGTAGCGCAGCCGGCCCCAATGCTCGTATTGACTCGTGACGTCGCTGGGGATGAGCGGAGCCGTAAGGCGTGAAAGGCGGAGCATTGCATCCACTGGGCGTACCCGGATCGCGCCGCCAAGCCCCGCAGCTGGCGTGACCACACCCTTTACGGGACTTCCCGGATGATCGGCCCGGGCGGCCCGATCGACCTCCGCTGCAAGCGCGGCGTCGCTTCGGCCGTCGAGGGACACCGTGGAGTTCATCATGACGATCGCCGTTGGCAGATCCATGGGCCTATTGGTACACGATCGGTGCCTGCTGCAACACACGAGGTGGCTCCGGGAGCGACCGCTGAACCGTGTTCCCCGGCCCCCGACTCGTCTCCGCGATCGTCGACCGAGTCACGTTCAACGCCCACGTCCTGCAAACCGGCACGGAGTCCACCGACTCCGCACCTCGAATAGGCGAGCAGCAGCCACCCGCTGAAGATGATCAACTTCTAGGTGTTGCGGGTCATGACGTTGGTGACGCGGGGTTGGGCGTGAGGAAGGGGTAGGCCTGGCGGCAGGATGGAAGTGCGACCAACCGTCCTTGCCGAGGAAGACCTACCCCTTCATGACTCACGCTAACGCCCCGTTGACCCCTGCCGGACGCCTGCGCCTGATCGAGCGCTGCCGGAGTCGTCCGATCGCTCACGTCGCTGCTGAAGCGGGCATCTCGCGCGCTTGCCTGTCGAAGTGGAAGCACCGCTACGACCGGCTCGGGGAGGCCGGCCTGCACGACCGGGCGAGCGTCCCGCACAGGTCGCCGACCCAGCTCCCGGACGAAGTCGTGAACCGGATCGAGACACTGCGCCGCCAGCGCAAGTGGTCCGCGCGGCGGATTGCGCTCGAGCTCGTCGGCGAAGGGCACCGGGTCAGCGAACGGACCGTGGGCCGGTGGCTGGAACGCCTGGGGATCAACCGCCGCCGGTACCTGGACCCCGACGGCTCCTCAAACCGTCGCCCAGGCACGATCGTGGCCCGCTACCCGGGTCACATGGTCCACATCGACGTCAAGAAGGTCGGGCGCATCCCCGACGGTGGCGGATGGCGCGTCCACGGGCGCGGCTCGGCCCAGGACAAGACCGCCCAGCGCGCCAAGACCCGCGGTGCCCGGGCCGGATACGTCTACCTGCACTCCATCATCGACGGGTACTCCCGCCTGGCCTACACCGAGCACCTGCCCGACGAGAAGGCCTCGACCACGATCGGCTTCTTCCACCGCGCCCGGGCCTTCTTCGCCGCCCACGCCATCCACCGCATCGTGCGCGTCGTGACCGACAACGGTGCGAACTACCGCGCCGCCACCTTCGCCCGCACCGTCACCGCCCTCGCCTCACGCCACCAGCGCACCCGCCCCTACACCCCGCGACACAACGGCAAGGTCGAGCGCTACCAACGCATCCTGACCGACGAGGTCCTCTACGCCCGCGCCTGGAACAGCGAAGACGAACGCGCGCAGGCGATCAGCACCTGGAACATCCACTACAACTACCATCGACCCCACACCGCCGCCGGGAACCAGCCCCCAGCAGCACAACTCCGCTCAGGCGTCACCAACGTCATGGCCAGCAACATCTAGGCGTTGGGTCAGGCGGGACACCGTCCGATGGTCTCTTCCTGTTCGGAGGGCCGTGCGTCCCTGACGGCCGCCGTGACCCGCGTGCGGCTCGGAGGGAAGCGCGGGCACGGAACCAGGAGGTTGAGAGGGCGCGCACGACTGCGCCCGCGAACTACGGGAGTGCGCGCGTGACGTGCTCGAGCCAGCGGGCGACGGTGGCCAGCTCGTCGGGGGTGAAGCCCTCGGTGAGGCGGTCGTTGAGCTCGGCGAGCGCGGCGCGGACGTCGTCGAGCGCCGCGGTGCCGGTGGGCGTGAGGTCCAGGCGGACGGTGCGTCGGTCGTCGGGGTCGGCGCGACGTCGCACGAGGTCGGCGCGCTCCATGCGGGCAAGCAGGCCGCTGGTGCCGGCGGGGGAGGCCTGCAGGGCGGTCGTGACCTCGCCGATCGTCGCGCCGGGGTGGTCGGCGAGGTGCAGGAGCACGCCGGCGGCGGGGGCGCCGAATCCCTGGCCGCCGTTCCCGGTGCCGTGCGCGCTGCCGCGTCGCGCGATCCAGCGCCGCATCTGACGCTCCGCCGCGGTGGTGAGGAACACCAGCCGTGGCGGTCGACGCGTCATCCTCGCGGCTTCCTGGCAGGGAAGCGGACGTTGCCGTCCTCCTGCGCCGGGGCGGCCCCCGCGCGGGCGTCGAGCCAGGCGAGGAGCTCGGGCCAGAGCGTGTCGCGCAGGCCCCGGCGGAAGAAGCCCATGTGGCCGATCCTCTCCACGCCGCCGTCGGTGGGGCTCCACGTCCGTCGCTCGACGCGAGCGGCCGTGAGGCGGTCGGTGATCGCGTCGATCTGGGTGGGGGTGGCCCACGGGTCGTCGGTGAACCCGACGGCGAGGACGTCGCCGGTGACGCGGGCCGCGTCCGCGGCGGCGTGCATGGTCGGGTCGTCGAAGAAGTAGCCCGGCAGGGTCGACCAGCGGCCCCACTCGAGCATCGCGGCGGCGGGCATGTCCTCCCCGAGGCTCAGGCGGCGGCCGGGGACGTAGCCGAGCATCCGGGCCGTCGCGGGGCCGAGCACCCGCAGGATCAGTCGGACGCGCGCCCGCTCGGCGCGGTCGGGGACGGTGGACGTCGCGGCGACGTGGGACGCGACCGTGACGAACCCGGCCAGGCCTCGGGAGCCCCGTCCGAGCGCGAGCGCGTGCCCGCCGATGCTGTGCCCGACGGCGAGCTGCGGCACGTCGCCGAACCGCGGGCGGGCCCACGCGGCGACCGCGGGGACGTCGTCGGCCATCCAGTCGCGCATGCGCAGGCCGCGGTGGGCGCGCGGGCTGCCGGACCGGCCGGTGCCACGGTAGTCGTAGGTGACGGCCACGTACCCGTGGGCGGCGAGGAACTCCGCGAACCCCGTGTACAGGCGCTCGGGGACCGCCGTCGCGGGGTGGATCACCACGACGCCGCGGGGCGGCTCCGCGGCGGGCCTGCGCACCGTGCCGACGACCCAGCCGCCCGCCGGGATCTGGATCCGCAGCTCCTCGGAGTCCACCGTCGCCAGGTCGTCGTTTCGCATGCGAAGTACCCTAGCGGGCGTGCGAAGCACGTGGACGAGCGGCCGAGAACGGGTCGTGTGTGGCACGCTTCGGTCGTGAATCCGCCGAACCGGCCGCGACGGGGCTTCTGGTACCAGGTGTGGCGACCGTTCCGAGCCCTCGGGCGCGGCATCGCCAGAGTCCTCGAGCTCGTCGACCTCGTCGGCGTCGTCGTGAACGTCGGGCGCGGCATCGTCTGGCTCGTCCGGGGCGTGGGAAGCGTCGTGGCGCGTGTCGTCGACTGGTGACGGCCCGCACTCGGGCCGAGAGCCCGCCTTCGACCGCGCAGGACGGCCTCGACGACGGCGAGCGGTACGCCATGACGACGACAGGGGAGACCGACCATCCATGACACTGACGCTTGAACCGATCCTGCGCAGCGGGCTCATCGACCCCGCGGAGGCCCTCGTGATCCGGCACGCCTTCGTCAAGGAGCACGAGGACACGGGCCTGCCGGGCATCCACGCGGACTCGACCGACGACGAGATCCTGGCGTACACACGCCGGCAGTCGGCGTCGCCGCGGATCTTCCCGGCTGCTCCGCCGGGCATCTGGGTCGTGTTCGTCCGCGAGGGCGGAGACCGGGCGCGGCTGTGGTCGGTGCTGGAGAACCGCGGTGAGGTCTCGAACGACGGGGCCCTCCGCACGTTCGACCTGGTCAGGTCCGAGCGGCTCGCGGACCTGAGGGACCGGTTGGTGATCGGTTGGCGGTCGCCGCGCACGTGGCGGCTCAACGGCCCGACCGCGGCGGGATATCCGGTCATGGAGATCGCCGACGTGCGGCCCGTGCCGTTCCCGGGGTTCGACCGGCTCGTGCTGGACCATGCGCAGCTGCAGGCGGTGATGCGCGAGCACCGCTATGCCGCGTGGCGCACGGCGCTGGCCTCCGTCGTCGGTGTCTACCTGATCACCGACACCCGCGACGGTCGGCACTACGTGGGCAAGGCCGACGGTGCGGAGAGCATCCGGCAGCGCTGGACCGCGTACGCGACCAACGGCCACGGTGGCAACGTCGAGCTGCGCACCGTCGACCCGACCTACTTCCGCTTCTCGCTGCTGCGGGTGTTCGACCCGTCGACACCGACGCGGGTGATCGACGAGGCCGAGAGCCACTTCAAGGTCGCCCTGGACTCGCGGAGGCACGGCCTGAACCGGAACTGAGATCCGGGTGTGGCGTGGCGAGCCGCCGCGGCCGCCCGCGGCGCCGGCAGCCCGGGTCGTCGCGACACGAGCCTGCCGCGGCGCCGGTCCCCCGTGAGAGCTACCCCGACTGCTCACCCGGGGGTGATTCGCCGGAGCGCCCGGATTCCTAGCGTTGCTGGTGGTCGCCCAGCTGGGCGGTCAGGCACAGCGACGGAGGCCCGCATGAGCACGACGACCACGACACCCCGCCCCCGGACCGGGGAGGACGACGGCCCCGGACCGGCGTCCCGCTTCCTGCGGCACCCCCTGACGTGGATGCTGATCGGCGTGGTCGGCGTCGCCCTCGTCGGAGGTCTGACGGCGTCGGCCGAACAGTTCCTGCTGCTCCCCGTGCTGGGCGCGGCGCTCGCGGTCGTCGTCTACCGGGTGGTCATGCGGTTCGTCGCCCACCGCCGCACGCCCGAGCTCGCCGGCCGCCGCGCGGTGCCGGAGGCGCTGCTGGGCGCCGCGGTCGGGCTCGGCTTCGTCGCGGTGTCCGCGGCCGTCGTCACGGTCCTCGGCGGCTACACGTTCCGCGTCGCCGACGGCGACCTCCTCGCGGTGGTGGCACCGATCGTCGCAGTGACCGTCGGCGCCGCCGTCACCGAGGAGCTCATGTTCCGTGGCTTCGCGCTCCAGGCGCTCGAGCGTCTGCTCGGGAGCTGGGTCGCGCTGGGGATCACTGCCCTGTTCTTCGGTCTGACGCACCTGTTCAACCCCGCCGCGACCGCGTGGAGCGCGCTGGCGATCGCGATCGAGGCGGGCGGACTGCTCGGCGCCGCGTTCCTCTGGCGGCGGAACCTGTGGTTCGCCATCGGCCTGCACCTCGCCTGGAACGCCACGATCGCGTTGCTCGGCATCCCCGTCTCGGGGCACGCCTCCGCGGGCCTGCTGGTCGCCGACGTCTCGGGGCCGAGCCTGCTGACGGGCGGAGCGTTCGGCATCGAGGGATCGGTGGTGACCGTGGTGCTCGGCGCGCTGATCGCCGTCCCGATGCTCGTGCTCGCGCACCGGCGTGGGACGTGGGTCCCGGCCCGCCGTCGTCGCCCGTAGGCTCGGGCCGTGCCCGACAACCCCGTCCTCGACCGGGCGTCACGCCCCGGTGAGCCGCGTCGACGGTGGCGACCGGGACGGCAGGTCGCGCTGGACACGTCGCTCGCGGTCGCCCTCGCGGTGCTCGGGTTCGTCCCGACGCTCTCGACGATCGGGGTCGAGCTCGGCGACCTGCCCGAGCGGACGACGGACGCGCTGACGGTGACGCTCGCCCTCGCGCAGTGCCTGCCGCTCGCGTTCCGCCGCCGCGTACCCGGGGTCTGCCTCGCCGTCGTCGGCGCCGCCTTCGCCGCGGCGCAGGTGCTGGCCTGCCCGCCGACGTTCGCGAGCGTCGGCCTCTACGTGGCGCTGTACACCGCCGGGGCCCACCTGGCGCGGTTCCGCCGGAGCGTCGCCGCCGCGGTGACCGGGGGCTACGTCGTCCTCGCGGCCACGCTGTCCGGCCTCGGCTCGCCCAACCGGCTGCCCGTGTTCCTCGCGTTCTACCTCGTCCTGGTGGTGGTCTGGTCGGCCGGTGCCGAGGTGCGTCGTCGGCGGGCCGAGGAGGTCGAGCGTCGGCGTCTCGCGGCCACCGTCGCGACGGCCCAGGAGCGCGCGCGGATCGCGAGGGACCTGCACGACGTCGTGACGCACCACGTGACCGCGATGGTCGTACAGGCCGACGCCGCGCAGTACCTCCTGCCCGCGGCGCCCGACCGCGCCGCCGAGGGGCTCGTCGCGATCAGCGGCACCGGGCGACGCGCCCTGACGGAGCTCCGGCACCTGCTGGGCGTGCTCGAGGCCACGGGCGAGCCGACGCCGGCGGAGCGGGCGCCCGTCCTCGGCCGCGTGGGCGACCTCGTCGACCAGGCCCGCCGGTCCGGCCAACCGGTGGAGTGGACCGAGGAGGGCGGACGGCGCGACCTGCCCGACGCCGTCGGGCTCGCCGCCTACCGGGTGGTGCAGGAGGGCTTGACCAACGCGCTCAAGCACGCTCCTGGGCGCCCGACCACGGTCCGCGTGCGGCACGGCGCCGACCACGTCGAGGCCGAGGTGAGCACCGGCGGACCCGACTCGTCGGTCACCAGGCCGGGACCTCCGTCGCCGGACCGGCCCGCCACCGTGGGCGCGGCACCACCGGCACCACAGTCACCACCGGCACCGTCAGCACCGTCGGCCGGTCGCGGGCTCGCCGGCCTGCGCGAGCGCGTCCGGGTCCTCGACGGGGACCTGGAGGCCGGACCGACGCCCGGCGGAGGGTTCCGCGTGCGGGCCCGGATCCCCACCGCCCCGACCACCGCCCCGACCAGGAGCAGCCCATGACCCTCCCGCCGCCGGAGCCACGGCCCCCGATCCGCGTCCTGGTCTGCGAGGACCAGGAGCTGGTGCGGGTCGGCTACGTCACCATCTTCTCCGCGCAGGCCGACATGGAGGTCGTCGGTGAGGCGCAGGACGGCCGGGCAGCCGTCGAGGCCGCGCGACGGCTGCGACCCGACGTCGTGGTCATGGACGTCCGGATGCCCGTGCTCGACGGCATCGAGGCGACGCGGCAGATCGCCGGCCCCGACGTCGGGACGCCGACCAAGGTGCTCATGGTGACCACGTTCAACGTCGACGAGTACGTCTACGAGGCGCTGCGCGCCGGGGCGAGCGGGTTCCTGCTCAAGGACGCCCCTCCCGGCGAGCTGGTCGACGGCATCCGGACGATCGCCCGGGGCGAGTCCCTGCTCGCCCCGACCGTCACCCGCGCCCTCATCGGCCGCTACGCCGAGCGCGTGCGGCCGACCGACGCCTCCCGCCCCGAGCGGGACGAGGTCGTGCGCGCCCTGACCCGGCGCGAGCTCGAGGTGCTCGAGCAGCTCGCCGCCGGGCTGTCCAACGCGGAGATCGCGAGCGTGCTCGTCATCACGCCGGAGACCGTCAAGACGTACGTGTCCCGGATCCTGGCCAAGCTCGGCCTGCGCGACCGGGTGCAGGCGGTCGTGCTCGCCTACCGGGTGGGCCTGGTCTCGGCGACGGGCTGAACGTGGGTGGGCCGACGGGTCGGTCCCCGTCGGCCCACCGCCGGCCCACCGTCGTCGCGCGCGTCAGTCGCAGGCGGCCCCGTCGAGCGTGAACCCGGTGGGGTCGGGGTGCGCTCCGGCCGTCGTGGTCGCGCCGTTGTAGCCGAACGTGACCGACTGCCCCGGCGCGATGCTCGACTGCCACGCCGGGTGGGTCGCCGTGACCGTGGTGCCCGACTGGGCGACGGTCGCGCTCCATCCCGGTGCGTCGACCCGCTGGCCCCCGGGGTAGTCGAACGTGACGACCCAGTCGTCCACGGTCGCCGCGGACGTGTTGGTCACCGTGACCGACGCGGTGTACCCGGTGCTGGCGCCGCCCCAGGCGGCCGCGGAGTAGTCGACGGTGCACGCGCCCGTGGGCTGCTCGGGGGTGCCGCCGTCGTCCAGCGTGGTGAACGTGACCGTCCGGGTCCCGGAGACCGCCCCGGTGTGGTCGTTCCGGGACCGGACCTCCAGGGTGTACGCGGTGTCGGGCTCGAGCCCGTCGAGGTCGACCATGGGTGACCCGTCGGTGCTCGCGACCACCTGTCCGGTGCCGGGGTCGAGGACGTCGTACCCGGTGACGCACCCGGACTCGGCGGCTCCCCACATGACGTGCGCACCGGTCGCGGTGACGGACATGGCCATCACCGTCCCCGGGGCGCCCGGCGCCTCGTCGGGGCACGCGGGTTCGGTCGGCTCGCCGCGGTCGTCGCCGATCCCCGTGACCTCGCCGTCTCCGCCGTCGAACGCGACGTCCGAGCACGAGTAGAAGTTCTCGTTGCTGTCCGAGCGGACCCAGTGGGTGAAGACCATGTGGTCGCCGGTGCGGTCGGCCGGGAGGGTGACGTCCCAGTAGTAGTAGTTCAGAGCACCGGGCCCGCCGGTGTCGGGCGGGTCGGTCATGGAGTCGACCAGCTCGAGGTCGCTCCAGGCGAGCGGGCCGGACGGGTCCCAGCCCTCGCGCGTCACGTACACGTCGAAGCGCCCGGGGTGCTCGGCCCAGTTGTTGTGCTGGAACTGGTACGTCTCCCCGGCGGTCAGGTGCGTCCGGGGCCAGTCGTCCCGCACGGCGTTGAACCCGCTGAAGTCGTACGGGCCGCGTCCCCCGCCGTCGCAGATCTGGCCGTCGGGTATGTAGCCGACCGTCCGGCCCGCGCCGTTCGAGTCCAGGTTGCCGAACCAGTTGTAGTACGCCGAGGTCCCGCTGACCGCGTAGGCGTTCGCGCACGCCTCGTTCTGCGGGTCGACCTGGCCGTTGCCCGTCTGGCCGTCCACCCAGCACAGGTACTGGCGGCTCCCCGGGAACACCTCCGCCCCGTGCGCGGCCGCCGGGGCGGGTGGCGAGGCCGCCACGAGGCCGGCCGCGCCGAGGACCGCCGCGGCGGCCCACGCTGCAATGCGTCGCATCTCTCCAGCTCCTTCGCTCTCGGATGTCGAACACGACGACCATGCCTCGCACCCCACCCTCGGGGGCAGCCGCCTAATCGATTCGGACCGGCGCCGACCCGACGCCGGTGCGGCCGTCCGGTGGGAGGGTGCGCCCCGGCGTCGGGCACGGGGGAGGATGGGGGCGGGGGACACCGACCCGAGAAGGAGACCCATGCCCGCGCCCACGACGCCCACCCGTGAGTTCGTCACCGGCCTGCCCAAGGCGGAGCTGCACCTGCACCTGGAGGGCACGCTCGAGCCCGACCTCAAGCTGCGGCTCGCGCAGAAGAACGGGATCGACATCGGCCAGACGACGGTCGAGGAGGTGCGCGCGACGTACGCCTTCGACTCCCTGACGAGCTTCCTCGCCGTGTACTACCCGGCGATGGAGGTGCTGCAGACGGCGGACGACTTCTACGAGCTCGCGGACGCGTACCTCGCCCGCGCGGCCGCCGACGGCGTCAAGCACGCCGAGATGTTCTTCGACCCGCAGGCGCACACGTCGCGCGGGGTGCCGTTCGAGGCGGTCGTGACGGGCTACCACCGTGCCGCGGCCGAGGCGCCGGCCCGGCACGGCGTCGACGCGCACCTCATCCTGTGCTTCCTGCGCGACCACTCGGCGCAGAGCGCGGCCGAGACGCTCGAGGCGTCGGTGCCGTTCCGGGACAAGATCCTGGGCGTCGGGCTCGACTCCGACGAGCGCGACAACCCGCCGCAGAAGTTCGCCGAGGTGTTCGCGCGCGCCCGCGAGCTCGGCTACCGGCTGACGATGCACTGCGACATCGACCAGGTGGGCAGCATCGACAACATCCGCACCGTGCTCGACGAGATCGGCGTCGACCGCGTGGACCACGGCACGAACGTCGTCGAGGACCCGGCGCTCGTCGACGTCGTGCGCGAGCGCGGCCTCGGGCTCACGTGCTGCCCCGTCTCGAACTCGTTCGTCACCGACGACATGAAGGCGACCGAGATCGCGGGCCTGCTGCGGTCGGGCGTGCGCGTCACGGTGAACTCGGACGACCCCGCGTACTTCGGCGGCTACGTCGCCGACAACTACCTGGCGCTCGCGGACGCGGCGGACCTGACAACGGAGGAGGTCGTGCAGCTCGCGCGCAACTCGTTCGAGGCGTCGTGGCTGGGCGACTCCCAGCGGGCCGCCTTCCTCGCCGAGATCGACCGGTACGTCGCCGCGTACGACGCGACCGCAGTCTGACCCGCGCCCGCCGCACCGAGGGAGAGCCCCGGTCCGCCGAGGGAGAGGCGTGGTCATGACCACGCCTCTCCCTCGCGGGACCGGGGCTCTGCCTCGCGGTTCTGGGCGCTCGTCCCGCGCAGACGTACCGGGGAGTAACGTGTCGGGGACCGCCGCCGCCGTCGGCTCGGCGGCGAGCACCCCCGCAGGGGGTGAATAATCTCCGGGTGCCGCACGTTGGCACGCACGGGACCGCGCGCGGAACGGCCGTCCGCGGCCCCGCACGCGGGCCCCTGCCCGCAGGAGCACCACGACCACAGGCTTGGCGAGAGGGCGACCAGAGCTCATGAAGGATGTGCTGTACGTCAACGGCGGGACCCCGCTGGACGGGACGATCACCGTGCGGGGCGCGAAGAACTTCGTGTCCAAGGCGATGGTGGCGTCGTTGCTGGGGGAGTCGCCGAGCGTGCTGCGCAACGTGCCGCAGATCCGCGACGTCGGCGTCGTGACGGGGCTGCTGGAGCTGCACGGCGTGGCGGTCAAGTCCGACCCGGACGCGGGGATCCTCGACCTGGACCCCTCCAACGTCGAGTCGGCGCACGTCGCGGACATCGACGCGCACGCGGGCTCGAGCCGCATCCCGATCCTGTTCTGCGGCCCGCTGCTGCACCGCCTGGGCGAGGCGTTCATCCCCGACCTGGGCGGGTGCCGGATCGGCGACCGGCCGATCAACTACCACCTGGACATCCTGCGCCAGTTCGGCGCGGTCGTGGACAAGCGCGAGAACGGGATCCACATCCGCGCCCCGCGCCGCCTCCAGGGCACCAAGATCGCGCTGCCGTACCCGTCGGTGGGTGCGACCGAGCAGCTCCTGCTCACGGCCGTGCGCGCCGAGGGCATCACGGAGCTGGCGAACGCCGCGATCGAGCCCGAGATCATGGACCTCATCGCCGTCCTGCAGAAGATGGGCGCGATCATCTCGGTCGACACCGACCGCGTGATCCGCATCGAGGGCGTGGACCGCCTCGACGGGTACACGCACACCGCGCTCGGCGACCGCATCGAGGCGGCGTCCTGGGCGTCGGCCGCGCTCGCCACGGGCGGCGACATCACGGTCAAGGGCGCGACGCAGCCCGAGATGATGACGTTCCTCAACACGTTCCGCAAGGTCGGCGGCCGGTTCGACGTGCAGGACGACGGCATCCGGTTCTGGCACCCGGGCGGCGACCTGAACCCGATCGTGCTCGAGACCGACGTGCACCCCGGGTTCATGACCGACTGGCAGCAGCCGCTCGTCGTCGCGCTCACCCAGGCCAAGGGCCTGTCGATCGTGCACGAGACGGTGTACGAGAACCGGTTCGGCTTCACCGACGCGCTGCGCGGCATGGGCGCCACGATCCAGGTCTACAAGGAGTGCCTCGGCGGGCGCGACTGCCGGTTCGGCCAGCGCAACTTCCACCACTCCGCGGTGATCTCCGGCCCGACGCCGCTGGCCGCGGCCGACATCGAGGTCCCCGACCTGCGCGGCGGCTTCTCCCACCTCATCGCGGCCCTCGCGGCGAAGGGCACCTCCACCGTGCGCGGCATCAGCCTCATCGACCGCGGCTACGAGAACTTCCAGGACAAGCTGGTCGCGCTCGGCGCCGACGTCCGTCGCGGCTGACCCGGCAGCGTCCGTCGCCGCAGGTCATGACGCCTGTCACGGCGGTGCGACGGGCGCGCGTGGGACGCTGGTCGACGTGATCACCCGACCACGCACGTTCCTCGACGTGTGGAGCCGTCGGACCGCGCCCGAGCGGTTCGACGCCTACACGCGCTGGTCGCTCTACCTGCTCTCGCTGTTCGAGCCGTTCCTCGCGCTCGCGCTCGTCGGCACCGACCAGACGTTCCGGCCGGGAGTCGTCGGGGCGTGGTTGCTGCTCGTGCTGGTGCACACGACGACGAGCATCGCCGTGCTGCGCGCGGGCGTGGTGCACTTCCTCGGGGGACCCGCGGTGAGGCCGTGGCTGCTCGCCCTCCACGGTGCCGCGTCCGTCGCGGTCGCGGTGGTCGGGTTCTGGACCTTCCCCGTCGGGTCGGCGGAGGACGTCGCCGGGAGCGCCCGGTACTACGCGCTCCTGCTCGGGTTCGGGTTCGGCACGCTCGCGGTCGTGCCCCTGCTGACCTTCCGGCGCCTCGCCCTCCTCGGTCTCCTGTTCGGCGCGGTCACGGGGTGCTCCGTGTGGGTCGGGACCGGGCCGGTCACGTCGACGACCGCGGGCCTGGCGTTCGGCCTCGGCCTGTCGGGCACGATCATGCTCGTCGCGGTGTTCGGGTCGTACCGCGTCTCCGTGTGGATGCTCGGCATCGTGTGGGAGCAGGAGCGCACGCGCGTGCTCCACGCGCGGCTCGCCGTCGCGGAGGAGCGGCTGCGGTTCTCCCGCGACCTGCACGACGTCTTCGGCCGGACGCTGTCCGTCGTCGCCGTGAAGAGCGAGCTCGCCGCCGAGCTGGCGGCCCGGGGTCGTCCCGGCGCGGAGGAGCAGATGCTCGAGGTGCGCCGGATCGCGCAGGACGCGCTGCGCGAGGTGCGCGCCGTCGTCGCCGGGTACCGCACCGCGGACCTCGGCGCCGAGCTCGTGGGCGCGCGCTCCGTGCTGCGCTCGGCGGGCATCGAGACGACCGTGCACGGCGACGAGACGCCGGTCGGGACCGCGGCGCAGGAGGCGCTCGCGTGGGCCGTGCGCGAGGGCGTCACGAACGTCGTGCGGCACTCCACGGCTCGCGCGTGCACGATCACGGTGCACCGGGACCGGGTGTCGAGCGTGGTGGAGATCGTCAACGACGGCGCGCCCGCGGGGTCGGGCGACGGGCGCGGCTCGGGGCTGGTGGGGCTCCGGGAGCGGCTGGAGGGTGCGGGCGGGAGCCTGCAGACGTGGTCCGACGGCGGTCGGTACGGCCTCGTCGCGCGCGTGCCCGACGACGGCGCCGCGCGGGGGGAGCCGGCGCGGGGCCCCGCCCCCGTCCTTCCCGCCCCCACCACCGAGAGGACCACGCGCGCGTGATCCGCATCCTGCTCGCCGACGACGAGAACCTCATCCGCGACGCCGTCGCGTCGCTCCTGGCGCTCGAGGACGACCTGGAGGTCGTGGCGCAGGCGGCCTCCGGCCCCGAGGCCGTCGCCGCCGCGCTCAAGCTCCAGCCCGACGTCGCGGTGCTCGACCTCCAGATGCCAGGACTCGACGGGGTCGAGGTCGCGCAGCGCCTCGCCCACGACCTGCCGTCGTGCGGTGTGGTGATCGTCACGAGCCACGGGCGGCCCGGGTACCTCAAGCGGGCGCTGGAGGCAGGTGCGCGCGGGTTCCTGCCCAAGACGGTCTCGTCGCGCGTCCTCGCGGACGTCGTGCGGCAGGTGCGCGACGGCGGCCGCTACGTCGACCCCGAGCTCGCCGCGGAGGCGATCGCCGCGGGCGCCAGCCCGCTCACCGCGCGCGAGGCGGACGTGCTCGAGCTCGCCGCCGACGGGGCGCCCGTCGAGGAGATCGCGACGCGCGCCCACCTCGCCCCCGGGACGGTGCGCAACTACCTGTCGTCGGCCGCCGCGAAGCTCGGGGCGGCGAACCGCCACGAGGCGGCGCACGTGGCGCGGCGGCACGGCTGGATCTGAGCGGAGTGCCGCGCCCGGTAGGCTCGGTGACCGTGCCGAGCCTGCCCGAGACCCCGCGCGCGTACAAGAACCTCGCGTTCTTGCTGCGCCCGATCCTCTTCGCGATCACCCGCCGTGACTGGCGCGGTGCGGAGAACCTGCCCCCGACCGGCTTCATCGCCGCGGCGAACCACGTCACGGAGTTCGACCCGTTGACGCTCGCGCACTTCCTCTACGACCAGGGACGCGCCCCCAAGATCACGGCCAAGGCGTCGCTGTTCACCGTGCCGGTCCTGGGCGGCATCCTGCGCCGCACGGGCATGATCCCGGTGCACCGCGGCACGTCGGGCGCCGCGCAGTCCCTCGTCGACTCCACCGCGCGCCTCGACGAGGGGGAGTGCGTCGTGTTCTTCCCCGAGGGGACGCTGACGCGCGACCCCGACGGCTGGCCCATGGTCGGCAAGACGGGCGTCGCGCGCCTCGCCCTGACGAGCCGCGCCCCCGTCGTGCCCATCGCGCAGTGGGGCGCCGAGCAGCTCCTCGCTCCGTACGGCAAGGTGTTCAAGCCGATCCCGCCCAAGCGGGTCGCCGTGCACGCGGGCCCGCCCGTCGACCTGTCCGACCTCTACGACCGTCCGCAGGACACCGCGACGCTGCGCGAGGCGACGGAGCGCATCATGGCGGCGATCACGCGCCAGCTCGAGGAGATCCGTGGCGCGAAGGCGCCCGCGGAGCGCTTCGACGTGCGTCAGCACCCGGGTTCGGAGCGCCGCCGGTGACCGGGGACCAGACCGTCGAGATCAGCCCGATCCCGTCCGGCACGGACGACGCCCCTGCCGCGGAACGCGTCGTCGCGGCGGTCCTCGGCTCGGGGAGCTGGGGCACGACGTTCGCCGCGGTGCTCGCCGACGCCGGCTGCGAGGTCCGCCTGTGGGGCCGCGACCCCGAGGTCGCCGCGCAGGTGAACTTCTCGCGCCGCAACGAGAAGCGGTTGCCGGGCATCGAGCTGCCCGCGGGGATCCGGGCCACGACCGACGCGCGCGACGCGCTCGCCGGGGCGGGCCTGGTGGTCGTCGCGATCCCCTCGCAGGTCGCGCGCACGACGCTCGCCGAGCTGCGCCCGCACCTGGAGCCCGACGCCGTCGCGGTCTCGCTCATGAAGGGCGTCGAGCTGAGCACGGACCGCCGCATGAGCGAGGTGGTCGCGGAGTCCCTCGGGCTGCCGCCCGAGCGCGTCGCCGTGGTCTCGGGCCCCAACCTGGCGCGGGAGATCGCGCACCGTCAGCCGACGGCGACCGTCGTGTCGTGCGTCGACGAGGACGTGGCGCGGTACGTGGCGCGGGCGTGCTCGTCGTCGTACTTCCGTCCCTACACCAACCGCGACGTCGTCGGGGTCGAGCTCTGCGGGGCGGTCAAGAACGTCATCGCGCTCGCCGTGGGCATCGCGCAGGGCCGGGGCTTCGGCTGGAACACCACGGCCACCGTCATCACCCGTGGCCTCGTCGAGATCACGCGCCTGGGCCTCGTGCTCGGTGCCGACGCGGCGACGTTCGCCGGCCTCGCGGGCATGGGCGACCTCGTCGCGACGTGCTCGTCGCCGCTCTCGCGCAACCACACGCTCGGCAAGCACATCGGCCAGGGGCTGAGCCTCGACGACGCGATCGCCGCGACCGGCGGCACGGCCGAGGGCGTCAAGTCCTGCCGGTCGGTCCTCGAGCTCGCGCGGAAGGTGGGCGTCGAGATGCCGATCACGGCGGGGGTCGTCGCGGTGCTGCATGAGGGCATGCCGGTCGACGAGATGGCGCGCGGCCTCCTCGCGCGACCGCAGAAGGCGGAGGGGATCTCGGCAGAGCGCTGACGCCGACCGCGGCGACCGCTGCGGACGTCAGTCGTCGTCG
Organism: Cellulosimicrobium sp. NPDC055967; assembly: GCF_042269845.1. Lineage (NCBI taxonomy): Bacteria > Bacillati > Actinomycetota > Actinomycetes > Micrococcales > Promicromonosporaceae > Cellulosimicrobium > Cellulosimicrobium sp. NPDC055967. The sequence continues at coordinate 41,941 of NZ_JBHJYJ010000008.1, read as the reverse complement.
CGGACGTCGACGACCACGCGCGTCGGGTCCTCGAGCGAGAACACCCGGAACGGGCGCTGCTCGTCGTCGACCCCGACGAACGCCTGCGTGTAGCCCTCGAAGACCCCGCGCAGCAGGACCTCCTCGACCTCGCCGTCGTCCCCCGCGCGCACCGGGTTGGGTCCCGCGTACTCGTCGACGCCGGTGTCCATGGGGTACCCCGAGCCGGAGATCATGACCTGGAGGTAGGCGTCGCCGTCGACCGCGACGACGTCGCCCTTGCCGTCGTCGACGGGCTGGTCGACGTACTCGACGCGCCAGCCCGGCGTCCCGGTGCCGCCGAGCTCGAAGACGACGCGGTCGAACCCGTCGTGGTGCCCGACCCGGACGTCCGTCACGGTGAGCGCCGCGTCCGCGGAGGGGTCCTGGATGTCGGGATCGGTGTTCGCAGGGAACGGGAGCGGTGCCTCGGTCGCGTCGTCGGCGGGCGTCCACGAGTCGTCCGTCGGGCTCTCGCCCGGCTCGTCGGACGGCGAGCCCGTGGGGCTGGGCGAGTCGCTCGTCGCGGTGCCCGACGGCGACGGGGAGTCGTCCGTGCCGCCCGGCGTGCACGCGGCGAGGACCAGGACCAGCCCCGCCGCCGCGGCCGCTGCCGCGGGGCGTCGCCGCGACCTCGCCAGGGCGCGTCGTCCTCGTCGGCTTCCGGTCTGCACCGCTCGTCGTGTCCTCATGACTCGATCGTAGAAAGCGCAGGTCACGCCCGCGCGGCGGGCAGAGCACGGTCCGGTGCCGGTCGGGTCACGGCGGTGTCTCGGCGCGCCCTCGACGCCGTCCCGGGGTCGTGCGCGCGCGGGCCCTCGCCGCAGTGGTCCGGTCCGGGTGGTCGACGTTAGTCTCGGAGGATGCTGCAGGGGATCGGCGCAGACGTGGCGGGCCTGCTCGTCGTGGTCGCACTCACGGTGCTGCTCGTCGTCGGGATCACGCGCTTCACCTCCGGCGCCGAGGCGCGCGCCCGCCGCGACGCGGGCGGGGGCGAGAGCGCGTCGTCGGGCATGTTCGGCGAGATCGTCGAGATCTTCCAGCCGAGCCGCACGCACCTCACCGAGGAGAAGGAGCGCCAGCGCCTCGACATCGTGCAGCGCCCCGCGGAGGGGCGTCCGTTCGACGTCGACCTCGACGACGGCGTCTTCTACGTCCCGACGGACCCGACCGACCCGGCGGACACGCCCCACCCGTCGCCGCCCGGGCGCCCGGACGTCGAGGCGCGGTAGCGCACCTCGGAGGAGGTCAGCCGGCGGGAGCCCGCAGCGCTCGGTCGAGGTCCCGCCAGAGGTCCTCGACGTCCTCGATGCCCACGGAGAGCCGCAGCAGGTCCTCGGGGACCGTGCGGGACTCGGTCGCGAACCGGCGCCGACGCTCGAGGCTCGACTCCACGCCGCCGAGGCTCGTCGCCGGCACCCACAGGCGCACGGCCGCGACGACCGCGTCGGCACCCGGTGCCCCGCCGCGCGGCCGGACCCCGAGGATCGACCCGTAGCCGGTCATGAGGCGCGACGCACGCTCGTGACCGGGGTCCGTCGGCAGGCTCGGGTGGCGCACCTCGACGACGTCGGGGTGGTCGGCGAGCCTCCTGGCCAGCTCGGCCGCGTTCGCCTGGGCGCGCTCGACACGCAGGGCGAGGGTGCGCAGGCCGCGCAGCGCGAGCCACACCTCGAACGGCCCGGGGATCGAGCCGTGCAGGGTCCGGTACGCGCGCAGCGCCGCGACGAGCTCGGGCGTCCGGGCCACCGCGGCGCCGAGGACGACGTCGGAGTGCCCGGCGAGGTACTTGGTCACCGAGTGCACGACGACGTCGGCGCCGTGCGCGAGCGGCTGCTGCCCGAGCGGGGTCGCGAACGTGTTGTCGACGGCGGTGAGGACGCCACGCTCGCGCGCGGCGGCGAGGAGCACCGGCAGGTCCGCGACCTCGAGCATGGGGTTCGTCGGCGACTCGACGAGCAGGAGCGAGGCGCCGTCGAGCGCGTCGAGCACCTGCTCGGTGTCCGCGACGTCGACGCGGACGACCTCCACGCCCGCGCGCGCGGCGAGGTCGTCCGCGAAGCCGAGCGTCACCTGGTAGGCGTGCCGCGGGAGCACGACCTTGCCGCCGGCCGGCACGAAGGAGAAGACGGCCGCGACCGCGGCCATCCCCGAGGCGAACACCACGCCCGGTTCCGCGGCACCCTCGAGCGCGGCGAGCGCCTCCTCGAACGGGTGCCACGTCTCGGTGTCCATGCGCGTGTACAGGAGCTCGCCGGGTTGCTGTACACCCTGCGAGACGTATGTCGAGGACAAGACGATCGGCGGGTTCACGGGCGCGCCCTGCGCGCGCTCGGGCCGTCCGGCGGCGACGGCGACGGTCGCGGGGGAGAGGGCGGCGGGCACGTGCGGGTCGCTCATGGCCGCAGCGTACGCCCGCCTGCGCGACGGCTGCCCCGAACAACCACCCCCTGACCACCCGACTCGGCGGGTGGACGAGAGGGGATCAGGCGAGCGTGCCCAGGAGGGACTGGGCGACCGTCGAGTGGGCCGACTCGTCGTCGGAGGGGTGGAAGATCCCCGCGAGAACGTCGCGGTACAGGCGGCCCAGCTCGTTGCCGGCGAAGTAGCTCGACCCGCCCGCGACGCGCACCATCTGGTCGACGACCGTCTTCGCCGTCTCCGTGGCACGCACCTTGAGGCCGGCGGTCGCGCGGAACCAGCCGGCACCGCGGTCCACGAGCGCGTCGATCTCGCCCGCGACGGTGTCGATCTGCGGCCAGACCGCGTCGAGCGCGAGCGCGGCGTCGGCGAGGCGCCACCGGACGTCAGGGTCCTGGGCCAGCGAGGCGCCGTCGTTCTTCATCGACGTGCGGCGGCGCGCGGCCGCGACGCCGAGCTCGAGCGCGCGCTCCGCGATCCCGGTGTACACGGAGGCGAGCAGCGTCTCGAACGTGGTGAAGATCCCGACGACGAGCGGGTCGAGCGTGGGACCGGGCGCGAGGCGGCGCACGACGCGGTCGGCGGGCGCGTGCGCGCCGTCGAGCACGGTCGAGCGGGACTGCGACGCGCGCATGCCCATCGTGTCCCAGTCGTCGAGCACCTCGACGCCCGCGTCCCGGGCGACGAACGCGTGCACGAGGCGGGGTGCGTCGTCGGACGTCGTGTCGAGCCCGAGGACCCCGAGTCGGGTCCAGGCGGGCGAGTTCGACGTGAAGATCTTGCGGCCGTGGAACGTGTAGCCGCCCGCGCCGTCGGGCCGTGCCTCGGTGCGCGAGCCCAGGAGGACGAGGTCGTTGCCGCCCTCGGAGTAGCCGAAGCCGAACACCTCGCCCCGGCTCGCCTCCTCGAGCAGCCAGTCGAGCGAGGAGTCTCCGCGCTCGTGCAGGTAGCGCGCGACGCCGGTCCACACGTGGTGCATGTTCACCGCGAGCGCCGTCGCGGGGGCCGCGCCCGCGAGGCGCGCCTGCTCGTGCGCGACCTCGCGCAGGCCGAGCCCGGCGCCGCCGAAGGACGCGGGGACGAGCGCGCGCAGGTACCCCGCGTCGGTGAGCGCCGCCAGGTCCTCGTCGAAGAACGCGTTGTCGCGGTCGTAGCCGGCCGCGCGGTCGCGGACAGCGGCGAGCAGGTCGTCGGACAGGAGGGTGCGGGGCTCGGGGAACGGGGGAGCGAAGGGGGAGGGGGAGGACGACGGGGCGACGGGCGTGGGCATGGCCTGCCTTCGGTCGGGGCGGACGGCGAGGGGCCCCGGCGACGTGCGTCGCCGAGGCCCCTCCACCGTACGCCGGGCCGGTCAGCCGACGAGCGCGGGCACCGGATCTTCCGGGGCCGGCAGGATCCGGCGCAGCACGTCGGCGAGCGTCACGACGCCGACGAACCGCTCGCCGTCCATGACGACCGCGAGCTGCTCGCTCGACTCGCGCATGCGTGCGAGCGCGGCGTGCACGGTCGTCCCGGACGCGAGGACGAACCCGGGGCGCGCGAGCTCCCCGGCGGGCCGGTCGTCGGGCTCCAGCAGCGTGTCGCGCACGTGCACGACCTTCGGCACGACGCTCCCGTTCTCGACGAGGATGCGCAGGTGCCCCGACCGGGCGGACGCGGCGCGCACGTCCGCGGCCGTGGCGGTCGCCGGGACCGACGTGGGTCGGCCCTCCGCGGGCACGAGAGCGTCGACGGTGAGGGTCTCCAGCTCGATGACACCGGAGATCTGGACGCGGTACGACGCCTCGAGCGCGCCGACGTTCGCCGAGTGCTCGACGAGGTGCCGCAGGGTCGCGGGGTCCTGCCCGCCGCCCTCGACGTGCTCGACAGGCTCGACGCCCACGGCCCGCACGCAGCGGTTCGCGAGCGCGTTGAGCCAGCGCAGGAGCGGACGGAACGCCCACATGAACCCGCGCATCGGGAGCGCCAGCAGGGTGGCCGAGCGCTCCGGGTGGGCGATCGCCCACGACTTGGGCGCCATCTCCCCGATGACGAGATGCAGGAACGTCACGACGATCAGCGCGAGCACGAAGCCCGCGACGTCGGCGGCCCACAGCGGCGCGCCCCAGGTCTCGAAGACCGGGGTGAGCCAGTGGTGCACCGCGGGCTTGGTGATGGCGCCGAGCGCGAGGGTGCACGCCGTGATGCCGAGCTGCGCGCCCGCCATGAGCAGGGTCAGCTCGTTCGAGCTGCGCAGCGCGGCGCGCGCCGCCCGGCTCGTGGGAGCGGCGTCCTCGAGGCGGTGCCGCTTGGCGCCGAGGAGCGCGAACTCCACGGCGACGAAGAACGCGCTCAGCGTGATGATCGCGACGGTCGCCGCGACGACGACCCAGGGGTTGCTCATCGGGACTCCTCCGCAGCGGTCGTCGGGCGTGTGGTCGGTCGGGCGCTCTCGTCCGTCTCGTCGGTGGCGGGGGCGTCGCCCCGCTGCTCCACGAGCCGGACGCGCACGAGGCGCGGCACGTGCCGCTCGACCGACAGGACGTCGACGACGAGCGTGCGGTGCACGGGCTCGTCGTGGACGAGGTCGGCCGGGTCGTCCGGCAGCGGCACCTCGATCGTGTCGCCCGCGCGCGGCAGGGCGCCGTGCTGGGCGATGAGGAGGCCGGAGACCGTCTCGTGGTCGCCGCGCGGCAGGTCGTGCCCGAGGGCGCGCTCCGCCTCGTCGACGTGGACGTCGCCGCCCATGACCCACACGCCGTCGTCCTCGGCCGTGACGGTGACGGGCTGCTCCGGGTCGTGCTCGTCGGTGATCTCGCCCACGAGCTCCTCGGCGAGGTCCTCGACCGTGAGCACGCCGGTGAACCCGCCGTACTCGTCGATGACGCACGCCAGCTGGTTGCGCGTGGAGTTGAGCTGACCGAGCGCGTCGGGCAGCGTCATGGCCGTGGGCAGCACGACCGCCGGGCGCATGAGCGCGGTGACGGGCGCGTCGTCGGGCAGGTCGGTCGCCAGGACGTCGGCGAGCTGGACGACGCCGAGCGGCTGGTCCGTCTCGTCGACCACGGGGTAGCGGGTGTGGGCACGGGCCATGAGCTCGCGGACCTCGGTGACGGTCGCCTCGGGGCGGACCGTCCCGACGCGAGAGCGGGGGATCATCGCGTGCTCGACGTCCCGCTGGGGGAAGTCGAGGATGCGGTCGAGCAGCACGGAGAGCTCGTCGGGCAGGTCCCCGCTCTCGCGCGAGTCGGCCACGATGTGCTCGAGGTCGCGCGCGGTCGCGGTGTTGTCGACGTCGTGCACCGGCTCGATCTTGAGCAGGCGCAGCAGGGCGTTGGACGCCTTGTCGAACACCGCGATGAGCCAGCCGAACACCGTGAGGTAGGCGGTCGTGGACCGGGCCAGGCCCTTCGCGAGCGGCTCGGGCCGCGCGATGGCGAGGTTCTTGGGGAACAGCTCGCCGAAGAGCATCTGGATGATCGTCGACAGCACGAGGGCGAGGACGGTGCCCACCGCCACGCCGACACCCTGGGGGACGCCCACGCCGCCGAGCATCGTGCCCAGCGACTCGCCGATGAGGGGCTCGGCCACGTAGCCGACGAGCAGGCCCGTCACGGTGATCCCGAGCTGGGCCCCGGACAGGACGAAGGACGTGCGCCGGGTGACGGCGAGCGCGCGCCGGGCCGGCTCGTCGCCGGCCTCCGCCTTGGCCCCCAGGCGGGAGCGGTCGACGGTCATGTAGGCGAACTCCTGGGCGACGAAGTACGCCGTCGCCGCCGTGATCGCGAGAACCACGAGGAGCCCGAGCAGGAGGGGGAGGAAGGTCGTCATCGTGCCCGCACCGCCCTCCGGTCGTCGGGGACGCGTTCGCGCGTCCGCTCGCTGCCGGGGCCGGTGCGGCCGGGACTATGGTCGGGGTCGTCGGCCGCGGGGGCCTCGAGAGTCGTGTCTTCCACGGCACTCCCAACGCAGGACGGCCCCGGATCGTTCCCGGGGGAAGTTTCGGGGAGCCCTGGGGGAGGGAGCCGTGCGCGTCGGGGCGCGAGCGGGCGTCCGGTAGGGTCGTCCGCGATGTCCAGCCAGAGCCCCGACCGGTCCGTGCCGTCCACCGACGAGCACCCCACCGGCGCGCCCCGCAAGCCCCGCGTCCTCGTGCTGTTCGGCGGCCGCTCCGGCGAGCACGCCATCTCCGCCGCGACCGCCGCGGGCGTGCTGCGCGCGATCGACCGGTCGCGGTACGACGTCGTCCCGGTCGGGATCACGCCGACGGGGGAGTGGGTCCTCGCGGCCGACGAGCCCGCGCGCTGGGAGATCACGGAAGGGCGCCTGCCGCAGGTCGAGCCGACCGGCGAGGAGGTCATCCTGCCGCTGTCGACCGGGCGCCGGGAGCTGCGCGTGCTCACCCCGGGCGACGTGCCGCGCGTGCTCGGCGAGGTGGACGTCGTCTTCCCGCTGCTCCACGGGCCCTACGGCGAGGACGGCACGCTCCAGGGGATGCTCGAGCTCGCCGACGTCCGCTACGTCGGCGCGGGAGTCCTGGCGTCCGCCGTCGGCATGGACAAGCACTTCATGAAGCTCGTGCTCGCGGGCGAGGGGCTGCCCGTCTCCCCGTACACCGTGATCCGCCCGGGCGCGTTCGAGCGCGACCCCGAGGGATGGACGCAGACCGTTGCGGCCCTCGGCCTGCCCGTGTTCGTCAAGCCGGCGCGCGCCGGGTCGAGCCTCGGCATCTCCAAGGTCGACGACCTCGCGGACCTGCCCGCCGCCATCGCCGCCGCGCAGGAGCACGACCCGAAGGTGATCGTCGAGGCGGGCGTCGTCGGTCGTGAGATCGAGTGCGCCGTCCTCGGGGGCCGTGGGGGCGCGCGCCCGCGCGCGTCGCTGCCCGGCGAGATCGTCGTCATGGGCGAGGCGCACGACTTCTACGACTTCGAGGCCAAGTACCTCGACGAGGCCGGGGTCGAGCTCTCGTGCCCCGCCGACCTCCCCGAGCACCTCGTGGAGCGCGTGCGCGAGATCGCGATCCGGACGTTCGAGGCCGTCGGCGCCGAGGGCCTCTCGCGGGTCGACGTCTTCGTCACGCCCGACGAGCAGGTCGTCGTCAACGAGATCAACACGATGCCCGGCTTCACGCCGTTCTCGATGTACCCGCGCATGTGGGAGAAGTCGGGGCTGAGCTACCCCGAGCTCATCGACGAGCTCGTCGCGCTCGCGCTCGAGCGGCCCACCGGCCTGCGCTGAGCCCTCCGCGCCGACCCGCCGGGCTCAGCCCACGTCGCCCGTGCCGACGCACGCGCGCGTCTGCGGGACCTCCATGACCGCGCGGCCCAGGTCCGCGATGAACGACGTGGAGTGGCTCTCGGTCACGGCCGGCGGCACGACGACCTGCACCGCGGGGTCGCGCCCGTAGGTCGTGAACGTCCACGTGCCCTCGTCCTCGACGACGAGCCAGTCCACGGTGCCGCCGGCGGACTCGACGCTCTGGCACGCGGTCGTCGTCGGCCCGGGCACCTCGACGCCGCACCGCAGCGTCACCGCGGCACCCGGCTCGCCCCAGGCCGCGGTGGCCTGGCTCGTCGTCCCGACCTTCGGCAGGTCCTCGCCGAGGGTCTCGGGCAGCGCGAGGACGACGTCCGCGCACAGCGGGTTCTGGGCGTCGTCCGCCACGGGGACGCCGATGCTCGGCGCGCACGCGGCGGTCGCCGCGACGACGCCGAGGAGCGCGGGCACGGCGAGCACCTGGGCGAGGGGGCGCGACCGGCGAGGCCGGGACGGGCCGGGGCGGGAGGATGGTGAGGCGGGAGGGACGGCGTCGAGCACGCGACCACCGTAGCGGCCCGCGGAGGGTGCCCGTGACCGCCCGGGCGGCGGCTAGGGTGGCGGCGTGAGCGAGACGCCCCTGCTGGTCCGCGACGTGCCCGAGGAGGCGCTCCTCGCCCGGATCTTCCCCCTGCTGCCCACCGCGCCGACCACCCTCGTCGGGCCGGGGGACGACTGCGCCGTCGTCGCGGCGCCCGACGGCCGCTACGTCGTGTCGACCGACGTCCTCGTCGAGGACCGGCACTTCCGCCGGCGCTGGTCGTCCGGGTACGACGTCGGGTGGCGGGCCGCGGTGCAGAACCTCGCCGACGTGGTGTCGATGGGCGCGCGCCCCGCGGCGCTCGTCGTCTCGCTCGTCATGCCGGGCGACCTGCCCGTCGACTGGGTCACGGGCCTCGCGCGCGGGCTCGCCGACGCGTGCACGCCCCTCGGTGCCGCGGTCGTCGGCGGGGACCTCTCGGGAGGGGACCAGGTCGTCGTCGCGGTCACCGTCCACGGCGACCTCGAGGGCCGCGAGCCCGTGCTGCGCTCCGGCGCCCGGCCGGGCGACGTCGTCGCGCTCGCGGGGAGCCTCGGCCGGTCCGCGGCGGGGCTCGCGCTGCTCGACGCCGGACGTGCGGACGTCGACGACGCGCTCGTCGCCGCGCACCTGCGCCCCGACCCCCCGCTCACCGCGGGGCCCGTGGCCGCCGACGCGGGCGCGACGGCGATGATGGACGTGTCCGACGGGCTCCTGCGGGACGCGGGCCGGATGGCGCGGGCGAGCGGCGTCGTCGTGGACCTGGAGCTCGCCGCCCTCGGAGCGGACCGCGACCGGCTGCTGACGGCGGCCTCCGCGCTCGGCGGGTCCGGCGGGGACGTTCCCTGGGAGGACGCCGGCGACCGCGCCGACGGGTGGGTGCTGTCGGGAGGCGAGGACCACGCGCTGCTCGCGGCGTTCCCCGCCGACGCCGACCTGCCCGCCGGGTTCCGGGCGGTCGGCACGGTGCGCACCGCGGACGGCGACGGCGCCGGAGCGCGGGTCGACGGTGCCGTCGCGCACCGCGCGACGGGCTGGGACCACTTCCGCGCCTGAGCGCGGCGGTCAGCCCCGGCGGTAGCGGACGGCGGTGAGGTCCTTGCCGCCGATGTCGTCCCGGCGCTCCACGCCGTCCGGCGTGAAGCCGTGCCGACGGTAGAAGCGGCGCGCGCGCTCCGCGTCCTCGAGGACCCAGAGCGTGACGGTCGTGCCGGGTCGCACCTCGCCGAGCATGGTGCGCATGAGGTCGCGGGCGACGCCGCGCCCCCAGGACTCGGGGTCGAGGTAGATGGCGAAGATCTCGAGGTCGCCGGGCTCGGCGTCCTCGTCGCGGCTGGGGCCGAGGGTGGCGAAGCCGATCGTGCGCCCGTCGGCGTCGGCGAGCCAGGTGCGCGCGCCGGGCGTGGCGAGGCTCTGGACCCAGTGCTGCTCGCGCTGGTCGTGGTCCAGCGAGGCTAGGTACTCGTCGGGCACGATGCCCGCGTACGCGCCCCTCCAGGACGCGATGTGCACGGCCGCGATGGCGCTCGCGTCTGCGGGAGCGGCCGGGCGGATGGTTACCTCGCTCAGTTCCGTCACCATGCACAAAGACTGCCACCGCGGCCCGGATCCGCCAAACCGGTTTGTCCTGATCTTCAGGAGATCTCCGCATCTCGGCGGGTCGTCGCCCGTGGTCGAGGGCTGGTCGAGAGGCTGGTCGGCGGCTGGTCGAGGGTCGGTCGCGGCGCAGAGACGACGAGAGCGCCTGCCGGGATCCGGCAGACGCTCTCGTCAGGGTCTCGCGATGCTCAGGCGGGACGGGTGACCTTCCCGGCCTTGAGGCAGGAGGTGCACACGTTGAGACGCTTGGGCGTCCCCGCGACCACGGCGCGCACGCGCTGGATGTTCGGGTTCCAGCGGCGCTTCGTCCGGATGTGGGAGTGCGAGATGCTGTGCCCGAAGCCCGGGCCCTTGCCGCAGACGTCGCAGTTGGCAGCCACGGTTTCTCCTGATCGTCGTGCACGTCGCGCACGCAGCGGCGACGTCCTGAATGGTCTGTAGGGTGTCGCGCCCGGTGTTCCTCGGCGGCTCCTCGACGGTGTCGAGGGCGCGCGAAGCACCCGGGCAACCTCGTCAGGGTAGCCGATCCGAGGGCCCGAGCTCAAACCGGGCGCTCGTCACACCCGCGGGTGCCCCGGGACGCCGCTCGTGCGCACCGACGGCGCGCACGGTTGACTACCGTGGTCCCGACGGCCCGCGGTGCCGTCCGACCGCCCGGGCGTCCGGCGCGGTCGTCCCCCGAGCGCGAGGAGCCGGACCGACGTGAGCCCCGCAGCCGACGTGGTCGACGCCGCCGTCGTCGTCGCGTGGGGCCACGGTGGCGTCCGCGCGCTCGCGGCCGCACGCGAGTCGCTCGACCGTGTGAACGTCTTCCCGGTCGCGGACGCGGACACGGGCACCAACATGTACCTCACCCTCCTCGACGCGGTCCGTGCGCTGCCCGCGCGCGACACGGCGGCGGCCGGGCGGGAGGGCGCGGTCGGCGGCGCCGGCGACCTGCTGGTCCGCCTGGCCCGCGGCGCGCTCGTGGGGGCACGAGGCAACTCGGGCGTCATCCTCAGCGAGTACCTCCGCGGGCTGGCGCTCGCTCTCGCGGAGCACCGGACCGTGACCGGTGCCGCGCTCGCGGGCGGCCTCGACCGCGCCGCCCGCACCGCCCGCGGCGCGGTGGCCCGCCCGGCACCCGGCACGATCCTCACGGCGGCCGACGCCGCGGCGCGCGCGGCCGCGACCGCGTCGGAGGGTCCCGGCGCCTCCTCGCCCGCGGTCGTCGCGGCCGCCGCCAGGGACGGGGCGCGGGCCGCGGCGCTGCGCAGCACCGGCGAGCTCGACGCGCTCGCCCGGGCGCAGGTCCTGGACGCCGGAGCCCTCGGCCTGGTGCTGGTCCTCGGGGCGCTCGTCGCGGCGCTCGACGACGCCCGGGCCCCGGGGGCCGACGCCGGGGCCGGCCCGGTGGCCGACCGCAGCGACGCGGCCTCGGCACCGGTCCGCGCGCGCGACGTCGTCGGGACGGCCGGGGCGGGCGTGTCGGAGGTGCTCGGCATGATGGCCGGCATGGTGCCGGTGCCGGGCTCGCCCGGGGAGACGGGCGCCGGACCGCAGGCCGGGCACGAGGGGGGCGAGTTCGAGGTGATGTACGTGGTCGACGTCCCCGCGGCGGGGGCGGCGCACCCTGCTCGCGGGCCCGTCGAGGACCCGGCCGAGCTGCTCCGTGCCGAGCTCGCGCGGATCGGCGACTCCGTCGTCGTGGTGGGCGGGCCGGGGGAGCACGGCTCGGGCCTCTGGCAGGCGCACGTCCACACCGACGACCCGATGGCCGCGGTCGCCGTCGGGCGCGCCGCGCTCGCGACCCTGCGGTCCGCGCAGGCCGACGGCGAGGAGGCCGCGCCGGCCGCGGCGGGGGACGACGCCGCGCTGCGCCAGGTGCGGGTCCGGCACCTCCCGGGGCCCCACGAGGAGGGCCACGTCCTGGACGCCGCTGCCCGCGGGGCGCACGACGCCGCGGCCGTGGCGGCGGACGCCCCGGGGCTGGTCGCGGTGACCACGGCGCCCGGTCTCGTCGCGGACCTCGCCCGGGCGGGCGCCGTCGTGCTGCTGCGGGACGCCTCCGGCCCCCTCGACCTGTCCGCCCTGCACCGCGTCGCGATCGACGCCCGCGCGTCGCACGTCGCGCTCCTGCCCGGCGCGCAGCTCGCGGAGGACGACGTCGCGACCCTGCGTGCGACCCTGCGCGACGACGGGGTCCGGACGCTCGAGGTGCTGCCCGCGGCGACGGACCTGCACGTCGCGGTGGCTCTCGCCGCGGCACAGCTCGTGGAGCCCGGTGCCGCGCAGCGGCTCGAGGCGGCACGGTCGGCGCTCGGCGCCGTCCGGTGGGCCCGGCTCGACGCCGCGGGCAGGCCCGCGCCGGAGCTGGCGCGGCGGCTCGCGGACCGGCTCGACCCCCTGCGCGTGCACCCCGGTGCGCTCGTCACCGTGCTCGCCGACGACGACGTCCCGGGCGCGGCTCTGGAGGCGCTCGCGACCGACGCGGCCGGGTCCGGCGCCGAGGTCGTGCACCTGCGCTCCGGGCGCGACGGCGGCGCCGTCACGCTCGCGGTCGAGGGACCGGAGGCCGCGGCCGACGACATCGAGGCCGCCGTGGAGGCCGAGGGATGAGCGACCGTCTGTCCGAGCCGCTGACCCGCGCGGTCGGCACGCGCAGCGCGGGCCCGCTCGCGAAGCTGGGCCTCGAGACCGTCGGGGACCTCCTGCGGCACTACCCGCGGCGGTACGGGGACCCGGGGCGCCTCACCGACCTCGGGGGCCTCGCGCTCGGCGAGCACGTGACGATCGTCGCGCAGGTCCGCAGCGCGACCGTCCGGCGCATGCGCAACCGCGCGGGCGCGATCCTCGAGGCGGTCGTGACCGACGGCCCGCAGCAGCTCTCGCTCACGTTCTTCGCCAAGAGCCCCAACGTCTTGCGCTACCACGAGCAGCGGCTGGCCCCGGGGCGGCACGGGCTCTTCACGGGGGTGGTCGGGCTGTACCGCGGCACCCGGCAGCTCACGCACCCCGACTACAAGATCATCGGGGTCGACGACGACGCCGAGGACGCGGAGAGCGCCGTGCTCGAGGCGAGCCGGCCCATCCCGATCTACCCCGCGAGCGCGAGCATCCCGAGCTGGAAGATTCAGCCCGCGGTGCGCACCGTGCTCGACCCGCTCCGCGAGGAGGACGTCCCCGACCCGCTCCCGGACGCCGTGCGCGAGCGGCACGGGCTCGGGACGCGGCTCGAGGCGCTGCGCGACGTGCACGAGCCCTACGACGAGAAGCAGTGGCGACGCGGCCGCGACCGGCTGCGGTACGAGGAGGCGTTCGTCCTGCAGGCGGCGCTCGCCCAGCGCCGGGCCCGGGCCGCGGCCGAGCCGGCGACGGCCCGCCCGCCCTGCGGCTCGGGGGAGCCGAGCATCCTCGCCGACTTCGACGCCGCCCTCCCGTTCACGCTGACGACGGGTCAGCGGGAGGTCGGGGAGGAGATCGCGGCGGACCTGGCGCTCGCACGGCCGATGCAGCGCCTCCTGCAGGGCGAGGTGGGCTCCGGCAAGACGGTCGTCGCGCTGCGCGCCATGCTCCAGGTGATCGACGCCGGCGGTCAGGCGGCGCTCCTCGCCCCGACCGAGGTGCTCGCCGCGCAGCACGCGCGCACCCTGCGCGCGCTGCTCGGGCCGCTCGCGGAGGGCGGGTTCCTCGGGGGTGCCGAGCACGGGACGCGTGTGGCGCTGCTCACGGGGTCGCTCGGCGCCGCCGCGCGCAAGGAGGCCCTGCTGGACGCGGCGAGCGGCGCGGCGGGGATCGTCGTCGGCACGCACGCGCTGCTGTCCGAGAACGTGCGGTTCGCCGACCTCGGCCTCGTGGTCGTGGACGAGCAGCACCGGTTCGGGGTCGAGCAGCGTGACGCGCTGCGCGCGAAGGCCCGCACGAGCCCGCACCTGCTCGTCATGACCGCGACCCCCATCCCGCGGACCGTCGCGATGACCGTGTTCGGCGACCTCGAGACGTCCTCGCTCACCGAGATCCCGGCGGGTCGCGCCGGCATCACGACCCACGTCGTGCCCGCCGGCAACGAGGCCTGGATGGAGCGCACCTGGGCGCGCGTGCGCGAGGAGGTCGACGCCGGGCACCGCGCGTACGTGGTGTGCGCGCGCATCCACCCGGACGAGCCGGACGCGGACGCGCCGTCGAGGCGGACCGACGACTTCGACGAGGTGCCCGACTTCCTCCTCGACCCCGACGCCTCGGACGCCTCGGACCGCGCACCCCTGCGGGCCGTGCTGGAGGTCGCCGAGGAGCTGCGCGGCCACCCGCGCCTCGCGGGGCTCGACGTCGGGGTGCTGCACGGGCAGATGCCCCCGGCGGACAAGGACGCGGTGATGGCCGACTTCGCGTCGGGTGCCGTCCAGGTGCTCGTCTCGACGACCGTCGTCGAGGTCGGGGTCGACGTCCCCGAGGCGACCGCGATGGTCGTGCTCGACGCGGACCGGTTCGGCATCTCCCAGCTCCACCAGCTCCGTGGGCGCGTCGGCCGCGGCTCCGCGGCGGGGCTGTGCCTGCTCGTCTCGACCGCGCAGCCCGGCACGCCCGCCGCGACCCGTGTCGAGACCCTCGCGCGCACGACCGACGGTTTCGAGCTCGCGACCGTGGACCTCGAGCTGCGCAGCGAGGGCGACGTCCTCGGCGCCGCGCAGTCGGGGCGCGCGAGCTCCCTGCGGCTCCTGCGCGTCGTCAAGGACGCGGACGTCATCGCGACCGCACGCGCCGACGCGGCCGCCGTCGTGGCGGAGGACCCCGACCTGACCGACCACCCGGTGCTCGCCGACGCGATCCGCGACCAGCTCGACCCGGAGCGCGAGGAGTTCCTCGAGCGGGCGTGAGGCGGTCGTCGTCCGCCGTCCCCGTCGTCCACCCGGTCGTCGAGGCCGCGGCGCCGCGGGCCGTGCGCGCACGCTCGCGACGGTGCCCCGGACCGCGCCCCTGCTGCGCCACCTCGACCCCGGGCGGTCGTTCGACAGGCTCTAGGCTGGGCGCGTGACGAGGATCGTGGCGGGGACGGTAGGGGGACGCACGCTGCAGGTCCCGCCGCGCGGGACGCGGCCGACGAGCGAGCGCGTCCGCGAGGCGATCTTCTCGCGCCTCGAGCACCTGGGCGTGGTCGACGACGCGCACGTCCTCGACCTCTACGCGGGCTCGGGCGCGCTCGGCCTGGAGGCCGCGAGCCGCGGCGCCGCCGACGTGACGCTCGTCGACTCGGCCCGGATCGCGGCCGACGTCGCGCGCCGCAACGTCGCGGCCCTCGGCCTGTCGACCGTGCGCGTCGTCGCGCAACCCGCCGAGACGTTCGTCGCCGGCGTGGCCGCGGACGTGGCGCAGCGGGCGGCGGTCGGCGGGGCGGACGGGACGCCGACTGGTCGCGCGTCTCGCGGCCCGTACCACCTCGTGCTCGTCGACCCGCCGTACGACGTCACCACCGAGGCGCTGGAGCGCGTCCTCGCCCACCTCGCCGTGCCCGGCGTCCTCGACCCGGCCGCCGTCGTCGTCGTCGAGCGCTCGACGCGCACGCCCGAGCCGACCTGGCCGACGGGCTGGGAGGTCGTCGCGCGCAAGGACTACGGCGAGACGACGGTGTACTTCGTCGGTCCCGAGCTATCCGACGAGACATAGCGCCCGGGTTCCGCCGGTGCCCCGCCCTGCCGAGCAGGCGGTTCCGGCGCGTCCGGGCCGTCTGACACGCCCGGATCGCCTGCTCTGCGTGTGGGGACGGTCCGGTCGACGGGCCTCAGGACGGCGCGTGGGCCTCGTCCGGGGCGAGGAGACCGACGGGGACGGTCGCGAGGGCGGCGGGGTCGGCCGGGTCGACGAGCGGGACGCGGTCCCCGGACGCGGCGTCGAGCAGGCGGCGGGTCGCGGCGTCGTCGGCCAGCGTGCCCTCGCTCGCGCGGAGGTTCTCCGCGAGGAACGCGCGCAGCGGCGCTGCCGGGGCGTCGTCGGGCGTGCCCGGGCCCAGCGGGAACGAGACGAGCAGGAGCGCCGGGACGCGCTCGCCGCCGGGGCCGTCGCCGGGCTGGAAGTAGGGGAGCGCGAGGACGCGCGCGCCGAGGCGCGCGTAGAACCGCAGCCGCGCGACGGGGTCGCCGTGCGCCTCGCTGCCGGCGTGGTGGGCCGGGTGCTCGACCTCCCCGACGACGAGGAGCGGGTCGAGCGCGCGCCAGTCGGCGAGCGCGGCGGCGACGAGCCGGCCGCCGACCCCGCCGCCGCGCCGGCCGGGGGCGATCGCGAGGTAGAGGACGAGGAGGACGCGCGCGTCGGGGAACCACTCGCCGACGACGCCGGCGACGACGCGCCCGTCCTCCACCACGCCGAGGCTGCGCAGGCGCCCGGTCGCGTGGTCGTCGAGGAGCTCGGCCTCGTCCACGAGCTCGGCGGGCGGGAACGACGGCGCGAGCACGTCGCGGTGGAGCGAGCGCACGAGCTCGGGCGTCGTGAGCGGGACGACGACGGTCTCCTCCGGGGCGGTCACGCGCACCATCGTCGCGCGCGACGGTGATCCGCGCCCGCCCGGCCGTGCCGCCGCCGTCGGCGCGACCCCGTGTACTACCGTGACGACGTGACCACAGCCGTCTGTCCCGGGTCGTTCGACCCGATCACCCTGGGCCACCTCGACATCGTCCGACGTGCCCGTGCGCTCTTCGACGAGGTCGTCGTCGGCGTCGCGCGGAACGCGTCGAAGTCGGCGCTGCTGAGCGCCGACGAGCGGGTCGCGCTGGCCCGCGCGGCCGTCGACGACGCCGGGCTGGACGGGGTCCGCGTCGAGGTCGTGCCCGGGCTCCTGGTGGACTTCTGCCGCGAGATCGGAGCGGGCGCCGTGGTCAAGGGCCTGCGCGGTGGCGCGGACTTCGACGCCGAGCTGCCGATGGCGCTCATGAACCGGCACCTGGCCGGCGTCGAGACCGTGTTCGTCGCGGGCGACGCCGCGCTCCAGCACGTCGCGTCGTCGCTCGTGAAGGACATCGCGCGGTACGGGGGACCGGTGGACGACCTCGTCCCGCCGGGGGTGGGCGAGGCCGTCCGTGCGGCGCTGGCACGGGTGCAGGGGAGCAGCAGGTGAGCACGACGGGAAGGACCGGGTACGTGAGCGAGCAGCAGGACCGGCGGGTGACGCACGAGGACCGCGCGACGGAGGAGGCGCAGGTCGGGCTGAACGCGATCCTCGACGACCTGACGCACCTCGTGGAGACGGCGCGCGCCATGCCCATGTCGTCGTCGGTGCTGGTGCACAAGGGCGACGCGGTCGCGCTCCTGGACGAGCTGCGCGGCGCGCTGCCCGAGCAGCTCGCGCACGCGGACGAGGTGCTCGCCCAGGCGGACGCCGTGCTCGAGGACGCGCACCGGCAGGCGGAGGAGATCCTCACGACGGCGCGGGCGCGGGCGATCGAGCTCGTGCAGGCGGAGCAGGTCGTGGTCCAGGCGGAGTCGCGCGCCCGGGAGATCGTCGACGAGGCCGACGAGGCCGCGGCCGTGCTCCGGCGCGACGCCGACGACTACTGCGACCGCCGGCTCGCGGACTTCGAGGTCGACCTCGGCAAGCTGCTCGCGCAGGTCCAGGGCGGGCGGGCGAAGCTCGCGGACCGCCTCGGGGAGCGTGCGGGTGAGCCGGAGGAGTCGCCGTTCCCGGCGACGATGCGCGAGCGCACGAACGACCGCGCGGGGCGCTGAGGTCCTCGCCGGGCCGGTGCCGGGCGACCGCGGCGCGGACGACCGTCGGCCGTCCGGTGGTGGGCCGCGGCCGCGGGTCGTCGGCAGGTGGCGGCCGTGCCGTCCGGTGACGTAAGATCGATGTTCGGCTCGGCGCGTCGCGCGTCGGCCTGTGCCTGGCAGTCGCCGTCGAGCGGCCGTCGGCCCCCGACCATCGTTGACCATCCGTCCGCGGGCTCCCACGCCCGTGGGCTCCGATCCTGGAGCGCGCCATCACCGCCGAGAAGACGTCGCCGCTCGTGCTCGACACGCACGAGCTCGGTCGGCGACCCGGGAGCATGCGGACGGTCGTCGCGACCGTCCCCGCGCCCGCCGACCTCGGTACCGCGGTCATCGGCATCCCCGAGGGCAGCGAGCTCGAGCTCGACCTGCGCCTCGAGGCGGTCATGGAGGGCGTGCTGGTCTCCGGGACGGTGACCGGCCGCGCGGTCGGGGAGTGCGTGCGCTGCCTCGACACGGTCCACGAGGACGTCACGGTCGAGCTCGCGGAGCTCTTCGCCTACCCCGAGCGGGCGAAGGCCGCGGAGGAGTCGGGCGACGACCTGGAGGACGCCGAGGACGTGTACGACCTCGACGGCGACCTCGCGGACATCGAGCCCGCGCTACGGGATTCGGTCGTCACTGCACTACCATTCAGTCCGGTGTGCCGAGCGGACTGCCCGGGGCTGTGCTCCGAGTGCGGAGCGCGTCTGGCGGACGACCCGGGGCACACGCACGACCTTGTCGACCCTCGGTGGTCGGCGCTGGAGAGCATGTTCGACACCTCGAACGTGTCCGACGAGACGAAAGAGAGCTAGCCGTGGCTGTTCCGAAGCGCAAGATGTCGCGCAGCAACACCCGTGCGCGTCGTTCGCAGTGGAAGACGACCGCCGCGAACCTCACCACCTGCCCGCAGTGCAAGGGCGACAAGCTGTCGCACGCGGCGTGCCCGACGTGCGGTACCTACAAGGGCCGCCAGTACGCCGAGGCGCTGCGCACCGAGCACGCAGGCTGAGGCGCGTGGCACCGGCTGCACCGGCATCCGGTCTTCTCGAGAAGCTCGGGGTCCATCTGGACCCCGAGCTTCTCGTGCTTGCGCTCACGCACCGGTCGTTCGCGCACGAGAACGGCGGCATCCCCACGAACGAGCGTCTCGAGTTCCTTGGTGACACCGTCCTGGGCCTCGTCGTCACGGAGACCCTCTACCGCCGCCACCCCGACCTGTCCGAGGGTGAGCTCGCCAAGATGCGGGCCGCGACCGTCTCGCAGAAGTCGCTCGCCGCGATCGCGCGCCGGCTCGGCCTGGGCCAGTACGTGCTGCTCGGCAAGGGCGAGATCCGCACGCGCGGCAACGACAAGGACTCGATCCTGTCGGACACGGTCGAGGCGATCATCGGCGCGGTCTACCTGAGCCACGGGCTCGAGCCCGCACGCGGTCTCGTGCTCCGGCTCGTGGAGCCGACGCTGTCGGCCGCGGCGGGGCTCGGCGCGGGGCTCGACTGGAAGACGTCGCTCCAGGAGGCCGCCGCCGCCGCAGGGCTGAGCGCCCCCTCCTACTCGAGCGACGCCGTCGGGCCGGACCACGCGCGCGTCTTCACCTCGTACGTGCACCTCGACGGCCGGCTCTACGGGACCGGCAGCGGCACCGCCAAGAAGTACGCCGAGCAGGAGGCCGCCGAGCGCGCCTACCGCGCCCTGGCGGCCGAGCGCGCGGAGCCGGAGCCGTCCGACGGGCGCGTGACCACGGCGGTGGAGGCGGCCGAGGACGCCGGTGCCTGAGCTGCCCGAGGTCGAGACCGTCCGCGACGGCCTCGACCGCCACGTGCTGGGCTCCCGGGTCGTCGACGTCGAGGTGCTGCGCGACTACAGCGTGCGGCGCCATGACGGCGGCCCGGCCGACTTCCGGGACCAGCTCCTCGGCCAGCGGCTCGACGCCGCCGTGCGCCGCGGCAAGTTCCTCTGGCTCCCGCTCGTCCCGGGCGGACCGACGGACGGGCCCGACGACGGCCCCGCGGCCGCGCTGCTGGCCCACCTCGGGATGTCGGGCCAGCTCCTGGTGCGCTCGGGGCCGGGCCTCGGGGAACGGTCGCCGCACCTGCGTGTGCGCCTCGTGCTCGAGCCCGACGGCGCCGGCCCGGCGGGCGCGCTCGCGCTCGACTTCGTCGACCAGCGCACGTTCGGGCACCTGTCCGTCCAGGACCTCGTGCCCACGCCCGACGGTGCCCCGGGCGGTCTCGGCTCGGACCTCGCCGCGGTGCCCGGCCCGGTCGTGCACATCGGCCGCGACCTCCTCGACCCCGCGCTCCGGCGCGACGACGTCGTCGACGCGATCCGCCGTCGTCGGACCGGCGTGAAGCGCGCCCTGCTCGACCAGACGGTCGTCTCCGGGGTCGGCAACATCTACGCCGACGAGGCGCTGTGGCGCGCCCGCCTGCACTTCGCGCGTGCCACGGACACGCTGCGCCGCCCGGAGGCGCACCGCCTGCTCGACGCCGCCGCCGAGGTGATGACGGAGGCGCTCGTGCAGGGCGGCACGAGCTTCGACGCGCTCTACGTCAACGTCAACGGCCAGTCCGGCTACTTCTCGCGCTCGCTCGCGGTGTACGGGCAGGAGGGCGAGCCGTGCCCGCGCTGCGGGACGCCGGTGCGCCGCGACGAGTTCATGAACCGCTCGTCGTACACCTGCCCGCGCTGCCAGTCGCGCCCCCGCAACGGTCGCTGGTAGCTCGTCCGGCCGTCGGCGCTCCGTCCCTCTCGGTGTCGTCGCAGGGGTCAGCGGGGGACGACGTTGCGGAACTCGCGGCCCGCGCGGAGCGCGTCGAGGTTGGCGTTCACGAGGTCCGACGCGCGCTGGGGGCGGTTGCCCGCGACGTGCGGCGTGAGGATCAGCCGCGGCGCGTCCCACAGGGGTGACGCCTCCGGCAGGGGCTCAGTCTCGGCGACGTCGAGCGCGGCTCCGCCGAGGCGGCCGTCGCGCAGCGCCGCGACGAGCGCGTCCTCGTCCACCGTGGCGCCGCGGCCGACGTTGACGAAGACCGCGTGGTCGGGGAGCTGGTCGATCCGGACCGCGTCGAACGCGTGCCGCGTCGCGTCGAGGGCGGGCAGCAGGGAGACCAGGACGTCGGTCGTCGCGAGGACGTCCGGCAGGTCGTCGTCGGTCACGACGGGGAACCCGTGGCGCTCGCCGCGGCTGCTCGCGACGCCGGTCACGTCGGCGCCCAGCGCGGCGAGCAGCGGGGCGAGCCGCGCGGCGATCGAGCCGAACCCCCAGATCGTCACGCGCGCGCCGTCGAGCGTGTACCGACCGGCGGTCGCGGGGTCGGCCTGCGCCCGGTTCACGGCGGCGTCCCACCGGTGCTCGCGCTGCGCCGTCGCGAGCACGTCGAGGCGCCGTACCGCCGCGAGGACGAGCGCGAGCGCGTGCTCGGCGACGGGGCCGTCGTGCAGCGACCGCCCGGACGTGATCGTCACGTCCGGGCCGAACCCGGCGGCCAGCACCGCGTCCGGGCCCGCCGCGAGCGTCTGGACCCAGCGCAGGCGCGTGAGCCGCGCGGCGGCGTCCGCGAGGTTCGCGGGCGTGTTCGCCCACGCCACGAGCACCTCGGCGTCGGCGTCCTCGGGGCTCAGCGGCGCCGCGGCGTCGTAGCGGACGACGACGTCCCCCGGGCCGCCGCGCACGTCGAGGGCGATGGTGCTGGGCACGAGGATCTTCAACGCTGCTCCCGGGTGGTCCGTCGAGGTCGCGGCCTCCCTGCGCGGGACGGGGCCGCCCCGCGAACGTATCACCGTGCCGTCTCGGTGCCGTCCCGGTGCCGTCCCGTAGCGGCCCGGCGCCGGCCTGGCGCCGGCCTGGCGCCGCTCGGCGCTCCCACCTGCGCTTCCGCAGGCGCGACCCCGCCCCCGGGGATATGTTCGCGATGTTCCGACGACGCGCCCTCCGCGCGCCGTCCCGGTCGGCCCCGCGGGGTCACGGCTTCGGGGGTGGGGATGGGCTCGTCCACGGGCGCGCCGACGCACGCAGAGGTGCGCGCGGCGATCACGGCACGGACGCCGAAGAACTACATCACCTGGCTCACGCTCGCGTTCATGATCACGTCGTCGGTCGCGAGCCTGCGCGCGGCGCCGACGATGGCGGTCTACGGCCTCGCGGCCGTGTTCCTCTACGTCGTGCCGGCGCTCGTGTTCCTGCTGCCGACGTCGCTCGTGTCCGCCGAGCTGGCGTCCGGCTGGTCCGGCGGGGTGTACCGCTGGGTCGCGGACGGCGTGTCGAAGCCGCTCGGCTTCCTCGCCATCTGGTGCCAGTTCGCGATGACGATCTTCTACTACCCGAGCCTGCTCGGGTACGTCGCCAGCACGTTCGCGTACGTCATCAACCCGAGCCTCGCGAGCAACGGGCTGTACGTGGCGATCGTCATCGTCGTGCTCTTCTGGACGGGCGTGTGGCTCTCCTCGCAGGGCACCAAGACGGTCGCGGGGCTGTCGAGCTGGGGCCTGATCATCGGGACGCTCATCCCGGCCGCGATCCTCGTCGTGCTCGGCATCGTGTTCCTCGGTCAGGGCAACCCGTCGGCCGCGCCGATGGACGCGCAGCACCTGCTGCCGGCCTGGACGGGCCTCGCGTCCCTCGTGCTCATCGTCAACAACTTCCTGTCCTACGCGGGCATGGAGATGAACGCGGTGCACGTGACAAGCCTGCGCAAGCCCGCGTCGGAGTTCCCGCGGTCGATGTTCCTCGCGATCGGGCTCGTGCTCCTCATCTTCATCCTGCCGGCCGTCGCCATCAGCTGGGTCATCCCGGCCGACCAGCTCAGCCTCACCGCGGGCGTCATGCAGGCGTTCGACGCGTTCTTCGCCAACTTCGGCGTGAGCTGGCTGACGCCGATCCTCGGTCTCATGCTCATCGCGGCGTCCCTCGGGGGGATGCTCACGTGGCTGGCCGGGCCGTCCAAGGGCCTGCTCACCGTCGCGCGCGAGGAGGGCTACCTGCCGCCGTTCCTCCAGCGCCTCAACAAGCACGGCGTGCAGCAGAACATCCTCGTCACGCAGGGCGTCATCACGACCGGGATCGCGCTCCTCTACGCGTTCATCCCGGACGTGTCGAGCGCCTACTGGATCCTGTCCGTCATCACGACGCAGGTGTACCTCGTCATGTACCTGCTGCTGTTCGTCGCGGCCGTGCGGCTCCGCCGTCGGGCGCCCGACCACCCGCGCGGCTACCGCGCCCCCGCGCTGACGCTCCTGTGCGTCGTCGGGTTCTGCGCGTCGGTGGCCGCGATGATCATCGGGTTCGTGCCGCCCGCCCAGTTCTCGAGCGGGAACGTCGGGGTGTACGTGCTCATCGTGGGAGGCGGCCTCGGCATCATCGGCCTGCTCGTCCCGGCGCTGTTCTACCTGCTGCGCAAGCCGTCCTGGAAGGACCCGGAGGCGGCGGCCATCGCTGCGGCGGACGAGGCGGGGGAGGGCGAGGCGGCATGAGCTCGACGCGCCCCGACCACGTCCCCGTGCACGTGCCCGAGCCGGCCTCGTCCAAGCGGTGGGTGACGTACACGGCCGCCGCGCTGCTCCTGGTCGCGCTCGGCGCGGTCATGCTGATCGTCTTCGACAACGTGCGGTCCACCCGCGACGCGCGCGAGGCCGAGCAGAAGGCGGCGGAGCTGCACGACCGCTTCGCCGAGATCGGGATCACGGCCTTCAGCGAGGAGACCATCGCCGACGTGCTCGGCGACGACGGCGGCGGGTTCTGCACCGACCCGGCCGCCCTCGTCGAGGCGACCGCGAACCTCGGTGCCGCGAACGGGGCGGCGGGTCCGGGGCTGCGTCCGTCCGTGCTCGACGAGCGCCGCCTCGCGGGCGACCGGCTCGTCATCGAGGTCTACTGCCCCGAGCAGCTCGACGCGTTCGACGCCTACGTCGACTCCCTCGACCTCGACCCCGGCCGCACGACCGAGCCCGGCAGTGACGCCACCGAGGGCGCCGACGGCGGCCCGACCGAGGAGGACGCATGAGCCAGCAGGGCAGCGGAGCACGACCCGACGGCGCCGGTCACGTCGAGGAGGTGCGCGCCGCCGTACGGGAGCTCGTGCCCCGCGCGCTCGACGACCTGCGCACGCTCGTCGCCATCCCGTCCGTCGCCGACGAGCGCCTCTTCCCGCGCGCCGAGTGCGAGCGCGCCGCGCAGTGGGTCGCCGACGCCTTCCGCGCCGAGGGGATTGACACGCGTCTCGAGGTCACGCCCGACGGGTCGCAGGTCGTGCTCGGGCACCGCCCCGGCCCCGACGGCGCGCCCACGGTGCTCCTCTACGCGCACTACGACGTGCAGCCGCCCCTCGACGACGCCGCGTGGACGACCCCGCCGTTCGAGCTCACCGAGCGCGACGGCCGGCTCTACGGCCGCGGCGCCGCCGACTGCAAGGGGAACGTCGTCACCCACCTCACCGCGCTCCGGGCGCTGCGCGCGCTCGGCGGCGAGGACTACCCCGTGGGGGTCCGCCTCGTGGTCGAGGGCTCGGAGGAGCAGGGGACCGGCGGTCTCGACCAGTGGGTCGAGGCGAACCCGGGGGCGCTCGCGGCCGACGCGATGCTCATCCAGGACACGGGCAACGCCGAGCTCGGCCTGCCGACGCTCACCGTGACGCTGCGCGGTGCGGCGAACGTCGTCGTGCACGTCGAGGCGCTCGAGGGCGAGATCCACTCGGGCATGTTCGGCGGCGCGGCGCCCGACGCGCTCGCCGCGCTCGTCGCCGTGCTCGCGAGCCTGCGCGACGAGCACGGCGACACGACGATCGACGGCGTGCCGGACGCCGTCGCGCACGGGACGTGGGACGGCGTCGCGTACGACGAGGACCAGTTCCGTCACGACGCGGGCGTGCTCGACGGCGTCCGCCTCGTCGGGACGGGCAGCGTCGCCGATCGGCTCTGGGCGCGCCCCGTGGTGACGATCCTCGGGATCGACGCGCCGAGCGTCGTCGGGTCGGCCGCCGCGATCCAGCCCCGCGCCTCGGCGCGGCTCAACCTGCGCGTCCCGCCGGGCTCGGACGCCCAGGAGCTCCAGGAGAAGCTGGTGGCGCACCTGGAGGCCCACGCCCCGTGGGGTGTCCGCGTGCGCGTGGAGCGCGACGCCGTCGGGCAGCCGTTCGCAGCCCGCACGAGCGGCCACGTGTTCGACACGCTCACGGCGGCGCTCGCGGACGCGTACGGGCGCGAGACGGTCACGGCGGGGCAGGGCGGGTCGATCCCGCTGTGCAACGTGCTGGCCGGGCAGTACCCGGACGCGGAGATCGTGCTGCTCGGCGTCGAGGAGCCCGCGTGCCTCATCCACGCGCCCAACGAGTCGGTCGCGCCGAGCGAGATCGAGAACCTCGCGGTCGGCGAGGCGCTGTTCCTCGCGCGCCTCGGCGAGGGCTGAGCCACCCGCACACCTCGAGATCGACCTGTCGGTCTCCAGATCGGCCCTCCGAGGGCCGATCTCGGCCGTACGGGTCGATCTCGCGGCTACCGCGGTGCGGGTGCCTCCTGGTCGAGCGCCCACCGGTAGGCGGGGAGCCCGAGCAGCTCGGCGTGCGTCCCGCGCGCGACGACCCGCGCCGGTGCGTCCGCCGTGTCCCCCGAGGTGGCCTCCGGGACACCGAGGAGCAGCACCTCGTCGACCGCCTCGAGCGCACTCAGCCGGTGCGTCGCGAGGACGACGCCGCGTCGTGGCTCGCCCGCCGACCCGCCGTCCGGTCCGCGCGTCGTCGCGACGAGGTGCCGCACGAGCGCGTCGGCGCTGGCCGCGTCGAGGTGCTCGGCCGGCTCGTCGAGCAGCAGCAGCGGCGCCGGCGACAGCAGCGCGCGGGCGACGAGCAGACGACGGCGCTCGCCCCCGGACACGGTCGTGGCGTCCGGGCCGAGCAGCGTCTCGAGGCCGTCGGGAAGCGCCTCCAGCCAGGCGGCCAGCCCGACGTCGCGCAGCGCCGCCGCAGCGTCCTCCGGCGTCACGTCGCCCCGCGCGACGCGCAGGTTCTCGAGCACCGTCGTGTCGAACACGTGCCCGTCCTCCGCGACCAGCACGACGCCGCGCGCTGCGTCCTCGCGGGGGAGGGCGCTCGCCTCGGCGCCGTCGAGCGCCACCCGGCCCGCGAGCGCGGGGACGAGCCCCGCGGCGGTCGCGAGCAGCGTCGTCTTCCCGACGCCGGAGGGCCCGACGACCGCGAGGGCGCGACCCGGACGAAGGTCCAGGTCCACGCCCTCCACGACGACGCGCGTCGTGCCCGGCCACCCGGCCGCGGCGCCGTCGAGCACGAGCGACGCCTCCGCCGCACCGGGGGCTTCCGGGTCGCGGGCCGTCGCGGCCGCGCGCGGTGCCGACCCGTCGAGGAGCGCGACGACGCGTGCCGCCGCCTGGCGCGAGCGGTGGAGCTGGACGGCTGCGGCGGGCAGCGCGTTGGCGGCCTCGAACACGGCGAGCGGCGTGAGCACGATCACCGACAGCTCGACCGGGGCGAGCGTCCCGGCCGTGACGGCGGGGATGCCGAGCAGGAGCGACGCCAGCACGGCGAGCCCGACGGCGAGCGCCGCGATCCCGGCCGCGACCCCGGCGGGCCGGGCGCCGTCGTCGGTCACCCGGGCGAGGGCGCGGTCGGTCGCGCGCAGGTCGTCCAGGCGCGCGCCCAGACGTCCGGAGACGGCGAGCGGGCCGGACTGCTCGAGGATCTCGAGCGTCGTCGCGGTCATGGCCGCGCGCGTCGCGGCGCCGCGCGCCTCGACCTCGCGGGCCGAGCGGGCGGAGAGCCACGGCGCGACGACCGCGGCGAGGAGCAGGCACAGCGCGAGCGCGACGCCCGCGGCGGGCAGGAACGCCCCGACGAGCACGACGGACCCCACGGAGATCGCCAGCGCGATGCCCGCCGGGACGAGCGCGCGCACGACGACGTCGCCCACCGCGTCGACGTCCGCGCCGACCCGGGCGAGCAGGTCGCCGCGCCGCAGCCCGACGAGCGCGCCGGGCGAGCCCTCCGCCAGCGCGGTGTAGAGGTTGGCGCGCAGGGCCGCCATGCCGCGCAGCGCGACGTCGTGCGAGGCGAGGCGCTCGAGGTAGCGGAACACGCCGCGCGAGATGCCGAAGGCTCGTACGCCGACGACCGCGACGGACAGCGTGAGGACGGGCGGCATCTGCGAGGCGCGCGCGATGAGCCACGCGGCGACGGCCGCGAGGCCGACGGCGCTCCCGAGCGAGAGCGTGCCGAGAACGACGGCCCACACGACGCGGCGCCAGCGCACGTCGAGCAGGGCGACGGCGCGCCACAGCGGGTCGGCGGCGAGGCGGTGTCGGGGGCCTGTCACGGGTGCCTCCTCTCGGCGGATGCGTGTGCGGATGCGGGTGTGGGTGCTGTGGCCGCGGCGAGCGCGGCCGCGTCGTCGGACCCGCCGTCCGGGGGTGCCGGCGGATCGTCGAGCGGCGTCGAGCGGACCTTGACGACGTCGTCCGCGGCGCGGACGAGCGAGGCGCGGTGCGCGACGACGACGACGGTCCGGCCCTGGTCGCGGAACGCCCGCACGGCGTCGAGCACGACCTGCTCGCCGCGCGCGTCGAGGTGGGCCGTCGGCTCGTCGAGCACGACGAGCGGGACGCGCGCGGGGTCGCCGAGCAGGGCCGCGGCGAGTGCGACGCGCTGGCGCTGGCCCACGCTCAGCCCGACGCCGCCGCGTCCGACCTCGGCGTCCCAGCCGTCGGGCAGCGTCGCGAGCACGGCGTCGAGGCCGGCGGTGCGCGCGGCGCGGTCGAGGTCGGCGTCGGTCACGGGCAGGCCGCCCGCGACGACGTCGCGCAGACGCCCCGGGGCGAGCACCGGGCGCTGGGGGAGCCAGGCCACCTGCGGCCAGAACGTCGCCGGGTCGACGTCGGCGAGGTCGAGCGGGTCGGCGCCCGGACCGGTCAGGACGACCGTGCCCCGGTCGGGGCGGACGAGGCCGAGGAGGACGAGCGCCGTCGTCGTCTTGCCCGCCCCGCTCGGTCCGGTGAGGGCGACGACGCGGCCCGGCCCGCCGAGCCGGAGCGTGAGGTCGAGGCCGGCCGGGGCGAGCACGTCGCGGTCGCCCGCGCGGACGCTGACGCCGCGCAGGGCGAGCGTGGCTCCCGCGAGGGACGGGGCGGCCGCGGTCCCGGGCTCGGGCGCCTCCTCGTCGAGGACGGCGAACGCCTGCTCGGCGGCCGCGATGCCGTCGGTGGACGCGTGGAAGTGCAGCCCGACCTGGCGCAGCGGCAGGTACACCTCGGGTGCGAGCACGAGCACCGCGAGCGCGGGCTCGAGCTCCATGCCCCCGTGCACGAGGCGCAGGCCGACGCCCACCGCCACGACGGCGACGGACAGCGTCGTGAGGAGCTCGAGGACCATGCCGGAGAGGAACGCGATCCGGAGCGTGCCCATGGTCGCGCGCCGGTTGGCCTCGCCGAGCGCCCGGACGCGCCGCTCGGGGCCCCGGGCCCGCCCGAACGCGAGGAGGGTGGGCAGCCCGGCGAGCAGGTCGAGCACCTGCGCGCCGAGCCGCTGCATGACGACGAGGCGCCGCTCCGACGTCCCCGCGGTGAGGCGCCCGACGAGGACCATGAAGAGCGGGACGAGCGGGATGGTCACGGCGACGATCACCGCCGAGACCCAGTCGAGGCCCAGCACGACGGCGAGCGTCGCGGGCGTGACGGTCGCGGCGAGCAGGAGCTGGGGCAGGTAGCGCACCATGTACGGCTCGAGGGCGTCGAGCCCGCGCGTCGCGAGCGTCGCGACCTCGGGACCGCGCCCGGACGCGAGCCAGCGCGGCCCGAGGGCCACGGCGTGCGTGACGACCTGCTCGCGCAGCTCGGCCACGGTCCGGGTCGCGGCACGCAGCGCGAACCGCTCCTGGGCCCAGGACGTCGCCGCCCGGGCCGCGACGACGGCGGCGAGGAGCCCGACCCGCGGCCCGAGGTCGGCCAGGTCGGCCGTCCCCTGGATCGCCGGCGCGAGGACCGACGCGAGGACGACCGCCTGGGCGACGACCAGGGCCGCCGTGGCGAACCCGAGCACCGCCGTCAGGACGACGTACCCTCGCGCGGCCCGCGCGTGGCGCAGGAGCCGCGGGTCGAGCGGCTTCACGCGTCTTCCGACCCGCCGGCCCCGAGGCCGCGACCGGCCGAGCCGCCCGACGACGCCCCGCCGAACGCCGCCTCGCGGACCTTCTTGAGCGAGAGGCCCGCGGGCGCCGGGATGTCCTTCGTCGACAGGCGGCGGCGGAACACCCAGTACGTCCACGACTGGTAGGCGATGACGAGCGGCGTGAGGATCACCGCGACCCAGGTCATCACCGTGAGCGTGTAGTCGGTCGACGACGCGTCGTGCACCGTCAGCGAGTTCGCCGGGTCGACGGCGGGCATCACGTCGGGGTACATCGACCCGAAGATCAGCACGACGGCGGCGACGATCGTCACCGCGGAGGCGGTGAACGCCCAGCCCTCGGCGCCCCGGCGGTTGGCGACGAGCGCCGCCACGAGGCCGCCCGCGGCGAGCACGACGGCGGCCCACGTCCACGGGACGGAGTAGGCGACCTGGGCCCACACGGCCCAGCCGCCCGCGAGCACGAGCGCCGCGACGCCGAAGACCGAGGCGTGCTGCCGGGCCCGGGCGCGGATCTCGCCGTCGGTCTTGAGCGCGACGAACACCGAGCCGTGCAGCAGGAACAGGCTGAGCGTGACGAGGCCGCCGAGCAGCGCGAACGGCGACAGGAGCGAGAAGAACCCGCCGACGAACTGGTGGTCGGCGTCGAGCTGCACGCCGCGCACGAGGTTGGCGAACGCGACGCCCCACAGCACGGCGGGCACCCACGACCCGACCTGGATCGCGACGTCGCAGCGGCGCGCCCAGCCCTCGTCGCGGATCTTGCCGCGGTACTCGAACGCCACGCCGCGCACGATGAGCGCGACGAGGATGAGCAGGAGCGGCAGGTAGAAGCCGGAGAAGAGGGTCGCGTACCACTCGGGGAACGCGGCGAACGTCGCGCCGCCCGCGGTGAGCAGCCAGACCTCGTTCCCGTCCCACACGGGGCCGATGGAGTTGATGAGGACGCGGCGTTCCTTCTCGCGGTGCTCCTTGTCACCGCGCGGGAGGATCGACAGCAGCATGCCGACCCCGAAGTCGAAGCCCTCGAGCACGAGGTAGCCGGTCCACAGGACCGCGATGAGCACGAACCAGACGACGGCGAGATCCACGGTGGTGTCCTCCTGAGATTCTGGACGGGTCCGGGCGCGTCAGTACGCGAAGGACAGCGGGCGGTCTGCGGCCTCGGTGCCGTCGTCGGGCGGCTCCTGCGCCTCGGGCGACTCGTCGTGCACCACCAGCGGTACCCCCTCGATCGCGTAGCGGCGCATGAGCGTGAACCAGACGCCCGCGAGCGCGCCGTACAGGAGCGTGAAGACGATCATCGACGTGAGGACGACGCCGGGGCTCACCACCGTGGACACGCCCCGCTCGGTGAGCAGGCGGATCTGGTCGATGCCCGTGGGGTTCGGGGCGACGACCCACGGCTGGCGGCCCATCTCCGTGAAGATCCAGCCGAACGAGTTCGCGAGGAACGGCATGGGGATGGCGATGAGCCCGACGCGCGCGAACCACACGTTGTCGGTGACACGGCCCTTGCGGGTGAGCCACAGCGCCATGAGCGCGAGGAGCACGGAGCCGGCGGCCATGCCGATCATGAGCCGGAAGGACCAGTAGGTCATCGCGAGGTTCGGCGTGTACGTGACCGGGTCGCCGGCGGCGGTGACGTCGCCGTAGCGCTCGGTCATCTGCTCCTGGACGTCCTCGACGCCGGGCAGGTAGGACTCGGGACCGGAGAAGTGGCCGGTGCCGAGGTACGACGCGAGACCGGGGATCTCGATGAGGTGCGTGACGTTCTCGCACGAGTTGGACAGGTCGCCGATCGTGAGGATGGAGAACGCGGCGCCCTCCTGCCCCTGGCACAGCGCCTCGGCCGAGGACATCTTGCCGGGCTGCTGCTCGTACATGATCTTGCCCTGGATGTCGCCGGAGACGGCGACCCCGAGCCCGCCGACGAGCATGGCGATGACGCCGAGGGTGACGGCCGGGCGGTAGACGTCCCGCGCGAGCTCGACGTTCTCCGCCTTCTTGGTGCGGACCAGCCGGACCATCCACCACGCGGCGATGCCGGTGACGAACGTGCCCGCGGTGAGGAAGGTCGCCGTGATCTGGTGCGGGAACGCGGCCCAGAGGGTGTTGTTCGTGAGGACGGCGCCGATGTCGTTCATCTCCGCGCGCCCGGTCTCGGGGTTGAAGATCGCGCCGACCGGGTGCTGCATCCACGAGTTCGCGGCGAGGATGAAGAACGCGGAGAGGTTGGTCGCGATCGCCACGGCCCAGATGCACGCGAGGTGCACCTTCTTGTTGAGGCGGTCCCACCCGAAGATCCACAGGCCGAGGAACGTCGACTCGATGAAGAACGCGGCGAGCGCCTCCATCGCGAGCGGCGCGCCGAACACGTCGCCGACGAAGCGCGAGTACTCGCTCCAGTTCATGCCGAACTGGAACTCCTGCACGATGCCGGTGACGACGCCGAGGGCGAAGTTGATGAGCAGGAGCTTGCCGAAGAACTTGGTCAGGCGCAGCCACCGCTCGTTGCCGGTGCGCACCCAGGCCGTCTGCATGATCGCGACGAGCGGCGCCAGCCCGATCGTCAGCGGGACGAAGATGAAGTGGTAGACGGTCGTGATGGCGAACTGCCACCGGGCGAGATCCAGGGCTTCCACGTGCGCTCCTCGGGGGGCCGACGGGGTCGGCGGGCTTCAGGGGGAGGTGCTGGGCGAGGCACCGGTCGCGGCGGTCCGGGGAGGGCCGCCGCAGGTCGGCGCTGGTCCCAATCTGCCCCATCGACGGGCCGGGAGATGACGCGAAGTACTGAAAACACGCCGCTTGTGACTATGTTCACAAGCGATCGGGACCATGGTCCCGACCGGGCGGGACCGGTGGCCCGGTCGGCGGTGCGTGTCGCCGAGGTTCGTTCGCGCCCCTGTGCGATACTGGGCGGAGCCGGGTGGGCACCGCATCGCCCTCCCGACGAGCACGAGATCGCGGCACCAGCGGACCGCGGCAGTCGGAGCGCCGACCGGGGCGAAGGGCCCGGTGGCAGGCGCCCGCGCCGCGCACGCGGACCGCGGCCGTGGCCGACGACTTCCGTCGCCGGACGACGCGCTCCGGTGCGCTCGTCACGAGCGACGACCGACCGCCCCGAGGGGCCGCACGGTGCGGGGCGGTCCCTGTGGCAGCAGGAGCACGACGCGTGACGCTCGACAGCACCTCCGACAGCACCCCCTCAGAGTCGACGGCGGACGCCGCCGCGACCCAGGACCGGGCAGAGAGCCCGACCACCACCGGGCGCAAGCCCGCCCGCCGCCGCGCGACGCGCAGCGCGGCCCCGCCCCAGACGCCGGCCGTGCCGGACGAGGGCGCGACCGTCCCCGCCGAGACCCCCGCGGCGCCCGCCGACGCGGCTCCCGCGGCCGACGTGCCCCCCGGTCCCGAGGCGGCCGAGAAGAAGCCCGCGCGCCGTTCGCGCCGCGCGACCCGGACCACGTCCGCGCCCGTCGAGCCTGCCACGGACGCGGCCGAGGCCCCCGCGGCGACCGTCGCTGACGCAGCGGTGCCCGCAGACACGGCGGTGCTCGCAGACACGGCGGTGCCCGCAGACGCACCGGTGGTCGCCGGCGCCGCGTCCTCCGGTGCCGAGACCGCGCCGGGGACGCCCGCGCCGAAGGGCCGCGCGCGCACCGCGCGCCGCGCCCAGGGCGGCGCCACGAAGGCCGCCCCGGCTCCCGCCGACGCCCCGCTCGACGTGCTCTCCGAGTTCGGGCTGAGCGCGCCGCCCGCCGTGGAGCCGGCAGCGCCCGCGACGACCGGCCCGGACGCGGACGCGCTGCTCGGCGCCCCCGACGCGCCGCGCAAGGCCAAGCGCACCCGGACGACGCGCAAGGTGGCCCCGGCGGACGCCGCGCCCGAGGCCCCCGCCGCGCCCGAGGCGTCCGCGGTGGACACCGCCGGGCCGACCGAGCCCGCGCAGGCCGTGTCCGAGGCTCCCGCGGAGAAGAAGCCCGCGCGCCGCTCGCGCCGCGCGACCTCCGCGGCCGGCGCCCCGACCGCGAAGACCCCGACCGCGAAGGCCCCGGCCGCGACGACCCCGGCCGCGACGGTCGCTGACGCGCAGGCTCCGGTCACGACGGCCGACGACGCCGCGCCCGCCGTCGCCGAGGCCACCGCGCCGCCCGTCGAGCCGGACGCGCCGGCCACCGAGGAGACGCCCAAGAAGCCCGCGCGCCGCTCGCGCCGCGCCACCTCGAAGACCGCCCCCGCCGAGGCCGCGACCGAGCCGCAGCAGGCGGTCGAGACGGCGGCGAGCGACGCTCCGGCGCCCACGGCCGCACCCGAGACCCCCGTCTCGCCCGCGGCCACCGGCGCGGGCACGAGCACGCCGCGGCTCGCGACGACCGCCCTGCTCTTCCAGGCGCCCGACCCCGCGGCCGCGCCGCGTCGTCCGCGCCGGGCCCAGAGCCCGGCGGGTCCGCCGCGCCACGTCGAGCCGACCCCCGTGGCCGAGCCGGCCCCTGTCGCGGCCGAGCCGCGCGAGCGGGCCCCGAAGGAGTCCGCCGCCGCCCCGGTGGCGGCGGAGCGCACGGAGGACGTGACGGTCGAGGTCGCCCTCACGGGCGAGGACGCTGCCGCCGTCGAGGAGATCGAGGCCATCGAGTCGGAGCTCGTCGCCGAGGGGATCGAGCTCCCCGACGACGCGTTCGGCCCGGAGGACTTCGCCGACCTGGACGAGGCCGAGCCCGACGCCGCCGAGGACCAGGCCGCGTCCGACGACGCGGAGTCCGGTCCCCGTCGCCGTCGTCGCCGCGGTGGCCGCGGTCGTCGCGGTCGCCCGGACACCGGTCGCGAGCAGGACGAGAACGACGAGGCCCCCGCCGGGGGTGACGAGCCGGCCGACTCCGGCGCGGCCGCCGAGGCCGACGAGCCCGAGCACGAGTCTGCCGACGCCGAGCCCGGCGAGGACGAGGCGGGCGGCAGCCGTCGTCGGCGTCGCCGCCGCCGCGGTGGGCGGGGCGAGAGCGGCGAGAGCTCCTCGACCCGTTCGCGGCCGCGCGAGCGCAGCCTGGCCGACGAGGTCACGGCGCTCAAGGGCTCGACGCGCCTCGAGGCGAAGCGCCAGCGCCGCCGCGAGGGGCGCGACGCCGGTCGCCGCCGCCAGATCATCACGGAGGCGGAGTTCCTCGCGCGCCGCGAGTCGGTCGAGCGGTCGATGGTCGTGCGCGAGCGCGCGGGCCGCACGCAGATCGCGGTGCTCGAGGACGGCGTGCTCGTCGAGCACTACGTCTCCCAGCAGTCGCAGGCGTCCATGGCGGGCAACGTCTACCTGGGCCGGGTCCAGAACGTGCTGCCCAGCATGGAGGCCGCGTTCATCGACGTCGGCAAGGGCCGCAACGCGGTGCTGTACGCGGGCGAGGTCAACTGGGACGCGGCCGGGCTCGAGGGCCAGCCGCGACGCATCGAGCAGGCGCTCAAGTCGGGCGACTCCGTGCTCGTGCAGGTGACCAAGGACCCGATCGGGCACAAGGGCGCGCGTCTCACGTCGCAGATCACGCTCGCGGGCCGCTACCTCGTGTTCGTCCCGGGCGGCGGCATGACGGGCATCAGCCGCAAGCTCCCCGACACCGAGCGCAACCGCCTCAAGAAGATCCTCAAGGAGGTCGTGCCCGACGGCGCGGGCGTCATCGTGCGCACCGCGGCCGAGGGCGCGAGCGAGGAGGAGCTGCGCGCCGACGTCGAGCGCCTGCGCGGCCAGTGGGAGGCCATCGAGAAGAAGTCGAAGACCGCGTCGGCCCCCGCCCTGCTCCAGGGCGAGCCCGACCTCGCGATCCGCGTGGTCCGCGACATCTTCAACGACGACTTCAGCTCGCTCGTCGTCGAGGGCGACGGGGCGTGGAGCGAGATCTCGACGTACGTCGAGGAGCTCGCCCCGGACCTGCGCGAGCGCGTCTCGAAGTGGACGGGCACGCAGGACGTCTTCACGGTGCACCGTGTCGACGAGCAGCTCGCCAAGGGCATGGACCGCAAGGTCTGGCTGCCCTCCGGCGGCTCGCTCGTCATCGACCGCACCGAGGCGATGACCGTGGTCGACGTCAACACCGGCAAGTTCACGGGCTCGGGCGGCACGCTCGAGGAGACGGTGACGCGCAACAACCTGGAGGCGGCCGAGGAGATCGTGCGCCAGCTCCGGCTGCGCGACATCGGCGGCATCATCGTCATCGACTTCATCGACATGGTGCTCGAGTCCAACCGCGACCTCGTGCTGCGCCGTCTCGTCGAGTGCCTGGGTCGCGACCGCACCAAGCACCAGGTCGCCGAGGTCACGTCGCTCGGGCTCGTGCAGATGACGCGCAAGCGCGTCGGCCAGGGCCTGGTCGAGGCGTTCAGCGAGACGTGCGAGCACTGCCACGGGCGCGGCTTCATCGTGCACACCGACCCGATCGAGAAGTCGGGCGGCAACGGTCGCGGGGGTCACGACCACGGCAGCGGCAGCGGCACGGGCAGCAGCCCCGCCGTCGAGGAGCCGGCCGAGGCCGGTCGCTCCCGGTCGCGCCGCAAGCGAGGGTCGGGCTCCGGCGCCGCGGCGGCCAAGGACACCGCGATCACGCTCCCGCAGGCGGCCGTCCCGGTGCTGCCGGAGGTCACCTCCGAGGCGCGTGCGGCCGTGAAGGCCACGCTCGCGACGATCGCCGCGGCCGCGGCGCACGCCCACGAGCACGACCACGACGGCGCGGACCCCGCGCCGGCCCCCGGCGACGACGCGCACGCGGAGCCCGGCGAGGAGTGACCCGGGCAGCACCCGGCGGCGTGCCGCTGTACGCCGCCGGGGCCCGCTCCCGCCTGCGCGGGTGGCGCGCGGAGGACCTCGCCGCGTACCGCGCGTGGCTGCGTCCGGAGCACGAGTGGCACCGGTGGGACGGGCCGTACTACCCCGTGCCCGACGACGCCGCGTCCGACGCGGCGGTCGCGCGGCTCGCGCACGCCGCCGCCGCGCAGGCAGCCCGCCCGGGCGGGCTGGACGACGACGGCCTCCCGCCGCGGCGCGTCGTCGTCGCCGACGAGGAGGACCGGCTCGTCGGGACGTGCTCCTGGTACTGGGAGTCGGCCGAGACGCAGTGGGCGCGCGTCGGCATCGGCCTCTACGACCCCGCGGTGCGCGGCCGCGGCCTGGGCCGCGACGCGCTCGGCGCGTGGATCACCTACCTGTTCTCGGTGACGGACTGGGTCCGCCTCGACCTCGCCACGTGGTCCGGGAACGCCGCGATGCTCGGCGCCGGCCGGGCGCTCGGCCTCGTCGAGGAGGGCCGCTTCCGCGACGCGCGCGTCGTCGACGGCGTACGGTACGACGCCGTCGTCCTGGGCGTCCTGCGCCGGGAGTGGGCCGCCCGGGCCTGACCGGCTCGTGATCGGCTCGGCGGCGTCTTCGCCCCCGTCACCTGCACCTGGCATCATGCCGCCATGGGTTACGACCTCTCGGGCCGCCTCGTCGTCGGCGTCGCCTCCTCCGCACTGTTCGACCTCACCGAGTCCGACCGCGTGTTCCGCACGCAGGGGGAGGCGGCGTACCGCGACTTCCAGGAGCGTCACCGCGACGACGCGCTGGCCCCGGGCGTCGCCTTCGGGTTCGTGCGCCGCCTGCTCGCGCTGAACGACCTGGCGCCGGCGGCGGACGACCCGCTCGTCGAGGTCATCGTCATGTCGCGCAACTCGCCGGAGACGGGCCTGCGGGTCATGCGCTCGATCCGGCACCACGACCTCGACATCACGCGCGCCGTCTTCCGCCAGGGCCGCAGCCCGCACGAGTTCATCCGCCCGCTGCACGTCGACCTGTTCCTCTCGGCCGACGAGCGCTCCGTGCGCGACGCGGTCGACCTCGGCCTCCCGGCGGGGTACGTGCTGGACCCGACGTTCGCGGACGAG
Organism: Cellulosimicrobium sp. NPDC055967; assembly: GCF_042269845.1. Classification (NCBI taxonomy): domain Bacteria; kingdom Bacillati; phylum Actinomycetota; class Actinomycetes; order Micrococcales; family Promicromonosporaceae; genus Cellulosimicrobium; species Cellulosimicrobium sp. NPDC055967. Next base: position 5,353 of record NZ_JBHJYJ010000008.1, on the reverse strand, counting down.
GCGGGCGACGAGCTGCGCATCGCGTTCGACTTCGACGGCGTGCTCGCGGACGACTCGTCCGAGCGCCACTTCCAGGACGGGGGCCTCGCCTCGTTCCGCGAGCACGAGGAGCTCAACGCCGACGTCCCGCTCGGGCGCGGCCCGCTGCGCGAGCTCCTCGTCGGCATCCACCGCGTCCAGGTCGTCGAGCGCGAGCGGCACGCGGCCGACGCGTCGTACCAGCCGCGCGTGCACGTCTCGCTCGTCACGGCGCGCTCGGCCCCGGCCCACGAGCGCGCGGTCGCGACGCTGTCCTCCTGGGGCGTGACCGTCGACGACGCGTTCTTCCTGGGTGGCGTGGACAAGGACGGCGTGCTCGAGGTGCTGCGCCCGCACATCTTCTTCGACGACCAGCGCGCCGTCGTCGAGGCGGCGCGACGCGTCGCCCCGTCGGTCCACGTGCCCTACGGCGAGCTCAACCGCGGCATCCTGCCCGCGGACCCGGCGCCCGGTGCCCGTCGCACCCGGGCGGCCGACGTCGTCCCGCCCGCGCCCGCACGACGCGAGACCGCGACCCCGCCGGCTCCCGCCGCGCCCGCGGGGGAGCGCGACGCCGAGGACGAGCCGGCACGGGAGCGGGCCCAGGAGCGAGCCCAGGAGCGGCCCCCGTCGCCGACCCAGGAGCCGGCACGCCCCGCGGGCACCGGCACGCGCGAGCTCCCGCTCGTGCGCTCCGTCCCGGGCGTCGGCGGGGCAGGCCTCGCCGGGATCGCCGCGGTCGCGCCGGTCGCGGAGCCGGCGCGCGAGGCCGAGCGACGTGACGCGGCCCCCGCCCCGGTGGCCCCTGCCGCACCGGCGGACGCCGGAGACGCCGCGCCCCCGGCGGCGACGAGCGCGGAGCCCGCGGGCCGTGCCTCCGACGCCGAGAGCCCCGGGTCCACCGGGACCACGCTCCTCAGCCGTCGCGACGTCGCGCGCCCGGGTGCGCCCGACCGCGTCTCGGTGCTCGGCCCGGCGGGGGAGCCCAAGCCGCTCCCCGTCCGTCCGTCGTCGAACGGGTCGGCCCGGCACCGCTGACCGGCGGGCGCCGGCCCGCGTCGCGCGGTGCCGGCGTCGGGATGGTTCACTGCTCGCATGAGCGGCGCCGCGCGACTCCCCGCCGCCTCGCCCCGCGCGGGCGGGCGGGTCGAGGTGGTGTGCGGCCCGATGTTCGCGGGCAAGACCGAGGAGCTGCTCCGTCGGGTCCGCCGCGCCGAGGTCGCGGGGCGACGGGTCGAGGTGGTCGGCCACGTCCTCGACACCCGGCGCGGGACGGGCACGGTGAGCTCGCACTCCGGTCTGGCGATCCCGTCGCGGACGGCCCGCGACGCGGCCGACCTCGCGCGCCTGGTGCACGACGGCGGCCCGCTCGACCTCGTCGCGGTCGACGAGGCCCACTTCTTCGGGCCCGACCTGGTCGACGTCGTGCAGCGCTTCGCCGACGACGGGCTCGTGGTCGTCGTCGCCGGTCTCGACGTGACGTTCGACGCACGCCCGTTCGAACCCCTGCCCACTCTCGCGGCGCTGGCCGAGCGCGTCGACAAGCTCACCGCGGTGTGCGCGGTGTGCGGCGAGGACGCGGCGTTCCACGTGCGGGTGGCCCCGGAGGCGACGGCGGCGGGCGACGGACCCCGGGACCCGCTGGTCCCCGTCGCCGCCCACGTCGGCGGCGCGGAGAGCTACGAGGCCCGCTGCCGCGCGCACCTGCCGGCGCCCCCGTGGCGCGCTCAGCCGGGCGGGTCCTCGACGAGCGGGACGAACGAGTAGGAGCCGTGCTCGCTGAGCCGGACGCCGCCGGGCTCCCCGGCCGGGCCGGACGCGCCAGGAGTGCCGGGCTCGGCCTCGACGAGCACCATCGTGTGCCGGACCGGGACGACCATCCGGCCGCCCGGCGCGAGCTGCTCGACGAGCGCCTGGGGGAGCGCGTCGGCCGCGGCGGACACGAGGATCCGGTCGTAGCGCTCGCCCGGCGTGCCGAGCGTGCCGCGCGACGCGGTCACGATGCGGGCCCACGGGGTGCGTGTCGACGCGAGGTTCGCCGCGCCCCACGCAGCGAGGTCGGGGTCGCGCTCGACGCCCAGCACGTGTCCCGTGGGCCCCACGAGGACGGCGAGCAGCGCCGTCGTCCACCCGGAGCCGGAACCGACGTCGAGCACCCGCGCCCCGCGCGCGACGTCGAGCAGCCGCAGCATCGCCGCGACGGTCGAGGGCTGCGAGTTGGTCTGGCCGTGCCCGATGGCGAGCGGGCGGTCCTGGCCCGCCCAGCGCCGCTGCGCGCGGGGGAGGAACGCGCGGCGGTCGACGGCGCGCATCGCGGCGGCGACGGCGTCGTCGTGCCCGCGACGGCGGGTGCCGTCGGGCGGGCGTGCCGGGCGCATGCGACCACCTCCACCGCCAGCGTAGGCACGCCCGCGCGCCGCCCGCCCCCCGTCGTGGCGGTCGCGACGCGGGACGACGTCCCGCGCGCGAGGCCGTCCCGGTGGCGAGGGCCCGCACGCGGCGGGATGCTCGACGGGTGCGCGGGCGCGTCGGTGCGCCCGCCCCGGACGGGGGAGCCCGGCATGAGCGGCACGGTGGCACGGATCACGCACATCAGCGCGCGGTCGGAAACGAGCTTCGAGGACGCCGTGAGGATCGGCGTCGAGCGCGCGGCGAGCACGCTGCGTAACGTCTCGGGCGCGTGGGTCAAAGAGCAGAAGGTCGACGTCGTCGACGGGCGCATCACGACCTGGCAGGTCGTCCTCGAGGTCACGTTCGTCCTCGAGTGAGACGGCGGTCGGCAGACCGCGGGACGGGGCCGTCGCGCGCGGGGATCGTTCGCGCGGTCGCCGCCCGCGCCATTTGACCTGCCCAGCCGATTTCCGTACTCTTGAACGTCGGCGCGCCCAGGCGCGCCGGTCCCGTGTGCCCACGGACGACTCGCACTCGCACGCCGCGGCGTGGCCGGAGTCTCCAAGACGAACTCGCCGTGACGAGCACGCCAAGACTAAGAGAGATGAGCAGCAACGTGGTGTACGCGATCGTCAAGGCCGGTGGCCGTCAGGAGAAGGTTTCCGTCGGCGACATCGTCGTGGTGGACCGGGTGTCCGCCAAGGTCGGTGAGTCCCTCGAGCTGCCCGCTCTCCTGCTGGTGGACGGGGAGAAGGTGACCACCGACGCGGCGAAGCTCGCGAAGGTCAAGGTCACCGCCGAGGTCGTGCGGGACGAGAAGGGTCCGAAGATCACGATCCTGCGGTACAAGAACAAGACCGGTTACCGCCGTCGTCAGGGTCACCGTCAGCAGCTGACCCGCCTCAAGGTCACCGGCATCAAGTGATCTCGCCCGGCGCGAGGTAGCGGCCACGGGCCGCCCCGCGCCGACCGGCACCCTCCCTCAGCAACCAGCACGAAAGCAGGTTCGTCATGGCACACAAGAAGGGCGCGAGCTCCTCGCGCAACGGTCGCGACTCCAACGCCCAGCGCCTCGGCGTGAAGCGCTTCGGCGGTCAGGTCGTCAAGTCGGGCGAGATCATCGTCCGCCAGCGCGGCACGCACTTCCACCCCGGTGAGAACGTCGGCCGCGGCAAGGACGACACGCTGTTCGCCCTGGCCGCCGGTGCGGTCCAGTTCGGCACGCGTCGTGGCCGCAAGGTCATCGACATCGTCGCCGTCGAGGGCTGAGCGACAGCCACAGGCTTCGAGCAGGAGGGGCGCACCGACGCGGTGCGCCCCTCCTGCTGTTTCTCGCACACCCACCTCTGAGAGGATCGTTCCATGGCCAGCTTCGTCGACCGTGTCGTCCTGCACGTCTCCGGCGGCAACGGCGGGAACGGGTGCGCCTCGGTCCGCCGCGAGAAGTTCAAGCCGCTCGCGGGCCCCGACGGCGGCAACGGCGGGGACGGCGGGACCGTGCGCCTCGTCGTCGACGCGCAGACCACCACGCTGCTGGAGTACCACCACTCGCCGCACCGGCACGCGACGTCGGGCACCCAGGGCATGGGCGACGACCGCGACGGCGCGAACGGCGAGGACCTCGTCCTGCGCGTGCCGGACGGCACCGTCGTCAAGACGGCGGACGGCGCCGTCCTCGCCGACCTCGTGGGCGACGGCGCGGAGTACGTCGTCGCCGAGGGCGGTCGCGGCGGGCTCGGCAACGCCGCGCTGTCGTCGCCGCGCCGCAAGGCACCCGGCTTCGCGCTGCTGGGGGAGCCGGGCGAGGAGCGGGACGTCGTCCTCGAGCTGAAGACGATCGCCGACGTCGCGCTCGTCGGGTACCCGAGCGCCGGCAAGTCGTCGCTCGTCGCCGCGATCTCGGCCGCGCGGCCCAAGATCGCCGACTACCCGTTCACGACGCTCGTGCCGAACCTCGGCGTCGTGCAGGCGGGTTCTGCCCGGTTCACCGTCGCGGACGTCCCGGGCCTCATCCCGGGCGCGAGCGAGGGCAAGGGCCTCGGGCTCGAGTTCCTGCGCCACATCGAGCGCACCGCCGTGATCGTGCACGTCCTGGACTGCGCGACGCTCGAGCCGGGTCGCGACCCGATCAGCGACCTGGACGTCATCGAGGCGGAGCTCGCCGCCTACGCGCAGGACCTCGACATCGAGGGCGGCCGCGTGCCGCTCACCGAGCGACCGCGGCTCGTCGTGCTCAACAAGATCGACGTGCCCGAGGCGCGCGAGCTGGCCGACCTCGTCAAGCCCGACCTCGAGGCGCGCGGCCTGCGCGTGTTCGAGATCTCGACGGCCAGCCACGAGGGCCTGCGCCCGCTGACCTACGCGCTCGCCGAGCTCGTCGAGAAGGCCCGGGCCGAGGCGCCCGCGCCCGAGCCGACGCGCGTCGTGCTGCGCCCACGGGCGGTCGACGAGGCCGGCTTCACCGTCACGCGCAAGGGCGGTGCCACGGACTACTGGTTCGAGGTGCGCGGCGCCAAGCCCGAGCGGTGGGTGCGCCAGACGGACTTCAGCAACGACGAGGCCGTCGGCTACCTCGCCGACCGCCTCGCCCGCCTGGGCGTGGAGGAGAAGCTCTTCGCCGCCGGGGCGGTCGGGGGCGACGAGGTGCGCATCGGCACCGACGCCAACGCCGTCGTGTTCGACTGGGAGCCGACGCTCATGACCGGCTCCGAGCTGCTCGGCGGCCCGCGCGGCTCCGACAACCGCCTCGACGAGCGCCTGCGCCCGACGCGCTCGGAGAAGCGTCGCGAGCACCACGAGCGCATGGACGCCAAGGCCGAGGCGCGTCGCGAGCTGTGGACCGAGCGCGAGGCCGGCACCTGGACGGACCCCGACGCCGACTGACGCGGATATCCGTTGTGGGCGGGAAATGGGCCCGGTCCCCACGAGGGGACCGGGCCCATTT